>JADFCW010000026.1 GCA_017161705.1 Candidatus Sumerlaeota bacterium | reverse complement strand
CGATCGAAAGTCTGTATTCCTGGCGGCAGTATCGGCTGGTCATAGCGACAATCTATCTGACGGGGGTGATTACGACGTCGGTTTCGCTGACGGCGCGGTATTTATACTTGCACGGCGGGCACGAGTGGAAAAGCGAATTTTTGCGCGCCGAAATCCTCCGCGAGGAAGTCAACGCCGACGGGCAGACCGAATTGCGCAACCAGTGGCCGTTCAAGCACCACAACCGCCTGTGTTCGTTTGCGCTTCTGGTGACGCTGTTTGTCTGGCTGCAGTTTTTTTCCACACAAAACTGGGAGTTGAAAACACTGACGGCCATTTCAACCGTTGTGCCGATCTGGTGTATTCTGGTCACGTTGACGCGGGGCGGATATGTGGCGCTGGCGGTGGCGGCGCTGGCGCTGATCCTGATGATCAACTGGCGAAGCGTGTGGATTTTCGCCGCAGTCGCGGTGATGGGATGGTTTGTGGCCCCGACGCAGGTGCGCGAGCGGCTTCTTTCGATTTTCGACCGCACGACCTATACCGAAAATCAGACAACGTTCGGTCTGCGGCGGCAATTATGGGCCTGGTCGCTCGACATCATCCGCCGGCATCCGGTTCTGGGCCTCGGCGCCGGCTGGGAAGTTTTTGAGGACTATATCAAGACCACCTATCCGGAACGCGCGGCCCAGATGGAGACACCGCACGCGCACAATAACTTTCTCGAAATCGCCGTCGAGTCCGGGCTGATTGCCATGGCCGTATTTGCCGCCTTTACCGCGGGGTTGGCGCTTCAGATCGGTCAGGCATGGCGGGCTACCCAGCGCCAAACCAAACGGCGCTTTGTGGTCGCCGGCTTCTTTGCCTTGTTGATCGCCATAACCGCCTTTGGCATTACCAGCTACTCGCTTCGCTATACCATCGGTCTGTTGATCTGGGTCTGCTTTGCATTGATGACGCTGTTGCCCGCTGTGGCGCGGGCGATCCCCGAAGAGACGCCGCAAGGCGCGGCGGCACCGAATGCCGCATAAGTGATTTGCCAGTCCAATTCGGCCGACAAGGTTCCTGCCGATGGCCGCCAGCGACCGCCAGCAAGTCCAAGAACGCCGCTACCGATTCCCGTATCATTATATCCCGCAGATCGAGGAGGGACGCTTTTCGCCGACCCGCACGTGGCGATGGGGCTATGAATACCTCTCCTATCTTCGCTTTGTCATCGCCAAGATAGAGTCGCAGCCGTTTCGATCGCTTCTGGACGTCGGCTGCGGCGACGGCCGGCTTTTGGCCGAATTGCGGGCGCGATTCCCCGATCGGACGCTCGTCGGCATTGACCGCTCGGAAGCAGCCATTCGTTTTGCCCAGGCCTTCTGCCCGGACGTCGAGTGGGTTTGCGGCGACTTTGGCGATCCGCTAATGCTGCCGCAGCAATTCGACGTGGTCTCTGTTATCGAAACGCTCGAGCATATCCCGCCAGAAGGCCTCGAAGCCTTCGTGGACGGTCTGCAGCGTTCTCTTCTGCCCGACGGGCGGTTGATTGTGACCGTTCCTACGCCCAACGTGCCAGTGCCGCGCAAACACTATCAGCATTTCAGCGCGGATTCGCTTCGGCGCATACTGGAGCCGCATTTTGCGGCGCAGGAAACTTTTTATCTCAATCGAAACGCGCACGCGGTCAAGATGATCGAGTGGCTGCTCTGCAACCGGCTGTTCGCACTCCAATCGAGCCGGTTGCTCAACGCCTTGTTCCGGCTTTACGAAAAGCGGTATCTTCCCGCCGGTCCAAACGACGCCAAACGAATCTGCGCCATTCTGACGCACCGGAAAATGGAATAGCCGCCTTCATCAGTGGTATTTCTACAAAAACCGCCCGCTAAATCGAGTAAAACAAGCATTTCTCGACGGGTTCCCAGCTGCCCGGACAGGCTCTTGCTGGGGGGACAGAATGTATAATTCTCCTATACGCATAGATTCTAAATTTAGATTGGAAATCTGTTTGACAGTTCGTTATCGAACCGGCAGGAACTGCCATTCGGTAACCGCGTTTTCGCGCGGCCGGCATGACTTGCAGGCGCTTTTTTGGAGCAACGATGGGTTCTTCAGAACCGCTTCAATACGGGTTTGCAAATATATTGCTGTTTCTCGCCGCCGCCGTCGGATTTGTAGTTTTTAATCTGACGTTGGGCAGTTTTTTCCGCCGCGATCGCTTTGATCCCGAAAAAATGAAAGTCTATGAGTGCGGCGAACCTGCCATTGGCTCGTCCTGGATTCGCTACAGTATCGCTTTCTACCGTCTGGCTCTGGTTTTTCTCGTTTTCGACGTCGAGGTGGTCTTTCTTTTTCCCGTCGTGGTGGTGTTGAAACGCCTCGGGTGGCTTGCGTTTGGCGAGATCATGGTGTTTGTTGTCGTATTGGTCGTAGCCTTGATCTACGCATGGCGGTTTGGGTGTCTGGAATGGATTACCGCCGGCATGGAAAAAGACAGCGGCCGCTCGGAGCCGGGCGGCACAGTTGCGGATCGAGCACGTCCATGTTAGATCGAAGCGGTGAACAACCTCGAGTGATTCGGCGGCTGGACGGCGAAATTGCCCGAATCCAGGCAAAGCCCCCGGCAGAACGCACGTTTCAGGAACAGCGGATTCTGTCCCTCTACGAGCAGCTGTGCGAGGGGCGGATGGAGCGCAATGTGCTGGTCCTGCCGGTGGATGCAGTTCTCAACTGGGCGCGCGCATGGTCGCTCTGGCCCGTAACGTTCGGTCTGGCCTGCTGCGCCATCGAAATGATGGCCACCGGCGGGCCGAAAACCGACATAGACCGTTTTGGGGCGGGGGCTTTCCGTCCCTCTCCCCGCCAATCCGACTTGATGATTGTGGCCGGCACGCTGACCTATAAAATGGCCCCGCGGCTGCGGCGCGTCTATGATCAGATGGCCGAGCCGCGCTATGTGATTGCCATGGGCGGCTGCGCCATAGCCGGCGGGCCCTACGCCCGTCATGGCTACCACGTGGTCAAGGGCGTGGACCGCGTCGTCCCGGTGGATGTCTACATTCCGGGTTGCCCGCCGCGGCCCGAGGCATTGCTCGATGGGATTATGCGGCTGCAGGACAAGATTCGTCAGGATACGATTTTGCGCGTCTGGCGCGAGGGCTTTTGGCCGTGGAAGCGAAAGAAATCCACGAAATCCTGATCCAGCACCTTCCGGGTTGCGTCCGCGAGTTCCGCACGACCACGGCCGACCCCTTTTGGGTTGTCGAATCCGAGCGCATCCGCGAGGTGGCAGCGTTTCTGAAAGATCACCCTGCCCTGCAATTCGATATGTTGCAGGCGGTCACAGGCGTGGATCGCGGCGAGTGTTTCGAGGCGGTTTATCATCTCACGTCGCTGCGTTTTGGCCATAGTGTCACGCTCAAAGCCGTTCTTTCGCACGAGGCTCCGAGCATTGCGACGATTTCGGACATCTATCCGGCGGCCAACTGGCACGAACGGGAAACCTACGACCTGTTGGGGATTGTGTTCACGGGGCATCCGGATCTGCGGCGCATCCTGCTTCCCGACGACTGGGAAGGGCATCCTCTGCGCAAGGACTATGTCGCTCCGGAATCCTATCACGGAATCTCGAACGCGCCCGATTGACGGGCGGAAAAGCCCAATTTCTAAGTCCGACTCAATCCGGTATGGTGCAGTCGCTGAAAACCGATGAAATCCTGGTGAACATGGGCCCGCAGCATCCCAGCACGCACGGGGTGCTGCGCTGCCTGTTGAAAACCGACGGCGAATGGGTCCGCGAGGTCTGGCCCTACATCGGTTATCTCCATCGCTGCAAGGAGAAAATAGCCGAAAAGGTCAGCTACATTCAATTCATGCCCTACACCGACCGGCTGGATTATCTGGCGTCGGCCAACAACAACCTCGGCTGGGCGATGGCCGTCGAGCGTCTGGCCGCGATCGAAGTGCCCGAGCGCGCGGTGTGGTTGCGCGTCCTGGCGGCCGAGCTGAACCGAATTGCAAGCCACCTGCTTTCCTATGGCACGTTCGGCATGGAGGCCGGCGCGTTCACCCCGTTTTTCTACGGGTTCCGCGAGCGCGAAACCATCGTGTCCATCTTCGATCAGCTCTGCGGTGCTCGATTGACGTACCACTATGCCCGAATCGGCGGGGTCATGCGCGACCTCTCGCCCGAAACCGCCAAGGCCATTCGCCGCTTTCTCGATGAAATGGACCGCCGATGGGTCGAATATAACACGCTTCTCAGCGACAATGAAATCTTTGTTCGCCGCACGGCCAACGTTGGCATCATCCCAGCAGACCTTGCCATTGCCTACGGGCTGACGGGACCGGTGCTGCGCGGCTCCGGTGTGGCGCACGACATTCGCAAGGCCGTCCCCTACGCCTGCTACCCGAAACTGGACTTCCAGGTATGTATTGGGCAGGGCCTGAAGGGAACTGTCGGCGACAGCTGGGACCGATACTGGGTGCGAATGCTGGAAATCCGCGAGTCGGTCAAAATCTGCCGGCAGGTGCTCGACGGTCTTCCGGAAGGACCGTATCAGACCAAAGTGCCGCGCATTCTGAAAGTGCCGGCCAATGAGGCCTACGTGCGCACCGAGGCGCCCCGGGGCGAACTGGGATTCTATGTGATCAGCGACGGGACGGACAAGCCGTGGCGGTGCCGCATTCGCGCGCCGTCCTTTTGCAACTTGAGCATTCTGAACCGCATTGCCCGCAATTGCCTTGTCGCCGATGTCATTATGATCCTCGGCAGCATAGACGTGGTAATGGGAGAGGTGGACCGATAGGCCGTCGCAGGACTGTTTTGCAATGCCCGGAACCCTGACCGATATTATCAACTTTGTCATCCAGACCGCACTCGCACTGGTCGGCCTGGACTACGCCCGCGTGCCGGAAATGCTGCGCATCGGCGCGGCAATGCTGATCGCCTGCGCGGCGATGCTGGGCTACGTGGCCGTGGTGGCGTTGTTTTTCGGCTGGGCCGAGCGCCGCGTGGCCGGACGGATGCAGGCGCGCCAGGGGCCGAATATTGTGGGGCCGTTTGGTCTGCTGCAGCTGATCGCCGATGCCGTCAAGATTCTGGTCAAAGAAGATATTATTCCCCAGACAGCCCATCGGTTTCTCTTTCGTCTGGCGCCGATTCTGGTTTTTATGGGCGCCTTTGCCCCGTTCGTGGTGCTGCCGTTCAGCGAGACCCTGGTGGTTTCCAACTTGTCGTTGGGCGTCTATTACGCGCTTTCTTTTGCCGCCCTCGAAGTGGTTGGAGTCATCATGGCCGGCTGGGCCTCCAACAACAAATGGTCGCTCTACGGGGGGATGCGTCTGGCCGCTCAAATGATGAGCTACGAGATTCCGATGGGGCTGGCCGTACTGACCGTTGCCGTCCTGTCAGGCCATTTGAATTTGCGAACAATTGTTTTAGACCAGCAGGGGCATTGGATTTTCAGCTGGAACATCTTTCGCGGTTTCCCGTGGGCGTTCCTCGGCATGTTTGCCTTTTATTTGGCCGGTCTGGCCGGCAGCAAACGAACGCCGTTCGATCTGCCCGAAGCCGAATCGGAAATTGTGGCGGGCTATCATACGGAGTATTCCGGCATGCGGTTTGTCATCTTCTATCTGTCGGAATACGCCACGATGTACGTGGTCTCGGCGCTGACGGCGGTGTTATTCCTGGGCGGCTGGCACGCGCCGATCCCGCGCGTTCTGGCCTGGGGCGGCGAGGTGCACTGGGAAGCCGGACCGGTTCTGAGCGCGCTGATCGGCATGGCCAACATGATCGGCAAGTCGTTCTTTCTGATGTTTGTCATGCTGTGGTTTCGATGGACGTATCCGCGCGTGCGGGTGGATCAGATTGTGTATCTTTGCATGAAGGTTCTGGTGCCGCTGGGGATTATCTGCCTGATCGGCGCCTCTGTTTGGGCGCTGGTGTTGTGAGAATTCGGGATGGTTGCAACAACGGAGATGTTGGAGGCGGGTGCTCTTGAGTAGTCAGGCCTCGGCGTTGGTTCGATACGGGCAGACGGTTTGGCGCGCCGTTGTGAGCTGCACGCTCGGTCTAGGCGTCACGCTGAAACATTTGTTTTCGCGCCCGGTTACCGTCGAGTATCCCAAAGCCCTGCCCGATGTGCCGGAGGGCTGGCGCGGTTGGCATGCCTACGAGACCGACCGGTGCACCATGTGCCGGCTATGCGAGCAGGTCTGCCCCGTCCAGTGCATCCGGTTGGAAGTGGAAGGAAAAGGCAAGGAACGCAAGCTGGTTCGGTATGAAATCCACTACGGTCTGTGCTTGTTTTGCAATCTCTGCGCCGAGGTCTGTCCCACGGCCTGTTTATGGATGACGGCCGACTGGGACCTGGCGTGCTATCGGCGCGCCGACTGCACGATTCGGTTTCACGAGACGAATCCCGACGAGCAACGGAAGCGGCTGTGGCCGGGAATGAAAGACCTGCCGGCGCGCGCGCCCAAGAAACCGCGCGAGACTGCGCCGGCGGAAAAGGCCCAAAACCCATGAGCGCTGAAGTGGTCCAGGCAATCATCTTCTATTTTCTGGCAGCGATGCTGGTGGTTTCGTGCGCCATTGTCGTATTCTCGTACAGCATTGTGAACGCCTGCTTTGCGCTGCTCTTCACCTTGTTGGCCGTAGCCGGGTTTTATGCGTTGCTGGGGGCTGATTTCCTCGCGGTCACACAGGTGGTTGTCTATGTCGGCGGAATTCTGGTGCTGCTGCTGTTCGGCATCTTATTGACCAGTCCGCTGCCGGTCATCCTGGGCGTGGCCACGCGGCGGACCTATTATCTGGCCGTGGCCGCCGGCGCGGCGGTATTTGCGCTGTTGGTGATTATCGTCCGGGCGTTCTGGGCCGGCCAGCCGGCACCGGCGGAACAGCAATCCTCTCTCGAAGCTCTAGGCACGCTCTTGCTGGGGAAGTACCTGTTCCCCTTCGAATTTGCCTCGCTGACCCTTCTGGCCGCCCTGATCGGCGCGGCCTATCTGGTGCGGCGCAACGACCATTGAGCAGGAACGGCTTGTCATGTTTCCGATAACGTTGACGCATTATCTTGTGGCCGGAGCCTTTCTGTTTGCCATGGGCATAGTGGCGTGCATTGCCCGACGAAACGCCGTCGGCATTCTCATCGGCATCGAGTTGATCCTGAACGCTGCCAATGTCAACCTGGTGGCGTTTGCGCGCTATTGGAACAACCTCGACGGTGAGGTGTTTGCCATCGTTGTCATTATCCTGGCTGCCTGCGAGGCAGCGGTCGCCCTGGCCATCATCATCAATCTGTTCCGCGGATTCGGCACGGTCGAAGTGGACTATGCCTCAAAACTGAAGGAATAACGGACGCACGGTTCTCATGGCCGACTATTTTATCCATGTGTGCATCGCCATCTTTCTGCTGCCCCTGGCGGCGTTTGGGATTGTCGCACTGTTTCACAACCGGCTGCCGCGCCACGGCGACTGGATTGTCATCTCCTTCATGGGCATTGCGCTGATCCTTGCGCTGGTCATATTCGGGGGTGCCCTCCGCGCGGCGGCGCACCATCAGCCTCTCAGTCAGCAGCGCAGCTGGGAGTGGTTGTGGCTCAACTTCCCCAAATCGCACGCTGCCCAGACCGGTGCGGCCGGCGCCGCAGCTCATGCACCGATCGAGGGCGTATCGCCGTCGGGCGCCGTGCGCGTAGGCATCCTGCTCGACGGCCTCACGGCCGTCATGCTCGTCGTGGTCACGGTGGTCAGCTTCCTCGTCTTTCTCTATTCATCGGCCTACTTGAAAGGCGATGTGCGCTATGGCCGCTACTACGCCTGTCTCTCGTTATTCGCCACCTCGATGCTGGGTCTGGTTTTGTCGGACAATCTTCTGACGTTGTATATCTTCTGGGAGTTGGTGGGGTTTTGCTCTTACTTGTTGATCGGGCACTGGTTCGAGCGCAAATCGGCGGCCGACGCGGCGATCAAAGCGTTCATCACGACGCGTATCGGCGACGTCGGCATGTTGATCGGCATCCTCCTGATTTATTCCAATGTCGGTTCCTTCCGCTACGAGGACATTTTCCGCTACGTTCACGACGGCGGTATGTCGGATTCCGTACGTATTCTGGGTCTCGAAGGCTCGCTGCGATTTTGGGCGGCGATCGGCCTGTTTTTCGGTGCTATGGGCAAGTCGGCTCAATTCCCGCTGCACGTCTGGCTGCCCGACGCCATGGAAGGCCCGACACCGGTCAGCGCCCTGATTCACGCGGCCACGATGGTCGCCGCCGGCGTCTATCTGGTCGGGCGGATGCACCCGTTCTTCCCGCCCGAAGCGCTGTTGTTTGTGGCTTACATCGGTGCGATTACGGCGGCGCTCTCGGCCACGATCGCGCTGGTCATGGACGACATCAAAAAGGTGCTGGCCTACTCGACCATCAGCCAGCTGGGCTACATGATGCTCGGTCTGGGCGTGGGCGGCGAAGTCGGCGGCGTCGCCGCGGGCTTCCTGTTCGGTCTTTTCCACCTGACCACCCATGCCTTTTTCAAAGCCGGTCTGTTTCTAGGGTCGGGGTCGGTCATTCATGCGGCGCATCACGAGCAATCCATGTGGCAATACGGCGGGCTGGCGCGAAAACTGCCGGTCACCTTTGCCACGTTTCTGATTTTCACGCTGGCGCTTTGCGGCTTTCCGTATTTGACCTCGGGCTTTTTCACCAAAGACGGGATTATCGGGGCGGCGCTGCAGTTTGGCATGCAGCATCCGACGCACAAGATTCTCGGCTGGACGGCTCTCGGCGCCGCCGGCCTGACCTCGTTTTATATGTTCCGCCTGATCTTTCTGACTTTCTTTGGCCAACCGCGAAACGAGCACCTCTATCACCACGCCCACGAATCGCCCTGGGCGATGGTCTTGCCCCTGCTCGTGCTGGCCGTCCTGTCTCTGGGCTTTGTCGGCAGCAACCGTACGTTTGGGCTAATTCACGAGGCCAGCTGGTTCTCGACGCTGGTGAAGCGCCCCACGCCGGGTGCGCATTCGGCCGAGACCGCTCCGGCCGCTGAACCCGTCGCGGCGCATGGGGCGGAGTCGGCCGCTGCAGGCCGCGGCTCAGAGCACGGAACAGATTCGGTCCATCTCCTTCCCGAAGCGCATCATCAGGCGTTGGTTGGCTCGATTACGGTCTTTCTAGCGGGTCTGATCGGAGCAGCCTTAGTGTATTATTTTCAATGGATTCGCGCCGAAGCGATTGCCCGACTTTTCCGGCCGCTCTATGTTTTATTCCTCAACAAATGGTACATGGACCACCTCTACCGCGCCTGCGTCATTCTGCCTTATCTGGCGTTGTGCTATTTCATCCGTCTTGTGGATACCTACGTGATAGATGCCGTGGTCAATTTCTGGGGTTGGGCCGGACGCGCGGGCGCGTGGCTGGTCGGCCGTGTGGATTGGGGCGTAGTGGACGGCGCGGTCAACGGCACGGCCTGGACCACTGGATTTGCCGGCCGTCTTCTGCGTTTCACGCAAACGGGCCTGGTAAGGAATTACATTCTGATTCTGGTCGCGGGGGCAACGGTGCTGCTCCTGCTGTTCTGGAAGATTTAGAATAATCCACGAGGATGCGTTCCATGGTTGTTCCAGATTCCCTTTTGCTGACGTTGATCACGTTCGTACCGATTGTCGGGCTGCTGGTGATCTTGTGCATTCCGGCGCGGGCAGCCGGAGCCATCCGGTGGACGTCCGCCGTATTCACCGGCATCGTGTTTATCCTCACGTGTCTGATGCTGGGGCGATATTTCGCCCTGGGAGGGCCGTCGTCCGGCGGGACTTTCTACTTTGTGGTCAAGGCCGACTGGATCTCGACGTATCATATTCAATACTACATGGGCGCCGACGGCCTGAGCGTTTCGCTGATTTTTCTGACCGGCCTGCTCTCCTTCCTCGCCTGTTTTGCCGCGTTTGGCATTCAAAAGGGTGTCAAGGGTTTCCACGCCATGTACCAGCTTCTGGTCTGCGGCATGATGGGCGTGTTCTGCGCCAAAGACCTGTTCCTGTTCTATGTGTTCTGGGAACTGATGCTCCTGCCGATGTATTTTTTGATCGGCGTGTGGGGCGGCCCGCGCCGCGAGTATGCCGCCATCAAGTTCTTCATCTACACCCTCGTCGGCAGCGTCCTGATGCTGCTGGCCATGCTGGCCCTCTATTTCCAATACCGCCATACCGGCCGCCCGTTTGACATAGACTTTCTCATCGAGCAACAGCCCTTCCGCACGGCCCTCGGCATTCAGCAACTGCTCTTCTGGGCGTTCTTTATTTGCTTTGCCATCAAGATCCCCATGTTCCCCTTCCACACATGGTTGCCCGACGCCCACGTCGAGGCTCCAACCGCCATTTCGGTTATCCTTGCCGGCGTACTGTTGAAAATGGGCGGCTACGGCATCTTCCGCATTAATCTGCCGATGTTCACGGACACTACGACCGGCACGACTCTCGGCGTTTCGACGCTCTATATCATCGCCGTTTTCGGACTGATCAACATCATCTACGGCGCGTTTTGCGCCATGGCTCAGACGGACTTCAAGAAACTGGTGGCCTATTCGAGTGTCAGCCACATGGGCTATGTGTTGCTGGGGATTGCGGCCATGAACCGTGCGGCGGTCAACGGCGCGGTATTTCAAATGTTCAATCATGGTCTGTCGTCGGCCATGCTGTTTTTGCTCGTGGGCGTGATTTACGACCGCGCCCATCATCGCGAAATTGCGCGCTTCGGCGGTCTTGGCGCCCACATGCCCCGCTATTTTGCTCTGGCTATTGTCGGCTTCTTCTCTTCGCTGGGTTTGCCCGGTCTGAACGGCTTCATCAGCGAGGTAATGGTGTTTCTTGGCGCCTTCACCGCCGATGAAAGCATTCTGCCCTATGCGCGCGTCATTACGCTGATGGCCTCCGTGGGCGTTGTTCTGACAGCAGGATACATTCTCTGGTGCATGCAGCGCGTGTATCTGGGCGAACTGAAACCGGAATACAAGGCCTTTCCCGACGCCAATGCCATCGAGATTTTCACGCTCGCACCGCTGGCGGTGCTGTGCATTGTGCTGGGCATTTTCCCCAACCTGGCCTTGCGCGTTTTTGATGGAACGATGGTCGCGCTGATTCACCAACTCTATCCGGTTGCGTCGGGATTCTGAGACCGCCCGATCGCGGCCCGAGGTTGCTTGCAGTGACGTGGCAGGAAATCCTCAATGACCTGATGCCGGGATTGCCGATCCTGCTGCTCTGCGCGGCGGCGATTCTGGTAATTGTCGTGGATTGGTTTCTGCCGGCGAGGCGTTCCTATCTCACCGGCCTGGTCGCTTTGGCGTGTCTGGGCGCAACACTCGCTTTGCTGCTCGGGCTCCTTCTGAATCTGGCGCCGGCCTGGGCTGCACATCCGCTCCAATCCCCGGCCCCGATTTTCGGCCAGCGCCTCATTCTCGACCGCCTCGGTTTGCTCTTGACGCTGCTTTTTGTCACAACCGCACTGGCGACCGTCTTTGTTTCCTTGCAGGCCAAACCCATGCGCGGCCAGCGCTCCGGCGAATACTACGCGCTTCTGATGCTGGCCACCGTCGCCATGTCAATAACGGCCGCCTCGCGCGATTTTCTGGTTCTTTATCTAGCTATCGAGACCATCAGTCTGCCCTCCTACGTCTTGGTGGGGTACTTCCGCACAGACCGTCGGGCCACCGAGGCTTCGCTCAAATATATTCTCTACGGCGCAGTGGCCAGTGCAGTCATGCTGTTTGGCATGTCCTATCTGTATGGAGTGACCGGCACGACCACCCTGCCCGATCTCTACCGTGTGGCGCCCGAGAAAGCCGCCGCACTGGGCGTCGGACTGATCCTGCTGCTGGTCGGCCTCGGATTCAAAATGGCCCTCGTCCCATTCCACTCGTGGTGTCCCGATGTCTATGAGGGCGCGCCGACAGCAATCACCGCTTACTTGTCGGTGGCTTCTAAGGCGGCTGGGTTCGCTGCACTGTTGCGCGTCGTATATCCCCTCTATTGCCAGGTCGAAACCGACCAGGCGGTTCCCCTCGCGATCCAGAGTATCCAGCCCTGGACAATCCTGCTGCTCCTGGCCGCTCTGACCATGTCCGTGGGCAATCTGATCGCCCTCTGGCAAACCAATCTCAAGCGGCTGCTCGCCTACTCGAGCATTGCGCACGCCGGCTATATGGCAGCAGCCTTTGCCGTGTTGAACCGCGAGGCGTTCGAGGCCGTGCTGATTTATCTGGCCGTGTATCTGGTGATGAATCTCGGCGCATTTTTTGTAGTGCTCTACATTGAAAACCTCACCGACCGGTGCGACTTGGCGGTCTATCGCGGGATGATCCACCGGTCGCCGCTGGTCGCGGTTCTGTTCATCATCTTTTTGCTGTCGCTTCTGGGCATCCCGCCGACGGCCGGTTTTCTGGCCAAGTTCAAACTGTTCGGTGCGCTGATCAAATCCGGTTCCAGTTCGGCCATTGTTTTGGCGCTGATCGCCGTGGCCAACGTGGTGGTTTCCGCCCACTACTATTTAAGGATAGTCAAGGCGATGGTGTTCGATCCTCCGGAAGACCCGTCGCCCCTGCAAATCACGACACTTGGCGGCGGATTGCTGGTTGTGCTGGCGACGGCAGTCTTTTTCCTGTTCGTCTTCTGGACCCCGGTGCAAAACATCGCCGGCTCCATTCCCCTGAACCTGACGGAGTTTTAAAGCCGACGTCCCATGGTCGAAACAGCCGAGAAAACAGTCGAAATCCTCAACGATGTGATGCAGCGAAAGGTCCACTCGCTGGCAGCATATCTGGCCGAGGCCTCTCCCTATGTTCCGCCGCAAGACCGTCCGATTCAAGAAGCGATCGAGGCCGCGGCGGCGGCCGGGCGGCGGCAGGCAGCCGAGGCCGCGCGGTTGATTCTCAAACTCGAAGGCGTCCCACAGAGCGGCGGATTTTCCCCCGGCGTCGTGGAAAGCAACTACCTGTGCATCCGGTACCTGCTCCCGCGCGTGCTTCAAGCCGTCGAACAAGACCTAGCCGTTTTAGAGCAGTATCATGCACAGTGCACCGACGGCGAGGTCAAAGACTTTTTGGCCCGCGTGATCGCCGAAGACCGCGCGCTGCGCGACCGGCTGGATGCTCTCCACGCGCAGCCGCCCGCTGCCTGACCGCGCCGCGCGACGCTTCGCTACACTGGCAAATCCTCAGACTTGACCTTTTCTTTCCTGCAGCCCTAACGTCCATCGAGTAGGGAACACTTCACCATCCGAAGGACGGCCATGGCGGTTCGCGTTCGCATCGAGCATCTGAGCAAGCGGTATGGGAGCACCGTGGCTCTCGACGACGTTTCGATCGAGGTTGCCCCCGGAGAACTGTTTTTTCTCATCGGCCCTTCGGGTTGCGGCAAGACGACGCTCTTGCGCGCAATCGCCGGTTTGGTCGAACCCGATTCGGGCACCGTTTTTTTTGACGACCGCAACATCACCTCCGTTCCGGCGCACCGGCGCAACGCCGCCCTGGTGTTTCAAGGCTATGCGCTGTGGCCCCACATGACGGTGGCGCAGAACGTCGAATACGGACTTCGCGTACGGCGGTGGAGCGCGGCCGAGCGGCGCCGGCGCGTGGCCGAAATGCTCGAGATCGTCCATCTGGCCGATCTTGCCGGCCGCTACCCTGGCGAGCTGTCGGGCGGCCAGCAGCAGCGGGTAGCGTTAGCCCGCGCTCTAGTGGTCAGGCCCGATGTCCTCCTGATGGACGAACCGTTGAGCAATCTGGATGCGCTCCTGCGGCTGGAAATGCGGCGGGAGATCGTTCGCATCCATCGCCAGACCGGTATTACGACGCTGTATGTGACCCACGATCAGAAAGAAGCGCTTTCGATGGCACAGCGAATTGCCATTCTCAACGCCGGACGGATCGAGCAAACAGGCCGGCCCGACGCCTGCTACCGGCGTCCGCGGACGCAGTTTGCTGCACGGTTTTTGGGCGACGCCAATTTTGTGGATGGCACCATTGCGGTCCTTCGGACCGATGGCAGGTGCGAGGTGGCTGGCCCGCTTGGCCGCCTTCTGGTTGCGGCCGAAGCCGAAAGCCCCGGGACGGCGGATCCATCCGATTCCGGCGGGTTTTCCCCCGGACAGTCTGTCGTTTGCTGTTTCCGCCCCGAATCGGCGCGCGTGGTCGGGGCTGCCGAGCCCGAGGCCGTCAATTGCTTCCGTGCGCGCGTGCTTGGCGGCAACTACCTGGGCGATACGATCGAGTATGATCTGAGCGCGGCCGATGGCGCTGTGCCCCTGAGGATTCGCACGGTCGGGAGCGGCCTGCCTATCCCCGACGGCAGCGAAGTTACGCTCTCCGTTGCGCCGGAAGATATTGTTCTATTAAAGCCGGAAAACAAATAATGGCCTTTCACGGAGAAGCTGAGACGCAAAGATCTGTAATTCAAACTTTAATTTGCAGTATGCTCTTGCGGTTCAGCGGGGCATTTCTCTTGCCTCCGATGTCGGCCAAACGCTCGTTGAAATGAAAAAAACACGGCAAACAAAAATTCGAACTACACGCAGGGTAAATGGCTTACCCCCAAATTCGATATCAGGGACTGATGGTCTTTTTGCGCTTAGAGACAAACGACCATGGCAGCATACTCCCCTCACGCTTTCATGGGCCGGCGGTTCAGTCGTTTCGATCTGACTGCTCTCGCGCTCGTGGTTGTGTTTCTTGCGGTATTTCTCCTCTATCCGCTCGGCTATGTGGTGCGCGGCGCGTTTGTGGTGGATCGGAAGCCGACGCTCGAGTTGTTTCGGCTTCTGTGGGACAATCCGATTTTCCGGATTTCGCTCGGCAACAGTTTTGCGATCGCGCTGTGCGTAGTGGTCGTGAGCAGCCTGATCGGGTTTGCCCTCGCGCTGCCCATGTCGCGTTATGCGTTTCGCGGCAAGCAGGCGCTGTCGGCGCTGATGCTGGCGCCGATGATCCTGCCGCCGTTTGTCGGCGCCATCGGCGTCTATCACTTTCTCACCCGCTACGGCTCGTTGAATCTTCTGCTCATGCGGCTGGGTCTGATCAACGAGCAGAATCCGATTGACTGGCTGGGCCGGTATCGCTTCTGGGGCGTCGTGCTGCTGGAGAGCCTCCACCTCTACCCGATTATTTATCTCAACCTCATGGCAGCGCTGGCCTCCGTGGACGCGACGCTCGAAGAGGCGGCGCGGAACCTCGGAGCGCGCGGCTGGCGCCTGTTCCGCGACATTACGTTTCCGCTGATTCTGCCCGGCTATTTCGCCGGCGCCATCATTGTGTTCATCTGGGCCTTCACCGATCTCGGCACGCCGCTGATTTTCGGCTACCGCGAAGTCGCGCCGGTGAAAATCTTCGACCAGGTGGACGAGGCTGAGAGCAATCCAATCGGCTATGCGCTGGTCCTGATCGTTCTGCTGGTGACGGCACTGGTTTTCGTCTTGTCGCGCTGGGCCGCCCGTGCGCGCTGGACGGCGACGGGCGAACGCGGCGGCCTGAGATCGCGCGAGCGCCGCGCCGCACCCTGGACGGCGGCGGCCATTTGGGCCCTCATGCTCGGCGTCACGGCTGTGGCTGTTCTGCCCCACCTGTGCGTGTTTCTCAAGTCCGTTGCCGCGCGCTGGAGTATCTCCATCCTGCCCGAACGCTACACGGCCGACTATTATCGTCTGCTGTTTCACCATCCGCTGGCTCTGTCGAGCATCCGGTTCAGCCTGCTATTGAGCCTGTTCAGCACCGCGGCCGACCTGGCCCTGGGATTCCTCATCGCCCACTATCTGACGCGGCGGCGAATTCGCGGCCGTGCCCTTCTGGAACTTCTCGCTATGCTTCCCCTAGCGCTTCCCGGCATCGTGCTGGCGTTCGGCTATCTGAGCGGATTCGCCGGCGTGCCGTGGCTCGATCCCCGCGTCAATCCCACACTCCTGCTGGTTGTCGCCTACAGCATCCGGCGACTGCCGTTCACCGTGCGGGCAGCGATTGCGGGCTTCGAGCAGACCAGCGTGGTCTTCGAGGAGGCGTCGGCCAATCTGGGCGCGCGGCCTCTGACCACCATGCGGCGCATTTCCATCCCGCTGATTTTTCCCCACCTTATGGCCGGCGGCGTTCTGGCGTTTGCCTTCGCCATGCTCGAGGTCAGCGAGAGCCTAATGCTGGCATTCCGCCGCGAGCATTATCCGATTGCCAAAGCCATCTACACCCTGGTCGGCCGGATAGACGACGGGCCGTTTGTCGCCAGCGCCATGGGGATACTGGGAATGGTGTTTTTGCTGGTATGCTTCCTGCTCGCCGCGCGGTTCATGGGCCGTCGTCTCGGCGAGGTCTTCCGCATGTGAGGCGCGGCCGGAGCGGGAACAAGGGGACGGATCAGGCCGATCCGTCGGATGTTTTTTTCATCGGCTCGAGGTTGAAAAACTCGCATAGTTTCGCGGCGATCTGATCGCGCACGCGCCGAAACACCGCCATGCGCTCTTCGTCGCTTCCCGTGGCCGAGGCCGGATCCTCGAACGGCCAATGGAGGCGTTCGCCTTTGCCCGCCGGGATGATGGGGCAGTTTTTTGCCTCAGGCTCGCAGAGCGTGATGATGTAATCGAAGGGCGGTGCGTTCAGAAAGATGCTCCAATGCTTGGAAAACTGCGCGCTTGCGTCAATGCCGACTTCTTCAAGGGCGCGGATGGTCATCGAAAAAATGCCGCTGGGTATCGAGCCGGCGCTGAAGGCCTCGAAGCGCGCGCCGCCCAGATGCCGCAACAAAGCCTCGGCCATTTGCGAGCGGCAGGCGTTGCCGACGCACAAGAACAGAACGCGAGTAGGTTTTTCCGACATTAGTACTCCCTTTCTACTGGAATGAATCATGGACAAAATCAAACAGCCTGGACACCGCGGGACGCCGGACAAGAGGAGAAGTGTTGCACTTCGTTCCGTCCCGCAGCCTCGCTCAACGCCTCCTCACTCCACTGTTACACTCTTGGCCAGATTGCGCGGGCGGTCCACGTCGCACCCGCGTGCCACGGCCGCATAGTACGCCAGCAATTGCAGCGGCACGACCGTCAGAAGCGGCGTCAGCAAATCCAGCGTTTCAGGCACATAGAGCACGCAATCGGCATGGCGGCGGATTTCGCGATCGCCCTCGGTCGCCACGGCGATAATGCGCCCGCCGCGCGCTTTGACCTCCTCGATATTCGACAGGATTTTGTCATAGACACGGTCGCGCGTGGCAATCACCACGACCGGCATGTTTTTGTCCACCAGAGCGATCGGGCCATGCTTCATCTCGGCGGCCGGATAGCCCTCGGCGTGGATGTAGGAAATTTCCTTCATCTTTAGGGCGCCTTCGAGA
Source organism: Candidatus Sumerlaeota bacterium (assembly GCA_017161705.1). Lineage (GTDB taxonomy): Bacteria > Sumerlaeota > Sumerlaeia > JADFCW01 > JADFCW01 > JADFCW01. The sequence goes on along the minus strand of JADFCW010000026.1, from coordinate 14,756 downwards.
GCAACGGGGAAATTGAAGCCGCGGCCCAGATACAAGCAGTTCTGGGTGACCGCAAACAGCTCCGCCGCTGCCCTCGCCTCCTCGGCGTGTTCCAACACGCGCTCGACTTTGACGGGCAATTCCGCCATCGCCCGCACAATCTCGCGCGACGTCTCCGGCGTCATGTAGTGCAGCCGCCCCAGCCGCAGCGTCAGCAGCGCCAACACGGTCAGCTGAGCGGTAAACGCCTTGGTCGAGGCGACGCCGATCTCCGGCCCCGCATGGGTATAGATGCCCATATCGGTCTCGCGTGCAATGGTGCTGCCCACGACGTTGCAGATGCCGACCGTGACAACGCCCCGCTCCTTGGCCTCGCGCAACGCCGCCAGGGTGTCGGCCGTCTCGCCCGACTGGCTGATGACGATGACCAGATCGTCGGGTTCGAGCAGCGGCCGGCGATAGCGAAACTCCGAGGCATACTCGACCTCGACGGGCACGTGCGCATAGCTTTCGAGCATGTACTCGCCGACCAGCGCCGCATGCCATGACGTCCCGCACGCCGTGATCACAATCCGCCGGATCTTCTTGAGCTCGCGGTTCGACAGCGTGATCCCGCCGAGTTTCACCTCGCCCGCCTCGACCAGCAGCCGCCCGCGCGTCGCGTTCCGAATCACCTCCGGCTGCTCATGGATTTCCTTCAGCATGAAGTGATCGAATCCGCCCCGCTCCAGTCGGTCCATATCCCAGTCAATCCGCTCGACCGTCTTGCTGACTTCGAGGTCTTCGAGGGTAACGGTGCGCAGGCCGTCGGCCCGCAGTGCTGCAATCTCGCCGTCCTCGAAATAGATCACGTCGCGCGTATGAGCCACGAGCGCCGAGGCATCGGAGGCCACCAGAAGTCCGCCGTCGCGCACGCCGACAATCAGCGGGCTGCCGTTGCGTGCCGCCACCAGAACATCCGGCTCGAGCGTGCTGATCACCGCAATGCCGTAAGTGCCGCGCACATCGCGCAGCGCCTGCCGCACAGCGGCCAGAAGATCGCCCTGATAATAGTGCGCAATCAGGTGGGCAAGCACCTCGGAATCCGTTTCGCTGCGAAACACGCAGCCGCGCGACTCCAGTACGCTCCGCAGCGTCCGGTGATTCTCGATGATTCCGTTATGCACCACGGCCAGCTGGCCTTTGCTGTCGAGGTGCGGATGCGCGTTGACGACCGACGGCGCGCCATGGGTGGCCCACCGCGTGTGCGCTACGCCGACCGGACCGCAAAAATCCTCTGGCAGCGTCCGCTCCAGCTCGGCCACGCGCCCGACAACCTTGTGCACCTTCATGCCGTCCTGCGCTATCACGGCCATGCCCGCCGAGTCGTAGCCGCGATACTCAAGGCGCTTGAGCCCCTCGATCAGCATCTGCGTCACATCGCCCGTTCCGAGACACCCGATGATTCCACACATAGATCCCTGCCTGATTGCTCTGAGAATTCCCGTCTCAGTATTTTGAATTTTGCCTCCAGGACCGAAAGCTAGCAGCCTTTTCACTCCAAGGGAACAAGAACGGCGTTCGCGATGCTTGTAGTCCAAACTTCAGTTTGCCGTTCGCAGTGCAAACTTTAGTTTGCCTTCTTTCCCCCCGCTGCAGCGCGCCTGTTGACTCGCTGCTCGCGAAAAATACCCGCACCGGACGCGGGGAAAAGACAACGAAGCAAAAATTCATCCCCTTGCAGTATCGTTAATATGATTGGGAACCTTGCTGGAAACTTAACGCGGTGATTGTCTGCTCGCTCGTGAACTTTACGACCCAACATCTTGATAGATAGCCAGCGTCCGCCGCGCTGTCAACTCCCATGAGAAGCCGCGCGCCCGCTCACGCGCTCGCTCCGCCAAGGCCGCCCGCCGCTCGTGGTCCGTGAGCAACGCCGTCATTGCCTCGGCCGTTGCCTCGACAGCGAAGGGGTCCACCAGCACGCCTGCATCGCCCACCACCTCCGGCATCGAGGAGCGGTCGGACGCAACGACCGCCGTGCCCGACGCCATCGCCTCCAGCAGCGGCAGGCCGAATCCCTCATGGAGCGACAGGCATACGAACAGCGCAGCGCGCTGATACACCGCCCGCACCACATCGTCGGGGAGAAAGTCGCTCCAGACCACGTCGCCGCCCAACTGCAATTCGGCAATGCGCGAAAAGACCTCGCCGTATTTCCACCCTTTGCGCCCGACGAGAACAAGAGCGGGCGTGTCGGTCTTCAGCCGTTTCCGGACCGCGGCATAGGCATCGAGAAGCCGCACCAGATTCTTGCGCGGCTCGATCGTGCCGACCGTCAGAATGTAGCGTTCGGGCAGCGGGAAGAGCGCCCGCGCCTGCTCGACGGCCTCGGGCGGGGCCGGCTCGAAATACTCCGCCCCGACACCCAGCGGCACCACCGCAATGCGCTCGGCGGTCACTCCGAACAGGTCAACGAGGTCGCGGCGCGTCGCCTCGCTGTCGGCGATCACGCGTGCGGCGCGATAGGCCGAGCGCGGAATCGCCCAGTGAAAGTAGTTGCGGCGGAAATAGCCGAACGTTTCCGGATAGCGCATGAACACAAGGTCGTGGACCGTCGTCACCATCCGGGCCGCGCATCGGCCCGGCAGAACGAACGCCGGCGCGTGGAATACCTCCAGATGCTTGCGCGCGATCAATTTGGGAAGCCGCACCTGTTCCCAAATAATGCGTGTCAGACGCGACCGGCGCGGCTGCCGGCTGAGGTGCACGTTCTCGACGCCCCTGAGCGTCTTGCACAGCGGCGAATCGTCGTGCAGGAAGATGGTATAATCATTCTGCGAATCCAGCCGCGCCAGATGCCGCACCAGTTCCGTGGCATAGCGACCCGTGCCGCTCCGGTTCTCTGCCGACAGTGCATTGATGCCGATACGCATGAGATCCATCCAACCACGCACAAATACACTTGAAATGCACTTCACCCTTCCGCGGCAAAACACCAGAATCAAGGCTTTTTGCCGGAACGACACAACTATGCAGGATAATTGCTGACATTGCTCCTTTCCCCATGCAAGCGATGTTGCAAATATTGTGGACAGGTTTAAGTAAATCTTCTACATACCCAACGAGTGTGAATCACGAACAAGAAGGTTGAACCTTTTCCCAAAAGCATCCCGAAATGATTCTTGACGAAATCCTGGCTCACAAGCGTAGCGAAATCCAAGAGCGCAAGAAACGCGTTCCGCTGCGCCATATTGAACAACGGCTGGCCGCCGTCGAGGTTCCGCGCAACCTCGCCGACGCCCTTCGCAATCCCCAGTCCGGAATCCGCAATCCGCAATCGCCTCCCGCCGTCATCGCGGAATGCAAACGCGCCTCGCCCTCCCGCGGTCTCATTCGCGATCCCTACGATCCTGTTGCCATCGCCCGCTCCTACGAAGCCAACGGCGCGGCGGCCATTTCGGTTCTGGCCGACGAGAAATACTTCGGCGGCTCCCTCGAACACCTTGCGGCGGTTCACGCCGCCGTGCGATTGCCGGTCTTATGCAAGGATTTTATTCTCGACGACTATCAAATTTTCGAGGCGCGGGCCGCCGGCGCCGACGCCGTCCTGCTCATTGCCGCCATCCTCGACGATGCCCGCATGCGCGACCTCATCGAGGTGGTTTGGGCCTTGCGTATGCACGCGCTGGTCGAGGTGCACGATGTTTCCGAAATCGAGCGCGCCGCCGAATCCAACACCGGCATCATCGGCATCAACAACCGCAACCTCGACACACTCGAAGTGGACCTCCGGCAAACCGAACGCCTGCTCCCGCTGCTGCCCGACGACGTCCTGGCGGTCAGCGAAAGCGGCATCCACTCCGCCAACGATTTGCTTTACCTCGCAAGGTTGGGTGTCCACGCCGTCCTGATCGGAGAACACTTTATGAGCTCGCCGGATCCCGGCGCAGCCCTGGCTAACTTGATTGCAAAAACAAATCCGCCGGGATAAACAAAATCCCCAGGAACGACTGGTCTTGTAACTCCTGTCCATCCTTTCAAACGGCCATGACTCGAATCAAAATCTGTGGTCTGACCAATGTGGACGATGCGCTCCATGCGGCGCGCTGCGGCGCCAGCCTGCTGGGCTTTATCTTCGCCGAAAGCCCTCGCCGCGTCTCGGTCGAACAGGCCCGCCACATTGTCGCCGCCGTCCGCAGCGCCGGTTTTGCTCACGTCCTCCCTGTCGGCGTCTTTGTCAATGCCCAGCCCGGCGACGTCATCGGCGCCTGCCTCGACGCCGACCTCGCCGCCGCTCAGCTGCACGGCGATGAAACGCCCGACCAGTGCCGCGCCGTCGCCCACGCCGGCATCGCCGTCATCAAGTCGTTTCGCATCCGCGACCGCGCCGGTCTCCAACCGATCATCCGCTATGATGCCGCCGACTACATTCTGTGCGACACCTACGATCCGCGCCGCGCCGGCGGCACCGGCCGCACGTTCGATCATTCGCTTGTCACCGGTCTGAGCAAAACCTATCGCTTGATTCTGGCCGGCGGCCTCACGCCCGAAAACGTCGCCGACGCCATTGCCGCCGCGCACCCATGGGCCGTGGATGTCTCCTCGGGCGTCGAGGCTTCGCCCGGAAAGAAGGACCCCGCCAAAGTCGAGGCCTTCATCCGCAAAGTCACGGAAACACAGTAGGGCGAGGTTCGCATGATTCGACTGATTGTCGGCCTGGGAAACCCGGGACTGAACTACCGCCATACGCCGCACAATGTCGGCTTTGTGGTGACCGATCTTCTGGCCGACCGCCACGGCGCCGCGTTTCGCGCATCGCGCAAAGACCGCGCTCTTCTGGCTACTGCGCAAATTGCCGGCCGCGAGGTCGTTCTCATGCAGCCGACGACCTACATGAATCTCAGCGGCGAGGCCGTCGCGCCGTTTGCCCGCTGCCACGCAATCGAACCATCGCAACTGCTGGTCGTATGCGACGACGTAGCTTTGAAGGTGGGGCGGTTGCGTATCCGGGCCCGCGGAAGCGCCGGCGGCCACAAAGGGTTGCTTTCGATCATTCATCATCTCGGCACGAACGAGTTCCCCCGCCTTCGCATCGGCATAGACGCAGGCGAGCCGATAGACGACCTGACCGAGTATGTCCTGCGTCCGTTCTGGGGCAAAACCCGAGAGACGGTCGAGCGCGTCTGCGAAGGCGCCGCCGACGCCGTCGAGCGCGCTGTCGCCGAGGGCCTGACCCCAGGCTTGTTGAGCGAGTTCAACGGACGCGATTTTCTGGCTTGACCCGCCTCCGATTCCAAACAATCCACGACGATTTGGTTCCTGCAAGTGTCCCCAAGGGCGCCTGCGCGAATTGACGACTTGCCTGTCAGCGGATTTCAATCGGCGGCACGTTGCGCGCGTGGCGCGGCAGTAAATGCGCGCCCCAAATTTTTTGCCTTCGGAGTAGAACAAATGTGCTACCACCCCCAGGCCGCTGCATGGAAACACCCGCATCCCCGAAAACCCGACCCTCCCAACGTCCTCTCAGCCGCGCCCGCCGCCGCGCCGCCTGCAGACGCCCTCCTGCTCGGCGGCCTCGTTGTCGAGGTCAGCCAAAGTCATTTGCTCGAACCCTTCGCCGCCCTTCTGCGGGCAATCGGACAACTGGCCGACGCGGGTGCTCCCTGCCCCCCGGAATCGCCCGACAGGGAGAGCGCCGCTGTCCGCGCGCTCTATGTCGCTCTCGATGGGTTTTTCCGCGCTCTCCTGCCGTCGGCCTCTGCTGAAACGCGCGAGCCGCTGACCTATTCCGTCGCACTGCTTTTGGTCGGCGAAGCCGTCGAAGCCGCACGGGCAGTCCGGCCGATCCTCGAACCGAAAACCGTCGCGATGAGTTCCAACGCTGCTTCATCGCCCGCTTCCCGGAGGTCCAGGCCATGATTCCCTTATTCTGTCAGAGCAAAGAGGTTCAGCGCGAAACCAGCGGGGCGGTCGGCGCCGGTGTGCGGATTATCCCGACCCTTGGCGCGGCGGATTCCTTCCGCGCGGGCCGGCGCGTTTTCCTCAGCGAATTCGACCAGACCCGGATCGAGTTTCTCGGCACCATCCAGTCGGTCGCTGCCGACTCGATTACCGTGGCCTTTGCCACGCGCGAGGGGAAGGCGCCGGGCGCAAAATTGTGGACGCCCCGGTCGCTATTCGAGTGGCCGGTCGGCCTCGAACCGGCCGCGAAACGAACGCAGCAGACCGGCGTCGAGATTGTCCGCGCGGTAGGCGGCCCGGCTTATGCCACACGATTGCGCCCGCCCCATTATGTCGAATCCGTTCGCTTCGAGGATCTGACCGACGAGCGCGCATTGCAGCTGGCGGAATGGTTCAACACGCAAGCCGCCGGGGGCCTCGAACCGTTCTCCTATGTGGATGCCGCGCGGGTCATCTGGCGCGTGGCGCTCGATGCGCCCGCGCTCGAATGGTCGCGCAACGCACGCCACCTGCTTTCGGTAAGCTTCTGTCTCCAGTTGACCGCTCGAGGCGAGTATGTGTGAGAGGAGCCAAATGGACAGCATGGTCGGAACAAAAAGCATGGTCGGAATGGACTACATGGACTGAGCAAACCAGGCAGAAACACAAAACCCTTTTCGGAGCTGCTGCTAACGTCCACTGTATCCTTGTTGCCCATGTCATCCATGCTGTCCATTCATCCCCCAGGAGACCCCCAAGTGAAAACGCTCTCCTTCGAAATGAACATCCTGCGCCAGAGCCACAGCCATGATCTTGCCTGGCTGGTCGAGCTCGACTGGTCTGATAACATCGGCCGATACAGCACGCGCCCTATTGCTGTCGGCAGCCACGCCTATCGTCCCATCGTGGTTGCCATCGAGGGACTCGGCCTGGTGTTGCCCTCGATCTTGCCCGATTCGCCGCCCGTCCGCCCGGCCGTCCGCATCGAATTGGCCAACACCGCCGAACAGGGGGCCGACCGCTTCGAATTGCGCGTCGAATCCGACGGCATCGAAGGCCGCACCGTCCGCATCGGTTTCATCTTCCCCAATCCCAACCTTGTTCTTCAACCGGCCGATATTGTTTGGATTCAAACGTATCGCGTCGAGTCCTGCGTGCTGGAAAGCGGCAAGGCCATTCTGCATCTGCTCGAAGCGCTCGAAGCAGACGGCCGGCGCATGATCGGCCGCCGCCTGTTCCGCACGATGGACCCGGCCCTGTCGCCCGCGGCAATCGGCCGAATGATCCCGCTGCTGTTCGGCCGCATCGCCCGTTCGCCGCTTGTGCCCTGGCGCGTGGGACGGCGCGGCTATCTGCGCGAGGCGCTTTCGTCCGACGCGCGTGTCATCCCCGTCGAGGACGCAACAGTCTTTCCCGCTGAAGGCGCAGTGCAAATCGGCGACGAGGTCATTTTCTATTCCGCGCTCGACCGCATCCGCCGCACGCTCGGACGCGACGACTCGCCCGTCCGCCGCCCTGCGCCCGCCTACCATCGCGACGGCGCCGCTGTGGACTCGATCCCCGAAGGCGGCTTTCAATACCTCGTCGCCGATCATCTCTGCCAGTCCGTGGGCCCCGTCTATTCCGGCGCCCGTGTGCTTGATCCGGCCGAATACAGCGTCGCCGCCGACCGCATCGCCGGCCGCGACGTCCAGAAAGTGGTCTTCCCCGTTCTGCCTGCCGAAGTCCGCTATGCGCCCGCGCGCGCCGTCCGGCGCATGGACAGCCGCGAAGACCCGAACCTGTGGTTTGCCGCTGCGGAAAACACGGCCGCAAACCCGCTGGCTGCACTCGAAGGCCCCCACTCGCCCATGGCCGCCGTTGTGACCGCTTCCGCCCCGCGTCTGGAAGTCGAATACCGCGGCGACCTGAGCGGCGGCGCCTTGCGCTACGGCCGGTTCGAACACTGCCGATTGACCATTGAATACTGCGCATCCGAGCACTGGCTGGCTTCGAGCACTGTCTCCGTCATCGCCGGCCGCGGCGATGCAACCGCCGCTTTTCCTCTCCCTCGTCCACCGCAAAGCGAAAACATGGCCGTCTTGCCGGCCCACACCCACGTGGACTCGATCCGCGACCAGATCGCTGACATGCGCCCGCTGTTTGAAATCGGCCTGCAGACGGCCGTTGTGGAATTTGACGAAACCTTGCCGCCCGCCTCCGGCTGGAGCGACCGCGACCGCGCCATTGACGGCAATCTCGGCACCTGGACGCAGAACAAAGCCGTCGGCGAGCCGGCCGTCGCATCGCCGCTCATGTTTCGCCTTCTGCGCCGGCCGCTCGGTGCTTCCTCCGAGGTTGCCCTGGAAACGGTCGAGTTCCACGTTCGCCTCTCTACGAACGAGAATGCTCCTGTCTCTGTTTCGCTGGATGTCGCTCTGGCCGGCAAGTATGCAAACAGTTGGACCGTGCTGGCCGCCAGCGCTCCCGCTACCTGTTCCGCCGTCGTGACAGCCAACGGCCTCACGACCGACAACCTCGTTCACGCCGCCACACAATTTGCCGTCCGCTCGCTCGACGGCCGCCAGATCAAACTCTACGGCGCATGGCTGGTTCTGAACTATCGTCCCCGAATCGCCGGCCGCGAGCGCACGATCCCGCAGTGGCGATCGGGCACTGTGGAAGCCTCGACACCCGCCCCGTTGGCCTTGCCAACCAAAATCTATCGGCAGGTTTTCGACCTGACCACACTGGTGGCAGCCAACGGCGGCTGGGCCTTTTTCGCCCCAAAGGAAACGTCCTGTCCGTTCGTGCGGGTACAGTTTTCCGGTCCCGGCGACCCCGCGCACATCCGCATTTCCGGCCTTGCCTTCGAGGTCGAGTATTCGCCGCGCGAGGACGCCGTCGCGGCCGACCGCTTCGACGCCGACGCCGAAGGGCTCGCTCCCGCCGGAACGCTTCTCGAAAATCCGGCCGACCTTATCGAATGGCTCGCCACCAGCCCCGACGGGCTCGGATGGCCCGCCGATGCCATTGACGCCGAATCGTTTGCGCAGGCCCGCGACTGGCTCGACGCCCGCGACTGGCGGCTTTCCCGCCGCCTCGCCGCTCACATTCCCGTCGGCCAACTGCTCGACGAGATCGCCGCCGAAAGCGCCTGCCGACTCGTTTGCGAAGCCGGAAAACTCCGGCTGCTCCCTTCGCGCCCGCTTCTGCTGGCGTCCGACACCGCAGCGTCGGTGGATAGCACAACTCTTCTTTCCGCACCGCTGGCCAAACGCCGCCAACCGTTGCGCGACCTTGCCAATGCCGTCCGCCTTCGCTACGGCGCTTCCTACTCCCTGACAGGCGCAGAACTGCGTTCCGGCGCGGCATGGATTGAAGTCGAATCGCCCGACTTCGGCGCCGCACAGGGAATTCGCCGCCTCGTCCGCGATTTCCACGCCCGCTGGCTGGCAAGCGCGCCGTCGGGTCAGGCGCTCCGTCTGGCCGCCGCCTGGCTCGACCGCCTCGCGCACCCATGCCCGACGGTCGAGGTCTTGCTGCCGATTTCGCATGCGCACCTCGAACGCGGCGATGTCGTTGCGCTGACCTATGCCCCGTCGCGCCTGAACAGCGCCCCTGGCGAGGTTGTCGCTGTCGAGTTTCCCGATCTGCAGCGCGTCCGACTCACCCTCGCTCTGCAATCCATCGCCCTGTATTGCTGGTATGAGGACTCGCACACGTACATTGTGCATCCGCCCGGCGGCAGTGAAAAAGTGTTCGTTATCGCGGGCCGGCGCGTCGCTTCCCTCGATCGCACCGGCTGTCTGCGCCTCGCCGGCGAGGCGGTCGAGCACGGCCTCGCCGTGAGCGACATGTCTGCGGCTGTCGAATACGACCCAACCGAGCAGCGCATCTGCTTTGGCGTCGGCGAACCGCACGCCGGCTACCGGAGCGTCATGGCGCTGGATTGCAGCGGGCGTTTGCTCCTGCGGGGCGCCGTCGCCGAATCCGCCGATCTGTCGGGCTTGAGCACCGACGCGTGCCACGCTGCCGACGAGACGCTCTTCCTGTTTTCGTGCGATCTGACCACAGCCGCCGCCGCGTACCGTGCCGCGGCAGACCGGCTCGATCTGGCCGGAAGCCTCGTGGAGCACGCGCCGCTATAGCGGGCGGGCCGATCGTCGTCCTGAATCCCCGCTGACGATTCGGAATCCGTCAGATCCATCGGATCCGGCTCATCCGTCCGAGTGTTCGCTGTCTCAGGCGGGCATGCGCCCGCCTTCATTATTTTGGAGGGAGAAATTATGAATAACAGAAATCGCATCCCGTTCGCTGGGGCTTTTCGGGCATTTCAAAAACAAGCGGCCGCCGCCCTCGCTGTTCTCGCTGTGCTCGCTGCTCCCGCTCCCGCCCCCGCCATCCAGACCGGCCGCGTCGAATTCGGCCGCAACGGCGCCTATGACGGCACCGTTTGCCTGTCGCGCAGCACCACCGGCTCGCTGACCTTCCGCGACCAGGACGTCGCCGCCACCGTCACACTCTCCCAATTGCTGGCCGGCCGCAGCGACCACGGCCAACTGACTGGCCTCGCCGACGATGACCACGCCCATTATCTCAACGACGCGCGTCACTGGCAGCGTCACACGGCCGACTACAACGCCGAGTTGCCTATCCCGCCCGACATTGGAAACAACACCACGCTGGGCGGCCACGTCGAAGACGGCCAGATCCACGTCCTCAAGAACGCCGTCGAAAGTATCGCCGGCGCATGGCGCTTCACCGGAACGCCTGTCTTCGTTGGAACGCTCCGCATCGAGCCGCAAGCGCCCGGCCCCAATGCCGTCCTCGAATTCGGCGCTGGCTACAACTCTCCGCGCCTTTCCTATTTCGGCAACCCCGGCGAGTTCGAGTTCTCGCGTCCCGTCCGCGCCACCAGCGCTTCGCTCTCTCATCTCGCTGTCGGCGCAGCCCGGATCCATACTGCGCTCGACGGCCGCGGCTTGTCGGGCCTGCCCGAAGCGGCGCTGGTCAATTTCGTCAGCATTAACGGCATTAGCGCGGGCGCCCTTCTCAGCCGCACCGCCAACGAAGACATTGCCGGCCAGTGGGACTTTCTTTCCCCCATCCGCGTCTTCGGGACTCTTTCGTTTGCCGACGGTCTGGCTACCGGCTCGATCACCGCCCCGCGCCTCACGCTCGACGGCGGCGGCGCCCTAGCCACCACCGCCGCGCTGAGTATCAAGAACCTCGGCAGCGTCCCTACGCGCGGCATTGATCTGTCCAATTCCGGTCTCAGCGGCAGCGGCGATTATCTTCTCTATGAGTCTGCCTCGCGCCACTGGCGTGCCGATGGCGTCTTCAAGACCAGCGCACAGGTGGACTGCGCCAATATGTTCACGGCCGAGGTCAGCGGCTTCGGCCACACCAATCTCTCGCTGAAAACCAGCGCCAGCAGCCGATATATCCACATCCAGTCGCACGAGGACATCTGGCTCGATCTCAACGACTCCGCCGGTGCCAAGAAAGTCAAAATCCGCGACGCCGCGGATGCCGCCGTCTGGCAATGCGACTCCGACGGCAACGTCGCCATGGCCGCCGATGCGCGCCTGACCCTTCCCGACGGCACGGACGCCCCTTTCATTCTGACTATCCACCCCACTGCGGCTTACATCGCGGCTGCCTCGAACGTATCGCCCGCCCAGCATTTGCCCTGTCTGAGCTTTGCCGCAAGCGGCCATGCGTATTTCGCATTCGCCGTCCCCGCCGACGTTCTTGGCGCCCACGTCGTCATTGACCGCATCACCGTTGCCTGCGCTCAATCCGGCGGCTCCGGCACCCTAATTGACGAAGCCGCCCTCGTGGACGACGCCGGCGCTGCGGTCGTCCAGCACACCGACGACATCACCGCCACACACCAAATATTGGACACCGATTATACGATGGACGACAACAAGAGCTACGTGTTGAAATTGATCTTCAGCAACTCCGGTGCCGGCGCTATGAACCTCTATCGCTTCAAGATCGAGTATCACCTCGAATAGAAATCTCCCACTTTGTCCATTTTGTCCGCATCGCCTATTCCGTCTGATCTTTTGGAGCCTTTTCTATGTCCAACATCCCCAAAATTCTGCGCGGCCTCATGCGCGCCGAACTCCGCCACCTCCACGAGCGCCTCGCCGACATCGAAGCCCAGATGCTCGAACTCCGCGCCCTTCTGGCCGCTCGGCTCGACGCCCACGAACGCTATCACCATGACAACGAGCACCGCTGGGGCCTTGCCGCCTGGTGCCACCGCTACCCCTTCCGGATGCTCGCTCTGGCCGCCGCACTCGGCCTGGCGCTGATCGGCCGGTGGCGCGACCCGCTTCTGGCGTGGCTTCTTCGGGCATTTCAGGACCTCCTCTAAAAACCTCGGTACACTCTTACAAGCCTGCGCTACCTCTTATTTCAACGCCCCTGCGCCTGCCTTCGATCCTTCACATCCCTCGATCTTTCACTTCGCCTCGAAAAGACCGTTTGCAAAAACCATCCGGGCGTCAGGAAGTTTGTGGTTGTTGGAGTTGCGCGCTGAGGGAAGAGCGCAAACGACGTCAAGGAGGACGTCAGATGGTGACCAGCAGGAAGCAGAGGAAGGTGAAGGCGATTCGGGGGGAGTATGACGACGAGCCGGTGACGGCGTTCGGCGGGTTGCCGCTGTGGAGGCAGCGGCGCGACAGATGGGATTGTAAAGGGAGGTGAAGCGAGCGCTACCGGCTCGGACACGCAGGATGGACTGGCTGACGATGATCAAGTCTGTGGTGATGTGGTTGTTGACGGGCTCTCAGGGGACTTGTGGAGCGGAGGACCTGCAGGGCGAAAGCGCGGCATTGGCATTGTTGGGGTTGGGTGGTGCGTCGGAAGATCGGTTACGCCGAGGCGATCTGGTCGTTGTATGAGCGGAAGGCGGGTCTGGAGAACCGCTACAAAGACCTGCTGACGTTGCCGGCCCGCATGGCCTACCACGCGCGCCGGGTGACGGTCAATCTGCTGGGGGGGCTGCCAGACGGTTCAGCGCGAATTCCAACACTTGGTCGGCCTGCTGCCGATGTGGATAGAGGCTGCTGGCCGAGAGAGGAGGTGAGGTCGCACCTCGCCAACCGAGCGAGGTTCCCCCGACAACCAAGCGAAGCCCCCCGAAAGACCCAAGGAGAGTTTCCTACCCTGCCGTCCCCCAATACACCGCGGCAGAGCCTCCACCTGTCGCTTGACAAAACCATGTGAAGGATAGGGGGCTGTGAAGGATCAAGAAAAAAACTTGAATTCACGGGGCGGGGTCAGAATATGCTCTTGATCAGGTGGTTATCATCAGTCCCTTCGCTGGGCTGAGGTCGCTAATTAAAGTACAAGCTACCCTTGGAAAGGAAATGGACAATGAAGAAGCGCATGGTGTGTGTTCTCGTTGCCGTTCTGGCAATCGGCCTGGCTGGGTGCGAGAAGAAGAATGTGGTTGCAAGCGGAACTGTGCGGGTTGACGGATCCAGCACGGTGTTCCCTATTACGGAGGCAGTAGCCGAGGAGTTCCAGAAAGTGAATCCCGGCCTGCGCGTCGTGGTGGGCGTTTCAGGCACGGGGGGCGGATTCGAGAAATTCGCCGCAGGAGAGACAGACATTTCCAATGCCTCCCGCCCGATCAAGCCCAGCGAGGCGGAGGCGTGCGCCAAGGCCGGCATCGAGTACATCGAGTTGCCGGTGGCCTATGACGGGCTGGCGGTGGTGATCAACCCGAGGAACACCTGGGCCACAAGCATCACGGTCAAGGAACTCAAGGAGCTCTGGCAGCCGGAGGCCCAGGGCAAGATCACGCGGTGGAACCAGGTCCGCGCGGATTGGCCTGACCGAGAGATTCACCTGTATGGTGCCGGCGTGGACAGCGGCACCTACGACTACTTCACCCAGGCTATCGTCGGCAAGGAACACTCCAGCCGAGGCGACTTCACCTCCAGCGAGGACGACAACGTCCTGGTGCAGGGTATCGCCGGCGACGAACTGGCCCTCGGCTTTTTCGGCCTGGCCTACTACGAGGAGAACAAAGACAAACTCAAGTTGCTGCCGGTGGACGACGAGGACGACACCAACGGCAAGGGGCCCATCGCGCCATCCCTGGAGACCGTGATGGACGGGACATACCAGCCGCTGTCGCGGCCGATTTTCATCTATGTGAGGAAGGATTCGCTCAACCGGGCGGAGGTCGAAGCATTCATCCACTTCTACCTGAAGCATGCCGCCAAACTGGCCAGGGGAGTCGGCTATATCCCTTTGCCAGAGCGGGCCTACACGCTGGCCCAAGTGCGGGTGGACAAGCGGATCACCGGTTCGGTGTTCGGCGGTAAGGGCTCGCAGGTAGGTGTGAGGATCGACGAACTGCTGGAGCGTGAGGGCCGGTAAGACCCCGATGACGCGGATATTGAAGGACTTGCGAAAACCACGCCCGCTGTCGGAGCGGGTCGTTTCAACCATGTTGCTGGCCTGCGCCGTCGTATCGGTCTTGACCACGGCGGGCATCATCCTGGTGCTGCTGGTCGAGACGGTCGGGTTTTTCCGCGAGGTATCCTTCAGGCAGTTCTTCGGTGATACCCAGTGGACACCCTTGTTCGCCCAGAAGCACTTCGGCATCTGGGCGCTGATGTCCGGGACGCTCCTCACGAGCACCATCGCCATCGCGGTGGCCCTGCCGCTCGGTCTGCTGGGGGCGATCTATATGAGCGAGTACGCCTCCGGCCGCGTCCGCCGGGTACTCAAGCCGGCCGTGGAGATACTGGCGGGGATTCCCACGATCATCTACGGCTACTTTGCCCTGGCCTTCGTAACGCCAATGCTTCAGCATGTCATTCCCGGCTTGGCGAGTCTCAACG
>JADFCW010000233.1 GCA_017161705.1 Candidatus Sumerlaeota bacterium | reverse complement strand
CTTCTGGTAGTGTAACGCAGAATGCTTTTGCTTTGGACTGCGGCAGCCATGCTGCCGCTTTTGCCCGACAAGTTTCGCCGCACCAGACGCGGCCTGTAGTGATGATCAAACATGGGGTGCTTCACAAAGATACATGCATTTGGGCTAGATCTTGATACAAAAGCGCCTAAGGGTGCACTTGACACCCGCCTGCCGGCTGCGCCATGGTTTTCATTGTTCTGTGCTGTGCCTCCGCCATCTGTTCGCCGGAGTGTTTCAGGTTGAAAATAGACTTGATCCTTCCCAATCAGCGGCGCGCCGACGTCTTCAAGTATTCCTTCCCGTTCATGTATCTAGGGCTTCCCTATGTGGCCGCGATGACGCCCCCCGAGCATCAGGTTCGCATCATTGACGACCGCTATCAAGATGTGGATTTCGACAGCGACGCCGACCTGATCGGCATCTCGGCCCTGACGCCCAACGCCCCGCGCGCCTATCGCATCGCCGACGAGTTCCGCCGCCGCGGCAAGACCGTCGTCATGGGCGGCATTCATGTTTCAGCCCTGCCCGAGGAAGCTCTTCAGCACTGCGATGCCGTCGTGGTCGGCGAGGCCGACGGGACGTGGGTGCAGTTGCTGCGCGATTTCGAACGCGGCCGGCTTCAGCGCATCTATAAGAACGAAACATGGCCGTCGCTGGCGGGCCTGCCCATTCCCCGCCGCGACCTTATGAACCCGTGGAAATATCTGCCGCTCAAGACCCTCGAGACCACGCGCGGGTGTCCGCACAACTGTGATTTTTGCGGCGTGTCGGAATACTTTGGCAAAAGCTACCGCATGAGACCTATCGCCGAGGTCGAGGCCGAGATCCAGTCGCTGTTTGTCCCGCAGCCGCAGATTCCTCGCTGGGCGTGGAATGCGATGAAGCTCATCTCGCCCGACTTTCCCTATTTCGCTACGCGCCGCCTGCTCTATGTCGTGGACAACAACGTCGGCTTCAACCGCGAGTATCTGGCCGAACTGACGCGCGTTATCCACGAGGCCGACGTCCTGTGGTGGTGCCATGCCACGATCAATATTGCCCGCGACGACAAAATGCTGGCCATGCTGCGCGACAGCCGCTGCATCGCTGTCAACGTCGGCTTTGAATCGCTCGACCGCGCCGAACTGGATGAAATGGGCAAATCGTTCAACCGCCCGGAAGAATACGAAACGCTCGTGCGCCGTTTCCATGCCCACAACATCGGCATCATGGGAACCTTCATGATCGGCCGCGACAATGATACGCCCGACACCTACCGGCAGATTGTGGATTTCGTCAACCGCGCCCAGTTGGATTGGGCCATTGCCCTGATTCTCGGCCCGCTGCCCGACACCCGCTCCTATTACCGTTTGCGCGATGAAAAGCGAATCCTTACCGACGCCTGGGAAAAATACGACAATGTGCATTGCGTCGTGCAGCCGCGCAACGGCCTGACGCCCCAGGATGTCGAACGCGGATTTATCTATATCTGGAAACACATCTTCTCGCTGCGTTCCATCTGGCACCGCATTTGGCGCAAGAAACCCGGCGTCCACCGCTTCTTCTACACGCTGATGAACCTTGGTTTCGCGCGCAAAGTCCGCCGCTGGCCCGACGAGGGGATCACCTGGTTTGAAGCCCAGAAAACCGCGCGGTCTCGCTGAACTGACTGCACCGTACGGCGCCGCGCCGCCGGATGCGGCTGGGGGCGGCGTCTGTGTGTCGTGTTTGGGCGGCCCCGACGAAAGACGATTGCCGCTTTGCTTTTCCGTTGCGTTTTCTTTCGGAGCCAACCAGCATTCGCCCGTTTTTGAATACTTCGCCATGGATGCGCCAAGTACGACGCGCGCGGAAGTGTTTCTTTCGATGTCTAAAAACAAGGAGACGGTATGACAGCCTATCGGATTGCAGTGGTTCCGGGCGACGGAATCGGGCACGAAATTATTCCTGCGGGGCTTGAGGTTTTGCATGCCGCGGCCGAGCGGCACGGTTTTCGGCTGCACATCGAAACGTTTCCGTGGGGCGCGGGTTACTACAAAGCACACGGAGAGTTTATGCCGCCCGACAGCCTGGAGAGGTTGAAACCTTTCGATGCCATTTACTTCGGCGCCGTCGGTCTCCCCGACGTGGACGATCGGTTGCCGGCAAAGTGCTACACCTTTCGGATTCGGAAGGCGTTCCAGCAGTATGTGAACTATCGGCCCGCGCGGTTGCTTCCCGGTGTGGCCGGCCCGCTGCGAAACAAGACGATGAGGGACATAGATTTTGTAGTCATACGGGAGAACACGGAGGGCGAATTCTCGCAGGTCGGCGGCGTGGTTCAGCCCGAATTTCCAGAAGGCATGGCGGTGGATACCAGCATTTTTACGCGGAAGGGCATCGAACGCGTCGCGCATTATGCGTTTCAGCTGGCGCGAAAACGGCGCAAGCATGTGACAAACGTGACCAAGTCCAACACCCTTATCCACAGCCTGTGGTATTGGGACCAGGTCATCGAAGAGGTCAGCCGCCAGTATCCCGATGTCCAGTATGGCAAGCTCTATGTGGATGCGGCGGCCGCCAACTTCGTCTTGCGGCCCGAACGGTTCGATGTCATTTTGACCACCAACTTTATCGGAGATATTCTCAGCGACCTGGGCGGGGCCATCATGGGAAGCCTGGGGCTGGGGCCCAGTGGCAACATCAATCCCGAAAAGCAGTATCCCTCGATGTTCGAGCCGATTCACGGTTCGGCGCCGGACATCGCAGGGCGCGGGATCGCCAATCCGATCGGCGCCATCTGGTCGGGCGCTCTGATGCTGGAGCATCTGGGGCAGGAGGCCGCGGCGCGGGCGATCGTGGCCGGCATCGAGCGAACGCTCGAGCAGGGAATTCTGCCGGCCGATCTGGGCGGCTCGGCCGCAACCGCCGAGATCGGGCGGGCGGTAATTGCCAACCTGAACGCTGGATGACACCCAATGTGGCGGGTCATTGACCTGAGTTTGACGCTTCGATCAGGTATGCGCGGCATTGGCTGGGAAACGTCTCATGCGCTCGAACGCGACGGCTGGAACGCCCGCATGCTGCATTTGTATTCGCATGGCGGAACGCATCTGGATGCGCCGCGGCACTATCTGCCCGGCGGCGAAACCATCGAAAAGATCGCGCTGGAGCGCTGCATGGTTCCGGCATGGGTGGCGAATGTGGCAGGTCTCGAGCCGCGCGCGCTTATAACGGTTGAGCACGTTCAGGCGCTGGCCGATCGAATCCAACCGGGCGACGGGCTGCTTCTGCGAACGGGCTGGTCTGCGCGGATGGATCAGCCGGACTATCGCACGCACGCCCCGCGGGTCAGTCTCGAACTGGCGCGATGGTGCGTAGAGCGGAAACTGTCGCTGCTGGGTGTGGAACCGCCGGCGCTGGCCGACGTGCAGAATATCGAGGAGTTGTCGGCGGTCCACCGTGTGCTGCTGGAGGCGGGGATTTTGGTGGTCGAGGGATTGACCAATCTGGGTGCGATTGGCAGGGAAAAGGTGTGGTTTGTGGCCGTTCCGTTGAAACTCTTCGAAGGCGACGGATCGCCCGTTCGGGCCTTCGCCATCGAGGGCTTGCCGGATTGTCCCGCCGCCGCGACGCCGAAGGAGAAAGGACAATCGTAGGATGACCCGTCCCTATCGCGTGCCGAAGCGCTATTGGCTGGTGCTGGGAATGTTCCTGTTGTCGGTCCTTTTATATGTGGACCGCATATGTATTTCTGTGGCGAAAGACTCGATTGTCGAGGCGTTTCAGTTCAGCAACAAGCAAATGGGCTGGATCCTGTCGGCGTTTGCTTTGGGCTATGCGCTCTTTCAGACGCCGTCGGGGATGCTGGCCGACCGGTTTGGCCCGCGCATCATCCTAACCTCGGTCGTGAGTTTCTGGTCGCTGTGCACAGGTCTGACGGCGGCCGCATGGAATTTCATTTCAATGCTGACCGTGCGCTTCTTGTTCGGCATGGGCGAGGCGGGGGCGTTTCCGGGCATGGCGCGGGCGACGTATTCGTGGATCCCGATGGCCGAGCGCGGGCGCGTGCAAGGGATCAACTTTTCGGGCTCGCGGCTGGGCGCGGCGTTTGCCCTGCCCGTCGTGGCCTACATGGTCACGGCGTTTGGGTGGAAGACCAGTTTTCTCATTCTCGCGGCGGTAGGATTTGTCTGGGCAATTTTCTGGTATTTATGGTTTCGCGACGATCCGACGGAGCACCCGCGGATATCGGAGGCGGAGTTGCAGCATATTCTGGCGACGCGGCAGAAGCGGGAGGGAGGAGCGGCCGGCGCGGGCCGGCTGTCGTTTTCCGTTCTTGGGCGGTCGAAGAACATGTGGCTGGCCATGACGCAGTATTTCTGCAGCAACTTCACATTTTTCTTCATGTTGACGTGGCTGTTTCCGCACTTCAAAACGAAATACCAGCTCGACCCGGTGGTGGCGGGCTTTTACGCCTCAGCGCCGTTTATCTGCGGGGCGCTGGGCAACTACTTCGGCG
Organism: Candidatus Sumerlaeota bacterium; assembly: GCA_017161705.1. Classification (GTDB taxonomy): domain Bacteria; phylum Sumerlaeota; class Sumerlaeia; order JADFCW01; family JADFCW01; genus JADFCW01. The sequence goes on along the minus strand of JADFCW010000233.1, from coordinate 4,841 downwards.
GCTGGCTGGTTGACCGCATCTACAGCGCCGGGCATTGGGCCTTGTCGCGAAAGACGCCGGCAATGATCGGATTTGTGCTGGCGGCCGCGGGGCTGATCGGCTACATCCAAATGCCGCCGCCGCACGCGCTCGGAGCCATCCTGTGCATTTCGCTGGCGGTGTTCGGGGCCGATATGACGCTGGGTCCGTCGTGGTCGTTTTGCATAGACATCGGCCGGCACAACGCGGGAGCGGTTTCGGGCACGATGAACATGGCGGGCAATCTGGGCTCGTTTGTGACAGGACTGGCGTTTCCCTATTTGTTGGAATGGACCCAGTCGGACACGACGTTTTTCTATGTCGGCGCAGGATTGAACGTCCTCGCCGTTGGATTATGGCTGCTGACGCGGCCAGATAAACCGCTGGAGGAATACTGATGGAGAAATTGCGCGGGGTGGCAATCGGCGTGGGCTACTTCAGTCACTTTCAATATGAGGCATGGGCGCGCATACCGGAAGTGGAAATCACCGCCTTGTGCAACAGCAAGATCGAGAAAGCCAAACCGGTGATGGAAAAGTTCGGCATTCCACGCCACTATACCGATTATCGCGAGATGCTCGAGAAAGAGCGCCCGGACTTCGTGGACATCATCACACCGCCGCCCACCCATCTGGAAATGTGCAAAGCGGCGGCCGACCTGAAAATCCACATTATCTGTCAAAAGCCCCTGGCTCCGACTTTTGCCGAAGCCAAAGCCATCGTCGAATACACGCAAGCCGCAGGCATCCGGTTCATGGTTCACGAAAACTTTCGGTTCCAGCCGTGGCACCGCGAAATCAAAAAGCTGCTCGATCAGGGAGTCATCGGCGACCGTCTGCATACGCTCAATTTCCGCATGCGCATGGGCGACGGCTGGGGCGACGATGCCTATCTGGCGCGCCAACCCTACTTCCGCGAATATCCTCGGCTCCTGATCTACGAAACGGGAGTCCACTTCATTGACACCTTCCGCTATCTGGCCGGCGAGATTCAGCGTGTCTATGCCATTCTCAAGCGCTTGAATCCGGTCATCAAAGGCGAGGATTGCGGTATGGTTCTGTTCGAGTTCGTCTCCGGCGCCATGGGGCTTTACGACGCCAACCGCTACAACGAAAGCAACTACGAAGACCCGCGCTACACTTTCGGCGAATTCCTGGTCGAGGGCAACGGCGGCTCGATCCGCCTGCGCAGCAACGGCGAGATCACCATCCAGCCGTTGGGGCAACCGGAGCGCCCACATCCTTATAAACATGAAAAACGAGCCTTCTCCGGCGATTGCTGCTACACCACGCAGCGGCACTTCATTGACCGGCTCCTGGACGGCGGGCGCTTCGAGACGGATGGTCCCGAGTATCTGCGGACGCTGGCGGTGCAGGACGCCGTCTATGAGTCCGCCGCGCGCCGAGTGCCTGTCGAGGTGCAATACCAATAGACGGTAGGATCGGACTCGGGGGGTGTCTCGAACGCGGCTTCCTGCCGCAGCCGAAGAGATCTTCGCAAGAGGGCCGTCTCTCAGGTGAAGGATTCGAAGGCAACCGCCGGGGCAATCGTTTGGCTTGCGATGAATCCCCGCCGCAAAGCGGCAGCATGGCTGTCGCACTCCAAAACGTTTGTCCTGATACTGAAAAACGGAATGCTTTTGCTTTAGACTGCGGCAGCATGGCTGCCGCTTTTGCCCGACAAGTTTCGACACACCGAACACAGCCTATGGCCCAACCCAACACGGAATGCGCCCATAAAGATGTATACAATACGGCGAAATCTTCGAACGAAAGTCTCCAATTCAACTCAAGAAAGGAGTCAACCAACATGAAGAGACAAACAGCAAGCCGAACGCTCCGAACCGCCACGCAGCTGGCTTTGGCGGCGGCGTGGACGATGGCCGCTGTGGCGGGAGTCGCTCGGGCGGCAGCGCCGAAAATTCCACTGCCCGACGTGGCCGACCTTCCCTCGATCGCCGAGCTGCCCGATCCGTTTCTGATGAGCGACGGGCGGCGGGTGGCGTCGAAGGCCGACTGGGAGCGGCGCCGCGAGGAAATTCGGGAGATCATCCAGCATTATCAATACGGTCGCATGTTTCCCGCGCCGAAAAACGTTCGCGCCGAAGAAACCCTGTTGCGCCAGCGCGCCGAAATCGGCGGTCTCGAACGCCAACTGCTGATTATCACCGGTCCCGACGACAAAGTGCGATTCCGCTGCATTCTTTCGATTCCACGCGGCAAAGGGCCGTTCCCGGCGATTATCAAGGGCGACCTGTGCTGGGGGCGCGTCACCACGCCAACCCTCCAAAATGCCCTTCAGCGCGGTTACATTGTCGCCGAGTTCGACCGCACCGAAGTGGCTCCCGACAATGCCGATCGCACCCAGGGCTTGTTTCCGCTCTATCCCGAATGCGACGGCGCCACACTGGCTGCCTGGGCGTGGGGTTTCCACCGGGTGGTGGACTATCTGCTGACGCTGGATATTGTGGACCCCGGGAAGATCGCCGTTACGGGGCACTCGCGCGGGGGCAAGACGGCGCTGCTGGCCGGTGCGTTGGACGAGCGCATCGCCCTGGTCAATCCCAACGGCTCCGGCTGCGGCGGCTCGGGCTGCTATCGCTGTTTGGGCGAAAAGTCGGAAGATGTCGCGGCCATCACCCGCAACTTCTCCTACTGGTTCCATCCGCGCCTCAAGGAATTTATCGGTAAGGTGGACCGCATGCCGTTTGATCAACACTATGTCAAAGCGCTCGTGGCGCCCCGGCCGTTTCTGACCACCGAGGGGCTCGGCGACCTGTGGGCCAACCCGCTCGGAACGCAGATGTCCAACCTTGCCGCCGCCGAGGTGTATACATTCCTTGGCGCACCCGACAAGATCGGACTTCACTATCGCCCGGGCGGCCACGCGCACAATACCATTGATTGGAACGCCCTATTAGATTTCGCCGACTTGCATTTCTTCGGAAAGAAAGTCGAGACGCGCTTCGACCAGCTTCCGTTCCCCGACGCCAAGCGCCCCTTTTCCTGGTCGGCGCCCAAGTAGAGTCCGGGCGGACATAGCGCGCGAGCGCAGGCCGGCAGTGCTCTCCGCCGCCTATCCGGGAAATGACAACGGAAGCGACAGGAACGCCATCAGGTTCATGGCCATGTGAACGACCACGCAGCCCGAGAGGCCAATGGACCGAAAGCGTGCTCCCAGCACGCATCCGACGCAAAAAATCTGTGTCATTTTTACCCACGCCGGATCGGTCATGGCCGCATGGCCCATTGCCCATAGAGCCGCCGTCCCCACGATGGCCAGCGGACGCCCCCAGCGCCATTCGGCCAGATTCCCCTCGATTCGATTGAGCAGATACCAACGCAGGGCGGTTTCTTCCCAAATCGGGGCGAATAGAATCAGGAGGGGAATGTATCCGGAGCGAAAATTCAGATGCTCGCGCGCGGCCAGCCATCGGCTGAACAACTCGGACGGGCCGGTTTTTACTATGTGCAGCATCGCGGCCGAAAAGGCCACTACCCCGACCGCCAGCAAAGCCGTCTCCAGCGCCGCCCGATTCAGGCCCGGAGCGGCCAGATTGGCCCGGCGATAGCGATATTGTTCGAGCAGACCGATATGGCGCATTTCCATGATTCGCGGCCAGCCGCCGCAAAAAAAGACCGTCGCCATCACGGCCTGCAGAATCAAATGAAACGCCTGCCAAAACAGATCGAACCACCACTGGAGGCCAAACCGGATCAGATTGGCGGCAAAGAACAGGACCGCCGCCGCCACCATGGCATAGAACAACGGCCGGTAGCGCTGCCATGCGGTGCTTTTCTGCAGCGGATGCGCCATGCAATCTCTTGCAGCAAAAAGCAGTCCGCTGAACAGGCCGATCCAGAACAGGTAGGGCATTACACGCAGCGGAGTCATGAAGCGGTCTGGGGCTTTTTGTGGGGTGGACTGGGAAACGAGTTTCTTTAGTATGCGCGACCGACGGGTGCCGCGCCTCGGGTGAAATCGCCCTCGGCCGCGCCCGACATCATGTAGCGCTTGCAGTCCTCGATCTTGTGGGCGTTGAGCAAGGCGACTTCGCGCGTAATCCGCCGCCGCTTGAACAATTCGGCGATCGAGCGGTCCATGGTCTGCATGCCGACCGCGCCGCCGGCCTCGATCTGCGTGGGCAACTGGTGGGTCTTGCCCTCGCGGATGAGCGCCCGCACGGCATCGTTGGCCAGGAGAATTTCCATGGCCATTTCGCGCCCCTTGCCCATGGCCGACGGCAGAAGCTTCTGGCACAGGACGCCTTCGATCACACCGGCCAGCTGGATTCGCACCTGCCCCTGCTGATGGGGCGGGAATACGTCAATGATGCGGTCCACGGTTTGGACGCTGTCAACCGTGTGGAGGGTCGAGAAGACCAGGTGGCCGGTTTCCGCGGCGGTCAGGGCGGCGGCAATGGTCTCTTGGTCGCGCATCTCGCCGACCATGATCACGTCGGGGTCCTGGCGCAGCACATATTTCAGGGCGGTGGCAAACGAAAACGTGTCCTCATTGACCTCGCGCTGTTCGACCAGCGCCTTTTTGTGCGAATGCAAATACTCGATCGGGTCCTCGATCGTAATGATGTGGCATTCGCGTTCATTGTTGATCATATCAATAATAGCCGCGAGAGTGGTGGATTTGCCCATGCCCGTGGGCCCCGTGCACAGAGCCAGACCGTTGGGCCGGCGGGCCAGGCGTTCGCACACCTTGACGGGCAGGTGGAGCTCCTCGAAGCCGCGTATGCGGTTGGTAATGGTGCGGAAGGCTGCAGCGACGCTGCCCCGCTGGAAATGCACATTGACGCGGAAGCGGCTGAG
>JADFCW010000232.1 GCA_017161705.1 Candidatus Sumerlaeota bacterium | reverse complement strand
CACCCCGCCCGCAATGGCTATGCACGGAATGCCGGCAGCCCTGGCGCGTTTGGCCACGCCGACCGGCGCCTTCCCGAATGCCGTCTGTTCGTCCATACGCCCCTCGCCGGTGATCACCAATGTTGCCCCGTCGAGCGCCGAGTCGAAATCGGCGGCGTCGAGGATGACCTCGATCCCGGAGCGCAGCCTCCCGCCCAGCCATGCAATAATTCCCGCGCCGAATCCCCCCGCCGCCCCTGCGCCCGGCACTTTCACCACATCCACGCCGATGTCGCGTCGGGCGACTTGCGCGGCGTTGCGGCAAGCCGCCTCCAACTGCCGCACCATCGCCGGCGTCGCGCCCTTCTGAGGGGAATAGACCCGGATGCCGCCGCGCGGGCCTAAAAGTGGGTTGGTCACGTCGGTTGCCGCAACAATCTCCACGCCTTCGATTCGCCGTCGCAACTCCGTCAGATCAACCTGCGCGAGGTCAGCCAGCGCCGCTCCGCCGCGTCCAATTGGCCGGCCCCCTCTGTCGAGCAATCGCGCCCCAAGCGCCTGCGCCATGCCGGCGGCCATGTCCACTGTGGCGCTGCCGCCCAGTCCGACAATGACGCGCCGGACGCCGCGATGGATTGCATCGGCGATCAGTTCGCCCGTGCCGTAAGTGGTGGTATAAAGGGGATTGCGCCGCGCCGGCGGAACCAGCGCCAGGCCCGACGCCTTAGCCATCTCGACAATGGCCGTCCGCCCGTCGCCGAGAATGCCATAGTGTGCACGGACCGGCTTGCCCAGCGGCCCGCAGACCGTTCGCGCGACCATCCGACCGCCGGTCGCCGCGACCAGCGCCTCGGCCGTGCCGTCGCCTCCGTCGGCTACTGGAAAGATCACCGGTTGCGTGCCCGGACAACCCCGGCAAAAGCCTCTTGCCACAGCTCGGCACGCTGCAAGGGCCGACAGCGACTCTTTGAACGCATTGAGCGCAAGGACAACCTTCATCGGCGTCCCCCGTATGGATTCTCAGGCCGAAAAACACATACACACGGCTTGGCAGACAGCCCGATCACCGCGCCGGCTGAAAGGTATGCGCAACGATCTTTTTGTCTGCCCCGTTCACGCCTTGCGTCGTGTGGATGCCATTGCGTACTCCAGCCCGGCCCGCGATATATGGAAGAGGCAATCGGCGTGCGTCGTTGGTTACTTGCGTTGATGACGCGTGCGTTTGAGGAGTTTTTTGTATTTGTGTTTGCGGATCTTTTTGCGGCGTTTTTTGATAACGCTTCCCATTCGGAACCTCTTTTCCCGCGTTGCCGCCAACAGCGACAACAGAACTGTTATGCTTTCGCTGCCACCGTCAAAACGGTTTGTGTAAAACATAGACCTTATCGAAGACGCAACCAAAAAAAATGCAGCCCGCCATGAATGAAAAGGCCTCATATAGGGCTTTTTTCTTGACGCGCAGGCGGGTGAAAGCATACGTTCCCATATTCTGCGTGCGGCTGTCTAGCTGCGAAAATGAATGTAAGTTATAGAAATTCAACATTCCGCAGCCAATTCGGCCGGCGAAAAACATCGAAATCGAAGCGGTCCCGCCCGCCCGGGAGGTTGATCTCCATCGCAATCCTACATGTCCGCGTGCAGGCCGGCGCCAAACGCGAGCAAATCATCGGGTGGCAGGGCAAACATCTGCGCGTGGCCGTCCAGGCCCCTCCGGTGGAGGGGGCTGCCAACCGGGCGTTGATTCGTTTCCTTGCGCGGTGTTTTCAGATCAGCCCGTCGCGAATTGAGATTGTGCGCGGCGAAAAATCGAAATATAAAGCAGTGGAACTGAAAGGCCTGGCCGATGATAAAGTAAAGCAGGTGCTGGAGGGCTGAAGTTTGGATAGCGGAACGCCCTATCCCGCCAATCCCTTCAAGGCAGGTGATTCCCATCATGTCGGAGATGAGAAAACAAATCGCTGAAACGGTTCAGTTCATCCGCAGCAAGACCGATCTCGAACCTAAGGTCGGCATCATTCTGGGCACGGGAATGGGAGCGCTGGCCAACGCCGTCACCAAGTCGGTTGTGCTCTCCTACAAAGACCTTCCCCACTTTCCCGTTTCGACGGTCGAATCGCACGCGGGCAATCTCCATTTGGGCTGGCTCGAAGGCGTTCCCGTGATGATGATGCAGGGCCGGTTCCACTTTTATGAAGGCTACTCGATGAAACAGATCACCTTTCCCGTGCGCATCATGAAAGCGCTCGGCTGCACGATGATGATTGTCATGAATGCGACGGGCAGCATGAACCCGCTGATCCCGCGCGGCTCGATTGTGCTGGTGGCCGACCATATCAATCTGATGGGCACCAATCCGCTGATCGGGCCCAACGACGATGAACTGGGACCGCGATTCCCCGACATGTCTGAGCCGTATTCGCGCGACTTGATCGCTCTGGCTGAAGAAGTGGCGCTCGACCTCAGCATCCGCGTGCACAAGGGCGTGATGGTTGCCGTAACCGGTCCCTGTCTGGAGACCGCCGCCGAGTACCGCTTTTTCCGCCGAATCGGCGCGGACATTGTCACCATGTCCACAGTGCCCGAAGTCATCGTGGCCAATCATGCAGGACTCAAGGTGCTGGGGATTTCTGTGGTGACTGACGAATGCCTGCCCGATGCGTTGAAACCGGCGGATATTCGGGAGATTATTGCCACAGCGCAGTCGGCCGAGCCGCGATTGACCTCGCTGGTTTCCGGCGTGCTCGCTCGACTGAGGGCTTAACCATGAGAGCGATGCAAAGAGATTGCATAGGGCAGACGGAGTGAAGACGTGGCCGTGAGTGCAGATGCATCCACCAAAAACTATAGCGATACCCTGAATCTGCCGAGGACGGACTTTCCCATGCGCGCGCAATTGAGCAAGCGCGAACCGGAAATCCTTGCCCGCTGGCAGGAACTGGACCTCTATAACCGTATTGACCGCCGCAACGAGGGGCACGAGCGGTATATCCTGCACGACGGCCCGCCCTACGCCAACGGAGACATTCATCTCGGCACCGCCCTCAACAAAATCCTCAAGGATGTTATCGTCCGCTACAAGACCATGGCGGGTTTCGACACCCACTATGTCCCCGGATGGGACTGCCACGGTCTGCCCATCGAGCAACGGGTACAGAATGATTTAGGACCGGACATCCTCCAGAAGTCCCCGCTCGAAATCCGGCTGCTCTGTCAGAAGCACGCCGAAAAATACATCGGTATCCAGCGCGACCAGTTCAAGCGCCTCGGCGTCACCGGCCTGTGGGAACGCCCCTACCTCACCATGTCGCATGAATACGAGGTGGGCATTCTCGAGGCGTTTCGGGAGATCGTGGCCCGCGGCTGGGTCTATCGCGGCCACAAGCCCGTCTATTGGGATCCCATCTGGAAGACGGCCCTCGCCGAGGCCGAGGTCGAGTATCAGGAAATTACCTCGCCCTCGATCTACGTGCGGTTTCCGGTGCTCGATGCCGATAAGCGCCCGTGGCTGCAGGGTCTGAAGAACCTTTCCTTTGTCATTTGGACCACCACGCCCTGGACGTTGCCGGCCAACCTTGCCGTCTGTCTCCATCCGGAGTACGAGTATGTGGTGGCGCAGATCGGCGAGGAACACATTATCTGTGCGGACTATCTGTTGAGCGGTTTCTGCGAGGCGTGCCATTTGCCGGCGCCGAAAATTGTCAGCCGCCATCGCGGCGCGGAGTTCGAAGGCCTCCATTGCGCTCATCCTATGATCGAGCACAAGCAATCGCGGGTCATCCTCGGCCCCCATGTTACGCTCGAACAGGGCACGGGCTGTGTGCATACGGCTCCCGGCCATGGCATGGAAGACTATCTGGTGGCGCTCAAATACGACCTGCCGATTTTTGTTCCTGTGGACGAAGACGGCCGCTTCACCGAAGACTTTCCCATGATGAAGGGCATGTCGGTGTGGAAAGCCAATCCGCTGATCGTGGACCACCTCAAGGAAAAGGGCTTGCTGGTCGGCCATGTGCCCCTGCGCCACCAATATCCGCACAGTTGGCGCTCGCATAAGCCGATCATCTACCGCGCCACGTCGCAATGGTTTATGGATCTGTCCAAGGGGATTCGCGACCGAGCTCTCGAAGCGATTGACCGCGAAGTGGAATGGATTCCGGCATGGGGCCGCGATCGCATCTACAACATGGTCCAGATGCGTCCTGAATGGTGCCTATCCCGCCAGCGGTCGTGGGGTGTTCCGATTCCGGCTGTCCACTGCGACGACTGCGGCGAAGCCGCGCTCGATCTGGCCGTCATTGACCGCCTGATTGCCGTCGTGGCCCGCGAAGGCACCAATGCGTGGTTCCAGCGGCCGATTGCCGACTTTCTGCCGGACGGCTGGGCGTGTCCCAAGTGCGGCAGCCGCCGGGTCGAGGCCGGACGCGACATCCTGGATGTGTGGTTCGATTCCGGCTCCAGCCACATTGCCTGTTTGGAGAAAGACCCGCGGCTGGGTTCGCCCGCCGCTTTGTATCTCGAAGGCAGCGACCAGCATCGCGGCTGGTTCCAGGCCTCGCTCCTCATTGCGATCGCGGCGCGCAACCGCGCTCCGTTCCGAACCGTCCTCACGCATGGCTTCACGGTGGATGAAAAAGGGGAGGCCATGCACAAGTCGAAGGGCAATGTGGTGGACCCGCGCGACATCATTAAGGAGGTCGGCGCCGACGTCCTTCGGCTGTGGGTTATTTCCGAGGACTATCGGAACGACATCAAGTTTTCCCGGCAGATTCTCGAACGTATGTCGGATGCCTATCGGCGGATTCGCAACACCATCAAGTTCCTGCTGGGCAATCTGTGGGATTTCGATCCCGCCCGGGATGCATTGCCCTACGACAATCTGCTCGAGATGGACCGCTGGGCGCTTCACGAACTGGCTGTTCTGATTGACCGCGTCCGGAAGGCCTATGATGAATTCGAGTTTCATAAAATCTTCCACCTTATTCACGGTTTTTGCACCGTCGAGATGAGCGCAGTCTATCTGGATATTGTCAAAGACCGGCTCTATTGCCAGGGGCCGGCGGACCTCGAGCGGCGCTCGGCGCAAACCGTCTTGCACGAGGTCCTCGATGCGCTATTGCGGCTTCTGGCGCCAATTCTGGTTTTTACTGCCGACGAAGCATGGCAATACCTGAAGCGGCCGGAGCCCAGCGTGCACCTGACCGACATGCCGGCGGCGAATCCGCAATGGCGCTCGCCCGATCTGGCCGCGCGTTGGCGCCGTCTTCTTGACGTGCGGTCGGATGTGTCGCGCGGGCTGGAAGCGGTGCGCCGCACCAAACAGATCGGCCATTCGCTGGATGCGGAGGTCCACCTTTACCCGCACAGCGAGGAAATTCGCGGCTTGCTCGAAAGTTCCCGGAGCGTTCTGGATGAATGGTTCATCACCTCCGGTCATCAGATTCTCGGAGTCCCTCCCGCCGACGGCGATGGTGTTTTCCGCGGCGATCATGTCACGGTTTGCGTGGTCCGCTCGCCTCACACCAAATGCGAACGCTGCTGGCAGCACCGCGAGTCTGTGGGAAGGAATCCGGAAGGAACAAGCCTTTGCGCGCGCTGTTCCGATGTTGTAAGGAGAATTGGCTAATGGGCAAGAAAGTCCAACCGAAAAAATCCAAACCGGCGCGGTCCGCCCGGAAAGAACCAAAGAGGGGTGCGAAAAAAACCCAAGCGGCCAAAACGCGCCCGGCCCGCCCAAGCGCTGCCAAGCGCAAGACGGTTGCACAAAAGCCGCAAACGCCCGCGCGTTCCAAAAAAGCAGCTCCCGCCCGCGCCGAACGCAAGACCGCCGCTTCCGGCGAAAAGCGCACCCGCACCCTGGAGCGCCTGAGGGCGATAAGGTCTGCCAAGTCCGACACGCAAGGGCGAAAGGGAAAAGAGGGATATCTGATCAAAGCCCCGAAGAAATCCAGGACCGAGAATCTCATGGCCGGTCCGCGCTTCGTGCGCCACATCGCTCCCGTGCCCAAACCGGCTCCCGCTCCCGCACCCAAGCCGCCCGCACCGCCGCGCAAAGTGATTCTGCGCAAAAAAGACCTCGAAGAACTCCGCCACGCTCTCAAAGAGGAACGCCAGAGGCTGATTGCCCAACTGACCGCCCTCGATGAGATCGCCTCCCTGACCGGCCCTTCCGAGGTCAACGAGAACATCCCCGGCTACTCCATTCACCTGGCCGAATACGCCACAGACAATCAGGTGGTCGAGACCACTTTGGCCCAGCGCACACTTCAGGCCGAGCGGCTGGCCGAAATCGAAACGGCGCTCCAGAGAATTGACCAGCCCGGCTACGGCATCTGCCGCAACTGCGGCAATCCCATCAGCATGGAGCGGCTGAAAATCAAGCCCTCCGCGGAGTTTTGCGTGCCCTGCCGCCAGCTGAAGGAGCAAGGAAAACTATAAAGAGGAAGAAGAACGGAGAATACAGAGCGGAGAGCGCGGAACACGAGAGTCTAAAGCCTGAGATGGGCGGAGTTTATATCGTCCATTTGCCAGTCCAAAAGGGAAAAGCAGATGTCGGCCCGGGATTCGAACTCTGGACATCATTCCGTGCATAAATAACAATACTGTTTTGATTTCTGTTCTTTGTTATGCTTTGGTATGTCGCTGCCGTCGTAATTGTCCTTGATCAGCTCACGAAATACTGGGCGGTAAAAGTGCTGGCCCCGGGTCGCTCCATTGTTATTTTTGAAAACTTTCTGCAGTTGACCTACGCCACCAACCAGGGCGGTGCGGCGGGATTGCTTCAAAGCCGGCCCCAGTTGCTGACCCTTCTTTCCATCATCGCTCTGGGGGTCATTCTATGGTGGGCGCTGACCGTGCCGCGCGAAGATCGCCTGGCGCGGTTCGGTTTCGGTATGATTCTGGGCGGGGCGGTCGGCAATCTCTTGGACCGGCTGTTTCGCGGCGGATTCTTTTTCAACACCTACGTCGTGGATTTTATTGATGCACACTGGTATAATCGCGAAAACCTCCACTGGCCGACCTTCAACCTCGCCGACACAGCCATCTGCACGGGGATAGCGGTGGTTCTGGTTTCCAGCCTCTTTGTTCATCCCAAAGCAACAGCGTCGGAGCCGGCGCCTGTTCCGACCGCTGATTCCCGCTCCGAGCAACCGTCTAAAACGCCCGATTGATGCCTCACAGCGTCCCGATTTCTCGGTTGCCAAGAATAATGAATCCTTTGGCCTGGAGCACCGCAATTGCCCGATCCGGCTCCTCGACGCGGATGACGATGATGGCGTTGTCCGAGCGTTTTTCGACAAAGCCATAGACATACTCGATGTTCATACCGGCTTCGGCAAGCGCCTCGAGCAGCCCGTGCAGGCCTCCGGGCTGGTCGGGCACCTCGACAGCGAGGATGGGGGTTTCGCGGACGGTAAAATGCGCCGCGCGGAGAGCCTCGAGCGCCTGTTTAGCGTCGCTGACTATCACCCGGAGAATGCCGAAATCGGCCGTTTCGGCCAGCGACAACGCGCGGATGTTGATTCCCGCCCGGCTGAGAATGCCCGTGACCTCGCGCAGCCGCCCTGCCGTGTTCTCCAGGAATATGCTCAACTGAATGATCTTCATGGCTTTTGCTCCTTTCGCAGATCAATCACCCGCTTGCGCTTGCCCATGCTCCGCTCGATGGTCTTGGGTTCGACCAAACGCACCGTGGCGCGCAAGCCAATGGCCGTCTCGATCTCCCGCGCCACCTTCTGCTCGATTGCCTGAAGCCTCTTCACTTCGTCCGAAAAATGCTGCTCGTCCACCTCGAAGAGGACTTCGAGTTCGTCCAGAGGCCCCTCGCGTTTGACAATAATCTGAAAGTGGGGTTCCGCTTCCTCGATGGCCAGAAGCACCGTTTCAATTTGCGAGGGAAACACATTGACCCCGCGGATGATCAGCATGTCGTCGGTGCGGTCGCTGACTTTTTCCATCCGGCGAAACGTCCGCCCGCAGGGGCAGGCGCCCGGAATCAGCCGAGTGATGTCGCGCGTACGGAACCGCAGGAGCGGGAAGGCCTCTTTGGTCAGACATGTGAAAACCAGCTCTCCGCGCTCGCCGTCCGGCAGCACCTCGCCCGTATCGGGATTAATGATCTCCGGGAAGAAGTGGTCCTCGAACAGATGCAGCCCGTTCTGCTCCATGCACTCGCTGCCGACCCCTGGACCGATGATCTCTGTCAGACCGTAAATGTCAATCGCCTTGAGGTTGAGCCGCTGCTCGATGGCCTTGCGCATGTCCTCGGGCCACGGTTCGGCGCCGAAAAAACCAACCCGCAGTTTGAGCTGCCGCGTGTCCACCCCCATCGCCGCGGCCTCTTCGGCCAGCGCCAGAGCATAGGACGGCGTGCAGGCCAGGGCCGTTGTGCCGAAATCCTGCATCAGCATGATCTGCCGTTTGTTGTTGCCCCCGGACATCGGGATGACGGTCGCCCCGATCAACTCCGCGCCGTAGTGCGCGCCCAGTCCGCCCGTGAACAGACCGTAGCCATAGGCCACTTGAAGGATGTCGCGCGAGGTGACCTCGCCGCAGACAAACGTGCGCGCCATGACATTGGCCCACAACACCACATCGGCGCGGGTATAGCCGGCTACCACAGGCTTGCCCGTCGTGCCGGACGACGAGTGGATTCGTACCACCTCGTCGAGCGACACGGCAAACAGGCCGAACGGATAGCCTTCGCGCATGTCGTTTTTTGTGGTGAACGGCAGAAGCCGCAGGTCGTCGAGCGACCGAATGTCGGCGGGTTTGACGCCGGCGGCATCCATCCGCTGTCGGTAAAACGGAACTCGCTCATAGACGCGCGCGACGGTCTTCTGCAAGCGCGCCAACTGGCGCTGCCGCAGCAGCTCGACCGGCATACATTCCTCTTGCTGGTTCCAATACACAACAACCCCTCCTTTCCCCCCTCGGATTCGACGAACTGGATGTTTGAGGGTCAAAATGAAAAACGCCGAAAACTTTCGTGCGCCGCTGCCGCAATTCCAGACAATCCGAGCGGACTGGCTGGACGTCATGCCGCCCGCGCACTTCATCTCAGCGCTCGACAGGCAAACATTCCCTGCCCGCACACGCAAGAATTATCTTGGATCCCCCCGGTGCCTTCAGAAGACAGGCCGCCCGCTGTCCGATTTCCGCAGAAGCGGCTCTTATTTCTTTTCCAGCAGTCCCCTCGCGCCCATCCATGCTTGACAGCGGTCGGGCCAGGTAGCGAGCACCGGATCGCCGCGTTTGGCGTCGCGGCCGAGCCCAAAGCCATGCGGCCCTTTTTCGTAAATATGCAACTCCGCCGGCACCTTCGCTTTCCGCAGCGCCAGGTAGAATAAGATGCTGTTTTCCGCCGGCACTCCCGTATCCCCGCCGGTGTGAATCAGAAAGGTCGGCGGTGTTTCCGGGGTCACCTGCAACTCGTTGGACAGCGACTCGACCAACTTGGGATCGGGGTC
>JADFCW010000231.1 GCA_017161705.1 Candidatus Sumerlaeota bacterium | reverse complement strand
CCTGAAAGGCGAAAAAGAAATAGCCTGAGGCAAAGGGAAAAAGGCCATGTTGGTGTGTTTCTGTTTAACTCGCCTGAAAGGCGAAAAAGAAATAGCCTGAGGCAAAGGGAAAAAGGCCATGTTGGTGTGTTTCTGTTTAACTCGCCTGAAAGGCGAAAAAGAAATAGCCTGGGGCAACGCCCCAGGAAAACCCCGTCCCTAACGGGTATCGCCCTGAAAGGGCAGTACGGAAGAGACCCAGAAACGCATCGTGAGCGGTTCGCCTGAAAGGCGAAAAGAAAATCATCCGAGGCAAATGGGAAAAGGCCATGTGTTGGCGGCTTTTCAATTCGCCTGAAAGGCGAAAAGGAAATAGCCTGGGGCAACGCCCCAGGAAAACCCCGTCCCTAACGGGTATCGCCCTGAAAGGGCAAAAGGATACGTCATGCCGCAATCGCTAGCCCAGCTCTATATGCATTTGATTTTTTCCACCAAAAACCGTGAACCGGTTCTCGACGCCGATGTTCGGAGATTGCTTAAACCGTATTTTTCGGGAATTCTTCGTAATTACCAATCGCCTTGCCTTGCGGTCGAATGTCTTGCCGATCATATCCACATTCTTTACGTGCATTCAAAAAACATTGCCCCTTGCGATTTGATTGAGGAAATCAAAACCGGCGCGTCGAAATGGATTAAGAGGCAGTCTGATGCATACCCAGCATTTCATTGGCAGCGCGGATATGGCCTTTTTTCCGTTAGCGCCACACGGGTGCAGCCCGTTGCGCGGTATATCCGACGCCAGGAAATTCATCATCAGAAAACGTCTTTTCAGGATGAATTTCGGCGGTTTTTGGCGGAATATGGGATCGCCTATGACGAGCGATACGTTTGGGATTAGTGCTGGCCCTTCAGGCCGAAAAGAGAAGGACGGGATTCGTTTTCCTGGGGCGTTGCCCCAGGCTATTTCCTTTTCGCCTTTCAGGCGAAGCAAACGGCAATACGCTAACAAGGTCTTTTCCTATTCACCCCCAGCTATTTCCTTTTCGCCTTTCAGGCGAAGCAAACAGCAATACGCTAACAAGGTCTTTTCCTATTCACCCCCAGCTATTTCCTTTTCGCCTTTCAGGCGAATTCTGGCTCCTGTGACGTTTCTTCTAAAGGGCCGGCGGGCCTTTGCTCGAATCGTATCCTTCTCGTCTTTTTGTCGGACCGTGCGGTCTTTTGTTTGCCGGACCGTTCTCATCGTTCTTTTCCTATTATCCATCGCGGCCTCGGATTATGCCGCCTCGCCGACGCCGGTTCCGACGCCCGCGGTGAAAGCGGCTCCTACATCCCCTCTGGCAACGTATTCCCCGCCCACGGGTGCGGCCACACCCATTGCGGAAACGCCCGCCATTGACGGCCGGCTCGCCGAGGAGTTTTGGCAGAAAGCTGCCCCGCTCAGCGGCTTTGTCAGCCTTACCAACGGCCGCCCTGCCTCGCCCCGCACGCAGGTGCGCCTGGCCAGCGCGCCCCGCTGGCTCTATGTCGGGGCGGTTTGTGAAACCGCCGACGTGCGCACAGCCCAAACGCTTCGCACCGAGCGCGACAGCGATGTGTTCAACGACGAGTCGCTCGAAGTGCTCTTGGACCCTGTCGAATATCACGGCCGCGTGTATCGGTTCGTCATCAATGCGCGCGGCGTCCGAATGGATGAAACCATCCCGATTGCCGGACGCGGCACGGCCGACGAACGGCCCTTCTGGCTGGGCCGAACGCGGCGCGAATCGCCCGCCCAGTGGACCGCCGAGATCGCCATAGACCTGGCCTCGCTGGACCTCAGCGCGCAAAACACTGGTGTCTGGCGGGTCAATTTCATCCGCCACGTGCGCGGGGCGGCGCGCTCCGACTCCGCGTGGGCATGGGCCCGGTTCTGGACGTTTGGCTGCGATCGCGCGCGCATGGGCGTTGTTTCGGGCATTCAGATGCGCGGGCTTCTTCCCGGCTGCAAAGTCAGTGTGGCTGATTGCAAACTGCAGCGCGAAGGCCGCACGCTGCGCGGCTCGCTTACGGTCGAGGTGGCCAATCCTGCCGACACCCGCCAGACGGTGGATGTGATCCTCCGGACTACCAGCCGCTGGCTGGGCACGCAGCAGGTGAAGGTAAACCGGCTGGGGCGCGAATCCGTGGTTTTCCCCGTCGAAATGGATCCAGCGGAAGAGCGCGAGTTCAAAGTCGAGCTGACGGATCCGGCCACGCGCCTGTGCTTCGCCGCGATCGCATATCCCTTCACCCTGCCGGAACAACTCGCAGCCTGGTTCGACCGTTCCTATTATACGCAGGAGACCACGGGTGTTTTCCAGAGCCGGGTGTTTCCGGGGCCGGTCAAGAGTCTTTCCGCGACGGTGCAACTGTTTCGGGCAGAAAACAGCGAGTTGGCGTGGCGCGATCCGGCGCCCGGACCGATTCTGCTGCGCGATGGCTCGTGGTGGCTGGCCTCCGTCGTGCCGCTGCAATCGCTGGCCTACGGCGGCTATTTGATGGAAACAGTTTGGAATGATTCGACTGCGCACCACCGCTATCGTGTATGGGGTCCGCTGAGGCGGCTGCCGCCTCGCACGGGCGAGGTAAAAGTGGACAGCGTCAAAGGATGCCTGCTGCGCAACGGACAGCCGTTTTTCCCCGTCGAATTGCGCCGGCTCGATCAGCCCACGGCCGCGATTTTCAACGACATCAAGACTAACGGCGCCTTCAACGTGAACTGGGCCTGGGCGCTTGCCCCGCGAGGAACCGACTCGTATATCGCCAATGCTGCCAAGGCCATCGGCGCACTCGCCGACCTCAACATTGACCGGCTGTATCTGGCCTCCGGCCCCGAACGCGAAACGTATTTCAATCAATTCAAGGCGGTCGCGGCCGCAGGCAATGTGTTCGCGTACGGCATGGAAAATCCTCCGTTCGAGGACGGCTTTTCCACCGAGCCGATGACTACGCTTCGCAGCTATCTCCACAGCCTCGATCCGTATCATCCGCTCTACGTGATGCTGGGCCATCCCAGTCAGGCGGCGCGGTATCGCGGCTGCGCGGATTTTCTAGTGATGCATTGCCGTTGGTCGGGAACGGGCGACGTGGCCGAGCCGGAGTGGGTGTATGAGCACGTGCGCCGCGCGAAGCAGGGCGCAGGCCCGACGGTGCCGGTCGTTGCCATGCTGACCGCCTACCGCGACGCCGAGCAGGGACTCGAGCGGCCGACGCCGCAACAGCTGCGGGCGGCGGTGTATATGGCTCTGATTGCGGGCGCGGCCGGAGTGATCTTCGACGGCTATCATTACCGCTCGCGCACGGACCCGCTGCGGCGCGGCTACGCCGATGATCCGGCGCTGCTGAAGGCGGTCTATCAGTTGTCGCACCATGCGGCACGGCTGGGGCCGGCGCTTCTGACGTCAGAGCCGGCCGACGCGACGGTCTCGGTCGAGCAGCCGATGTATGGCACAGTGCGCTGGCGGGTGACTCGGACGCGCGAGGGATTGCAGATTCTGGCGGTCAACGGGGCGCCGACCCAGGCGGTGGCGGCGTTTCGATTGCCGCCGTTGGCCGGTGACGCGGCGTGGGAGGTTCGCGAGGAATTCGAAGGGCGCGCGGTGCCGCTTGACGGTGCGCGGTTTTCGGTTCAGTTTGCTCCCTATGAAACGCATGTGTTTGTTGCGTCGGCAAAAAAAAATAGCTTTCCGAAAAGGAAAGAATCCGCAAGCAACGCGGTGGGCGGGGAGAAAAGCGTCCGATGAAAGGCAAAGTGATCGTTCGGTTGAAATCCGAAGTCAGCGATCCGCAGGGAATGACGATCCAGCAAACCGTGTCGAAGCTGGGCTTCGAGGGCGTGCGGAAAGTCCGAGCAGGAAAGTATTTTGAGATCGAGTTGGACGCCCCGGACCGCTCGGCAGCCGAGAAAACGCTGCATGGCCTGTGCGATCGCATTCTGGCCAATCCGATTATCGAGGACTATACGTTTGAGATCGAATAAAATTGTCGGACTTGTCCGACTCGTCTGACCTGTCCGACTCGTCCACCAAGGTTTTGTGTGGAGTGCTGTTCATGAAGGCAGCAGTGATTGTATTTCCCGGCTCCAACTGCGATGACGACTGTCGCTGGGCGCTGGAGCACGTTTGCGGCGTTCTGACCGAGATGGTGTGGTTTCGCAATCGCGTGCCCGACGATGTGGACCTGATCGTGTTGCCGGGAGGATTTTCCTACGGCGACTACCTGCGGGCGGGCGCTCTGGCGCGCTTTGCTCCGGCGATGGAGTCGGTGCGCGAGGCCGCCGAAAAGGGGCGGCTCGTGCTGGGCATCTGCAACGGATTTCAGATTCTGGTCGAGGCGCAGCTGCTGCCGGGCGTGCTGTTGAGAAACACCTGTCTGCAGTTTCTCTGCAAGGACGTGTTTTTGAAAACCGTCCGAAGCGATACGCCGTTCACCCACGGCGTGCCCGACGTCGTGCGCATGCCGATCGCGCATGGAATGGGTAACTACTACATTGACGCCGACGGACTGAAGGCGCTTCAGGACAACGGCCAGATTGTATTTCAATACTGCGACCATGCGGGGCGTGTGACGGCCGAGGCCAATCCCAACGGCTCGCTCGACAACATCGCGGGCATCGTCAACCGGGCCGGCAATGTGCTGGGCATGATGCCGCACCCGGAGCGGGCGGCCGAGGATGCGCTCGGCTGCCATGACGGACGGTATTTGCTCGAATCCGCGATACGGCATTTGACTCGGGCTTGAACCCCAAATCCACCGTGGTTCGAATGCGTCAGAACTATCCCTTGCAGTCAGCTGCGCCGCGGGTTAGCTTGCGAATGTAAGCAATGCGCGGACGTGTTCAAGCGGTGTTTTGATTCTTCCTTGGCGTTGTCGCAGATGTCATTCAGATTGCATAGGACTGAAGTTCATATACCGGTATAACAAATGACGGAAGTCGCCATCACCCCGGAACTTATCGCGCAGCATGGCCTGACGCCCGAGGAATATCAGAGCATTCTCGATATTCTGGGCCGCGAACCCACCCTCACAGAACTCGGCATCTTCTCTGTGATGTGGAGCGAGCATTGCAGCTACAAGTGCTCGAAGCGCACGCTCAAGTGCTTCCCGACACGCGGCCCCAAGGTGCTGGTCGGCCCCGGCGAAAACGCCGGCGTCATTGACCTCGGCCATGGTCTTGCCGTGTGCTTCAAAATCGAGTCGCACAATCACCCGTCGGCCATCGAGCCGTATAACGGCGCGGCCACCGGCGTCGGCGGCATCTTGCGCGACATTTTCACCATGGGCGCGCGCCCCATCGCCATGCTCAATCCGCTGCGATTCGGACGCATCACCGACCCGCACATGCAGTGGCTCGTCGGCGGCGTGATTGCCGGCATTGCCGACTATGGCAACTGTGTAGGCGTTCCAACCGTCGCCGGCGATATCTATTTTCAGGACTGCTACGAGCAGAACATTTTGGTCAATGTGATGTGCGTCGGCCTGATGCGAAAAGACCAACTCATGCTCGCGAGGGCGCAAGGGCCCGGCAATCTCGTCGTCTATTACGGCTCGCCGACGGGCCGCGACGGTATCCACGGCGCGACGTTTGCCTCGAAGGAAGACCCCCATTCGCAGCAACGCTCGGCCGTGCAGGTCGGCGACCCATTTATGGGCAAGAAAATCATCGAGGCAACGTTGGAATTGATCGCCAGCGGCGCGGCCGTGGGGATTCAGGACATGGGCGCGGCGGGCCTGACCTGTTCGTCGTGCGAAATGGCCAGCCGCGCGGGCACCGGTGTCGAAATTGATCTCGATCGCGTCCCTCAGCGCGCCGACGGAATGAATGCCTACGAGATCATGCTCAGCGAATCGCAGGAGCGAATGCTGGCGGTGATCCCGCGCGAGAAGATTGATGTGGCGCGCGAAATTCTCGAACGCTGGGAAGTCGGATGCCACATTCTCGGCGAAGTGAAAAGCGACGGCTTGTTGCGCGTGAAACATCGCGGCGAGGTCGTCGCCGAAATTCCGGCAGTCAAAATCGCCGACCAGTCGCCGCAGTATTCGCCCGAAGCTCGCCGCCCCGCCTATCTCGACACAATCCCTGTTGCACCGGTTCCCTATCCCGCGCCGCCCGACTGGGGCGATGCGCTGCTGCGGTTGCTGCGTTGTCCGACAATTGCCTCGAAGCGATGGGTGTATTCCCAGTATGACCACATGGTCCAGACAGCGACGGTCGTGCGGCCCGGCGACGGCGATGCGGCGGTGCTGCGAATCAAGGACACGCCGATGCACCTGGCTGTGACCGTGGACGGCAACAGCACGATGTGCTGGCTCGATCCGGAAACAGGCGGCAAGATGGTCGTGGCCGAGGGCGCGCGCAACGTAGTCATGGTCGGCGCCGAACCGCTCGGCCTGACCGACTGCCTCAATTTTGGGAATCCGAACAAACCCGAAGTCTTCTGGACGTTCGACAAGTGCGTGCGCGGAATGGCCGAAGCGTGCCGCGCGCTCGGAACCCCCGTCACCGGCGGCAACGTGAGCTTCTACAACGAGTCAAAAGGGCTGGCAGTGTTCCCGACGCCGATCGTCGGTGTGGTTGGCAAGATCGAGCCGCCGCGGCGGATTCTCACGCCGGGATGGAAGAATGCGGGCGACCGCATCTTTCTCATCGGCGGCGCCGAGCAGCACCTGGGCGGAAGCATCTTTGCGCAACTATGGCAGCCGCAGCAGGCCGAGCGCGCGGGTTATTATGACGAACGCGAGCCGGGGCCCGTCATCGGGCCGTGTCCGACGTTCGATTTGGAATTAGAGCGCGCGCTGCAACAATTCGTTTTGGAGGCCAACCGGCGCGGTCTGATCAACGCCGCGCACGATCTCTCCGAAGGCGGCTTGGCCGTTGCACTGGCCGAATGCTGCATCAAGAGCGGGCGTGAAAAATTGGAAGCGCGAAGTGGAAAGAGAAGCGCTGTAGAATACCTTGGCGCGAGAATTGATGTCCCCAACGTGAAATGCCTCGCCTCGTGGCTGTTCAGCGAAGCGCCGTCGCGCGCGCTGGCGGCCTGCGAACCGGCGCACGCCGCGGAACTGACGGCGCTGGCGCAAGATTTCCGCGTCCCGGTAGTTGCGCTTGGCGAAGTTTCCACCGACGCCGCTTTGCTCCTCGGCGACGTTCTCGATTTGCCGGTCGCCGCATTGCTTGCCGCACATGAAACCTTGCCGTATTAAACCCATTCATCTTGAGAGTTAGGCATCCTGGGAGGTTTGGGTTGCGGCCGCAAGCCACGTTAGAAAAGTGGGATTTCCGGATAGAACTTATGCATCCAGCCGTCGAAACCCAGACAGCGTCCGGCACGGCTGAGCGCCAGAACTAGCAGCGACGTAATGAACAGGATGTTTAGCATCGTATAGGGAAAGCCAAGGTGCCACGTGGCAATCAAATAGTTGATGCCCAGAAGCATTCCAATTCCCGAAATCCACGGCACCAGGATGCCCAGGATCAATAGCGCCCCCAATGCTAATTCGCCTGCGGCGACCAGCGCGGCATACAGAGCCACGTTCGGCAACACGGCGTGTTCGAGAAAAACACGATACCAGGGGAACATCTTCACCGTGCGCGGTTCTTCATCCCCCGCGCGATACACCTTGCGCTGCTCGTCCATCCACACGCGCAAGATCAAATCCAGTGGAACCGTTTTGCTTACGGTCTCCTGTTTCCGGCTGGGCAGATAGCCCTGTTGCACTTTCTGATATCCTTCCCAGACCAGCAAACCGCCGACACTAAGACGCAGTACCAGAAGGATGACCAGCGGGGTTTGTTCCTCGGTCAGCGCGGCGAAAAAGGCCGTCATGGAAATCTCCTTTGAAGGCTAATGCCCTGCGGCAGAAGCCGCCCCTTTCTGTCGGTCAAGCAGAGAAAAGACGCATCGAATTGAACCCGATTGCCGGCCGTTTAGAGAAATCGCGGCCATTTGCAACGGGGCTGGCGTACTAGGTGGACGAATGCGACTCGGTGGTCAAGGGAAAATCCAGGCAGTACTGCCTAAAATTCTCGGAGAATGCCGCGGCCCCTGCCTCAATCTACGCTTCGAACTCTATCAGGAGGCGGCGGACTTTTCTTCCATCTCCAGTTCAAACCGATGCAGGATGTAAGGGGTAAAGCGCGGGGTCGGCCCGGCCTGCGTGGCGACATAGGCCCCGGCCAGATTGCCATAGCGCGCGACTTCGGCAAAGGGCGCCCCTTCGAGCAACTTGGTGACCATGGCCGCGGTAAAGGCACGGCCCGCGCCCACGGTGTCCACCACATCCACGACAAAGCCGGGCGAGCAGACCTCGGCGTCCGGGGTGTAGAGGGTGCAGCCGCGGCTGGCGCGCGTGACGGCGATTAGCAAAATGCCGAACGAGTCCATGAGTTCGCGCGCAAACTCGCGGTCCGATGCGCCGCCGCGGTTGAACATGTTCTTCATCAGCCGCCATTCGTCCTCGTTGGCGCGCATGACACGGCTGAACTCCAGCGACTGGCGGATGATTTCGACCGAATAATAAGGCCGGCGAAGGTTCAGATCGCAAAGAATCAGCACATCCTTTCGCGCCCTGCGGGCGGTTTCGAGCAGCTGCCGGATTGCTTCCCGCGTGACTTTGTTCCGCTGCGCCAGAGTGCCGAACCACAACACGTCAGCGGTGCGCACCAGATCGTGCTGGGCTTGCGTGGCCGCGAGGTAGTCCCACGCCGCCGGTTCTGGAATGACAAAGGCCGGTTCGCCGAACAGGTTCACCTCGATCTGAACCGTTCCGGTTGGCCGGCTCAGGTCCACTTGAATGTGGTCGCACGTCAAGCCCATGGCTTGAACGGACTGGAGCAGTTCGCGGCCGAGTGGATCGTTGCCGACGCGGCTGACAATTGCGGCCTCATGGCCAAATTGCGAGGCATGGAAGGCAAAGTTGAACGGCGCGCCGCCGACGTGTTTTTCTCCACCGATGATGTCCCAGACCACTTCTCCCAGGGCGACGATGCGCTTGCGATGCGTGTTGGTCATACCGTCCTCATTTTGAAAATTGCGCATCCCCGACCCAACCGACAAACTGATCTGGCCTATAGGGGTTACGCGGAGAGTTGTCAAGACGCGCTTTTCTCGAACCGCCGCACCTGCGCGATTTTCGCTTGATTGTTGCGCGCGGACTGCCGACCATGCGCCCGTTGCTTGATTGCCCATAAGGGCAAACGTTTTTTTCGAGGAGGTTTTTCCCGAATGGCCGCAATTGTTGATGCGGAAAAGTGCACCGGCTGCGGTGACTGCGTGGACCAATGTCCTCTGAATGCAATTTCTCTGGACGACGAACCCAAGGCAGTCGTCAACGAAGATGAGTGCACGGATTGCGGGACATGCGTCGAGGCGTGTCCAAGCCAGGCCATCTCGATGCCCAGTTGATCGGGGCGTGCGCAGGCGCGGGGCGCACCGCACTATCGCGCCCCGCACTCTGCTCA
>JADFCW010000230.1 GCA_017161705.1 Candidatus Sumerlaeota bacterium | reverse complement strand
TCGAGGCGGCGCGCACGATGCCTGCGCTGAGCGCGGCGATGAAGTTGGATAACACAGCGCGCGCTTCATCGCGATCCACAGCATCGGGCGAAGCGGCATCGAGGCGCTCGATTTGGGTTTGAAGGTCGCTGGGATTGGTGGACATGGCGTGATCCATGCCGTCCCTTTCATCTACGCCAGTTTCGCAAGTTTTTCCCGAACAAATTCCAGGGATTTTCTCATTCCCGGCATTGGATCTTTTGCGTCGGCTTCATATTCCAGCATGACCCCGTGGCTGTAGTTCATTCCCAGCAAGGTCTTGAACACATCGTCGAAATCAATGACACCAGCGCCCACAACCACAGGCCCGCCGCTGCCCTCGCGCTTGTTGACATCTTTGATATGGACGTCAAACGCGCGGGCTTTGAGCGCGCGCAGCGCGTCGGCGGCCTTTACCCCGGCGCGCTCATAGTGGCCGAGGTCCACGCAGGCGCCAATCCGCGCGTCGCGGTTGCGTACGGCGCGGAGCACATCTTCGGGCGTTTTGTAGATATCGGTCGGGCCGTGATTATGAATGGCCAGCCGGACGTCATATTCCTTGAGCAGCTGTTCGAGGGTGTCGAAGCTGTCGAGTTCAGCCTTGATGACAATCGTCTTCAACCCCAACGCCTTGGCGTATTCAAACACAGGACGGGTTTTGTCCAGGTCGCGGGTGACGCTGATTACGCCTGCCTCCAGCAGCGTCAATCCGGCATCGGCGATCTTCTTGCGAGCCTCGGCCAATTGCTCGGGCGTGCTTTTCAGCGGGATGTGAACCGGATTGACGCTGAAGTAGTTGACGCCCAGTTCGCAGGTCATTGCGATGGCCTTGTCCAAGGGAAACGAGCGCAGCGAATAGGAATGGACGCCAACCTTAAGCCCGCGCCACGGGTCGCGGCTTGTTTCAGCGCCGCGCGAAGCGCGCGAGCCCGCCAAAGCGGCGGCGGCTCCGGCTTGGAGAAAATTGCGCCGGGTCATGGGAATCGCAGATATCTTCATAATGTTTTTCTCCTCTCTCCCTGGATGACAGCACAGAATGGATTGCACACGCGAGGCACAAACCCGTGCCTCGTTTCGACCGCTACGCCTATGCTGTACTGTGTGGATGTTCAAGGATGATTTTTTTCTTCCCGCTCCCTATATCCCGCAAGGTAAAGCAACGTCGCGTTGCTCAACTTATACCTTGAAACGCAAAATCCGTTTCGGGTAAGGTAATTTCCTGCAACAGGAAACATTCAGATAGGGAGGTTTCGAATGGCACAGCGACCACTTGGGGTTCTGATTCATGGCGCAGGATGGGTTTCCGGGGAACATATCAAGGCATTTCAGCATAATCCT
The DNA here is from genome assembly GCA_017161705.1 of Candidatus Sumerlaeota bacterium. Taxonomy (GTDB): domain Bacteria; phylum Sumerlaeota; class Sumerlaeia; order JADFCW01; family JADFCW01; genus JADFCW01. Next base: position 8,193 of record JADFCW010000230.1, on the reverse strand, counting down.
CATACACGCGTCGTGGCCATTTCCAGCCGCAGGATCGAGAGTGCCCGACGGCGGGCCGAGGAGGCCGGACTGCAGGGCATAGGACTCTATGATGACCTCGGACGCGCGCTGCGGCACGACGGCGTGGATATTGTCTCGATTTGCACGCCGCAGCATCTGCATTGTGAAAACGTTCTTCAGGCAGCCGAAGCCGGCAAGCACCTGGTCATCGAGAAACCGATCGCCAACAGCCCGCAGGAAATGTATGCCATGCGGGATGCAGTGCGGAAGGCCGGCGTCAAGACCGTTGTGTCGTTCGTTCTGCGGTGGAACCCGCTGTTTGTTACGATCAAGTCGCTTCTGGCCGACGGCGCGCTGGGCAAGGTATATTATGTAGAGACCGACTATCAATCGCACATTGCCAGCTGGTGGTCGGGCTGGGAGGACGCGCGCACGAAGGCCAAAGGAGTCAGCGCGCTTCTGGTGGCCGGCTGTCATGCACTGGATGCGGCGCGATGGTTCGCCTCGACCGAGCGGGAGAAGGCGGCACGCGTCACGGAAGTGTTTGCGTGGCGCGGCGGCTGGCGAAAAGGCGGCACGCGCGAGTATAATTACTACACCGGCGCGTGGTCGGACAGCGCGCCGCCGATGGAATACGACGGCCTCGAGGTGCTGATGCTGAAGTTTGACAACGGCGCGCTGGGCAAAGTTTCGACGAACTACGACAGCATCATGCCGTATAATTTCCCGATCGAAATTTTCGGCGACAAAGGCACCATCAAGGACAATCGCTTGTGGTCGCACATGTTTCCGGGGCAGAGGGGGTGGGTTACCATTCCGACCGTCCTGCCGGACACAGCGGAAGTGACGCATCATCCTTTTCAGGGGCAGATAGATCATTTTGTGGATTGTATCCTGGCCAACCGCGAGTCCTTTTGCAATCTCGAGGAGGCCATTCATACGCACGAGGTGGCCTTTGCCGCGCAGCAGTGTTACGAAACGGGCGAGCCGGTGCACTTGTCGCCGCCGGCATAAGAGGCCGGGAGGAGTACTGTGAAAGCCGATCACTCGACCACAAAACGGCGGATCGCCGTGCTGTGCGGCGGCCAGTCGGGCGAACATGAGATTTCGCTTCTGTCGGCACGTTCGATTGTCCAGGCATTGGACCGCAACCGGTACGAAGTGTTTTTGGTGGGCATCCACAAGAACGGGCAGTGGTGTTTGCAAGCTGATTTGGACTATCTCGTGCGGCAAACGGACCCGAAAACCATCCATTTGGGGCAAAGCTGTTCGAATGCCATTCTTTCGCCAGACCCCGCCGTGGGCGGTCTGCTCGTGCTCCATCCCGATGGCTTGGGGCACTCGATTTTAAAGCTGGACGTGGTGTTTCCTGTCCTTCACGGGCCGCGCGGCGAAGATGGGACAGTCCAAGGGCTGCTCGAACTGTCTGGCATTCCGTACGTGGGCGCGGGGGTGATAGGATCGGCGGTCGGCATGGACAAGGACGTGATGAAGCGCCTGCTGCGGGATGCCGGAATTCCCACGCCGCGGTTTCTGGTCCTTCATCATCGCCTCTGGGCGCGCGATCCGGAGAAATGCAAACATGCGGTCTGGGAGACTTTTCCTCCGCCGGTGTTTGTGAAACCCGCCAACCTGGGTTCTTCGATCGGAATCACGAAAGTCAAAACGCGCGGGGATTTGGCCAAGGCGGTCGAGACGGCTTTCGAATACGATACCAAAATCATTGTCGAGGAAAATGTTCCTCATTGCCGCGAGTTGGAATGCTCGGTCATGGGCAACGACGATCCCATTGCCTCGGCGCCGGGTGAAATCATTCCCAGCCATGAGTTTTATTCCTATGAGGCCAAATACCTGGATGACGAAGGGGCGCGCCTGGAAATTCCGGCCAACCTGCCGGAGGGACTGGCCGAGCAGGCGCAGAACCTGGCCATTGCGGCCTACCGGGCGTTGTGTTGCGAAGGCATGGGCCGCGTAGATTTTTTCCTCTCGCGCAGCAAGGAACTTTTTGTCAGCGAAATCAACACCATTCCCGGCTTCACCGCCATCAGCATGTATCCCAAGCTATGGGAGGCTGCCGGGATTGCTTTCCCGCAATTGATAGACCGTCTGATTGATCTGGCGATCGAGCGATGCGAGCAGCGGAAGCGGTTGCGCATCGGGCGATAGGCGGCGGTCGCGTCTCGTTTATTTCCGCAGCATCGAAACCACTTGCTCTGCGACTGCCTCGGCAATCAGGCGGTGGCCTTCGGCATTGTGGTGCGTGTAATCGGCGAACAGATCGGGGCGTTGCGAAAAGCGGGCTGCAATGTCCACGCACGGGATTTGCAATTTTTCGGCCGTTTCGCGGATAACTTGCACGTAGTCTTTGGAATGGCGGACCGGTGTGCCGCCGAACACCGACCAGAAGGCAGCGGCCTGCGCGGCGGCGCGAAAGGCCGCCAGCGCCTCGCTCGTCCGGTTCTGCGCTTCGCGTGTCAATCCGATCTCGTATTGCGTCAGGGCGCGGTACCACTGGGCGGAGGCCGGATCCATCGGCTCGACACCAATACGGGAGAACGCGGCGACCGCCTCGTCAAAATGTTTTTCGCTTCGCAGCCGCATTCCTTCTTCGATGGTTTGAACGATCGGCGGCGCATCGGCCATCGCAATAAACAGGATAGCGATTTGACGGTCGCGACACCAGCGGGCGATCGCGTGCAAATTGTTGCGGAACTGCTCGATCTCCACGCGACAAGCCAAATCCGGCAGCCGATAGGAGGGCAGAGCAAGAACGTCGCTGGCCCAAGTGGTCTCGCGCCGCAACTGACCCGCAAGTTTCAAAGCCCCCAGCAAAGCATAGCTGAACCGCATACGGTTGCGCAGCCGCAGGGCGCGCGCCGTTCGGCGGAAGGACGAGGGCCCGTCGGCCTGGTCGGGACGCAATACAAAGCGGCGGTCGTTAAAATCGAACGCGACGGCCACCAGATCCGGAGCCAGACGCTCGCCGCGTGTTTCCAGAAACCGCAATCCTTGATAGCTGGAGTAGCCGGGAAAGCCAGCGTTGAGGACCTCGAGGTGGGTGTCGGGCAGGATTTTACGCAGATGCCATTCCAACCGGGCAGGATAGCTTTCATTGTCGCCGACCTGATAGCCAAACGTTCGCGAATCGCCTAGACACAGCACACGCAGCGTGTTTTTTGGTTTTACTTCGTTCACATCATTTCCGCGCAGCCCGAGATTGTTGATTCGTGCGTGGGCCTCAAAGACACGGCCTTGGAAGCGAGGCGGAAACACATAGAGCAGATCATCGTCGGCTCGGCACCATGGGGTAGCGGCCGTGTACGGGACGCGCCCCACTGTCCAACAAACGAGCCGCACAAGCGCCTCTGCCGATAGGGGCAAAGCGAAAGCCACTGTGGCGGCAAATAGAAGTTTTTTCCGAAGAGGCACGTTCATATGGATTGGCAAACCGCGGGAAATCGCGAGCGGCCAGAGCCGCAGGTTTCTACAGGCCGGAAAAATCCTCGTCGTCCGGCGGCGAGTCGCTAAAACCCACGACACGGATCCGGTCGGTATCGATAATGCGGCGGAGATCATTGAGCAAGCCGGGACAGACCGTCACCTTGCGCGCCTGCAGCCGCCGCAGCGTAAAACGGCCCGACCCTTGATAACGCGACACTACGACTGCCGTCGAGCCGGGGTACTGCCCGCAGACGTGGCACAACAGCCGCAACGTTTGCTTGTTTTCATTTTCAAGGTCCAGGACCAGCTGTCTGGCCTGTGTGGCTTGCTGATGCACGCGAAATAAAGGCACAAGGGTGTGGACACGGAGGAAGTAAATACCCTGATGGCCGGCTACCTTGCCGCCGAGCATCAGCGGTTCTCCGCTCCGGATATCCGCGAGGCGGGCCTCGAACAGCGCGTCAGGAATGGCCGCCATGACGCCCTCAAAATCCAGCCACCATGCGGTTTCGTTGGGGATGGACAGAGCATCTTTTTCAATTTGAGTCACCATCCCTGCTAAATAGAGATCGCGGCCTTCCATCCGGCCGGACAGTATAACGCGGCCGCGCTCGATCCGACACCGCTTGAGCAGGTCGGCAAACGGTGCAAGGAAATCGCCGCTGAAGGTATAGCCGGCTGTCTGCATTTCGTATTGCAGCCGCAGGGGCAAAGGCAGTTCGTCCATGAGGGGGATCTCGACGTTGCCGTCGGCGTTGCCGCCCATCGGCAGATCGAGCTGCATCTGGACCACCGAAGAAAGGCGTCCGGCTGGCGAGCGGGGCTGCTCGACGGCCTTGTCGAGCATGGCCAGCATTTGCGAACGCCGAAGGTTGAAACCATCCATAGCGCCGGCCTTGATGAGATTTTCAATCAGCCGCGGAGGAACGAGTTTGGGATCGGTGCGCCGGCAGAAATCGAGCAGACTGTTGAATACGCCGCCGTGGCGTACGGACTGGATCTCGGCGGCCGCTTTCTCGCCCATTTGTTGCACGACAATCAGACCGGCGCGAATCTGTTCGTTCACGTGGGTAAATGCGTAGCTGCTGAGGTTGATGTCGGGCGGCAGGAGCCGGATGCCCAGGGTGTTCATTTCGCGCAGGACTCGTGCGAACCATTTGCGGTTGCGGCAGATGCGCGTCAGCAATGCGGTATAGAACTGCAGGGGGTAGTGGGCTTTCAGAAAGGCGCAGCGGTAGGCCAGCAGGCAGTCGGCGATGATCGTTCCCTGGGGCGCGCGGCGGGAGGTTTCCTGGTTGCCGGTGCTCAGGTTCATCACATGAATAAGGCGGTCGAGCGAGGCGGGCTTTTCGCGCTGAAGCAGTGCGCGCACGCCGATACCTTCGAAGCCGGGAATTCCCGCCGTCCGCCCCGCGCCCAACAGACGGAAGGTTTCCGGGTCGTTTTCCGTTTCCCGTATCAGATCAAAACTCCGGCCGGCGTCTCGCCGCGCCAACGTCATGGCGTCGTCGAGAATTCCCAAAGGGCGGCTGGACATGAGTGTGATGCGCGGCAGTCCCAGGGCGTCGCAATCGGCCGCGTCCATTTGAGTGGTTGCGCGCAAGTCCGCTTCGGACTCTGTCGGATGTGCCGCGGCCTGCATTCGTGTTTCCGGATAGGCGAGAGGGACTATCTGATGGAGGGGTTCGCCGGCCAGCACGAGGCGGTTGTCCTGTCCGACCAGTGTGCGGGGCAGCGGATGAAGCCGGTGGAAGACCAGATTGAGCACGGCGGCGTGGTGGGAGGGGAGAGAGCGGGTGTTGCCTGGAAACAGGTCGGCCCAGCGAAGCGACTTGTCCGCCCGGGCGGCAAAGGTCCCCGACTGGATCATCATTTCGGCCCGGTGGCGCGGCAACCCCGCCCATTGGCTGATGGCCATCATCAGAAGCGGTTTGGGCCAGTATTGGTAGCGGCCCAGGCGTGCCACACGATTAGTGCCATAGCTGCGTCGAAAATACTCGCACAGGCGGGGCAGATAGCGCGTTGGGACCTGGATCGTGACGTCGGGGAAAACGGCGCCTTCTTCGATCAGAGGCTCGAAGCTCAAACGATGGGCCGGCGACAAGGGATTGATGCCGGTCAAGCCCATCACATAGGCCAGCAAGCTGGTGGTGATGGGGCCGCGCCTGACCAGACAGGGGATGCGCTGCTCGCGCAGAAACTTGGCCACCTGCCAGAGCAGTTGGAGGTAGTTGGCCAGCCCGCAGCGGTGGACATAGTCGAACTCTTCGTTCAACCGCGATTTTACCTCGTCGGTCAGGGTTCCGTATTTTTCGGTCGCAAAGTGAAACACCAGGTCCCAGAGATACGAATTCGCATCGAAACCGCGTGCGAAATCGTGGACCAACAGGCGGCGTTTGCGAAGCGGCGGGCGGTAGCGGCAGCGCTCGGCAATCACTGCGGTGTTGTCAATGACATGGGGGATGAACGCAAAGCAGTGGCGCATTTCACGGCTGTCGGCCAGGTGGCGGCGTCGCGGGCCCAGTTCGGCGGCTTTTTCGCCGAGCGAGCGGGGGGGACGGCGGCCTGTCAAGAACTGCCAGGCCAGTTCGTCTTCAGGCCAAAGATAATGCACGTCGTTGGAGGCAACCAGTCCGATGCCCAGGAACCGGCCGATTTGAATAAAGTAGTCGTTGAGGGTTTGTTCGTCTTCAGTGACCGCCGGCTGCAGTTCAAAAAACAGGTTTTCCTTGCCAAACGCCCTCACCAGATCGGTTAAGAACTCTTCGACCCGAGCGACGTCGGGCGGATGAATAAAATGGCGGATCGGACTGGACGGTCCGATCAGCGCAATCAAACCGGCGCAGTGTTCGGCCAATTCCGTCTGGGTGACATGCGGCGGCCATTGCTTCAGTGTCTTGCTCTGCGCCAGCGTCACAAGATGGGACAGGTTGCGATAGCCAATCTCGGATTCGACCAAGAGAACCAGCGATCCCAAATCCTTGGCGGAGGCTTGCCAAGGACCGGCTCCCGGCAGGACATCGAGCTGGCAGCCGACAAGCGGCTGAAGGCCCGCCGACTCGCAGGCTTCGAGAAAGGGGATAAGACCGGCCAGGGTGTTGTGATCGGTCAGTGCGAGAGCTGGGATATCGAGCGCAGCGGCTTGGCGCACGAGTGCTTCCGGTGCAGCCACGCCGTCGGCCAGTGAGAAATGGCTGTGGGTATGAAGATGAACGAACGGGCGCTCACCGGCCCCATTTGCGCTCATAACCGCCTCGGAGGGGACGAGAGAGATGACGCCGCGGCTGACGAGGGCGAAGGCGTCAGGGGTTTCGCGTTCGGTCCTGAATCAGCCGGCGTAATTTCATTTCCTCCAATTGGAACGTCTTGGCTGCCAGGGTTTCGCTGGTTTGTTTCAGCAGTTCTCGCAGCCGCTTGTTTTCCTCGCGAAGGATCTCGTTTTCCCGTTTGAGTTTCACCGCTGCCTCGGCGGAAAGGGATTCCGGAACAGGGTGACGGGGTTTTTCGGCTTCGGAAAAAACAGCACGCGCCGGCCGTTCGCCAGCGATTCGGGCCATCCATTTTCGGGCGGTTTGCGGCCACGCTTGGGATAGCATTAACCACAAGGCAACCAATCCGACGATGACCACCAAAGAGGCCGTCAGCGGGAATGCCATACGCTGGAGGGGGAGAGCTTTGCGTCGCCTGCGCGCTGCCATGGTTTCTGCAACTTTCACTACAGGTCTGGGGCCGCCCAACCGGCCGCCCCGTCCACGGGAACTTGTGGAGATTATGAGGCGGGGAATTCGGCAGGGCAACTGTTTTCTGCGTCTGTTTTTTTGTGCGCGGATTTGTCGTACGGCTAACGCACACCGCAAAACATTTCTTTGGACTGCGGCAGCCATGCTGCCGCTTTTGCCCGAAAAATTTCGACGCACCTGAGGCGGCCTTTGGCCACACCCGAACACGGGATGCTCCATATGGAAGTCTCGGATCGAAAAGGTTAGAATCGAAGTGTGGATCACCTTTGCGGGTTTCCCTATACGAATTGCGAGCAAGTGATTTGTACGCCATTACGCGGCTACCATCCTATTGACTCGGATTCGAGGGTTTGCCAGTCTTTCCGACGGTGCGGACGGAGGCGCGAATGGACGTTGAACGTTGGCTCGGAAGCATTCAGCGCGAGAAGTGGTATCGCGGACAAATCGTGCATGTCGAGCACATTCCGGCGCGTCCGGCGCGCTTTGGCGAACCGCGGCAGCCCTTGCCGCCGCCTCTGCGCAGTGCGTTGGCTTCTTTCGGCATCGAGCGTCTTTACATTCACCAGGCGGAGGCCCTCGATATCCTGCGGCAAGGCATTCGAGTGTTTGGCGATGAGAGTCTTCCGCCGGCCCGTCCCAATCGGCTATCGGCAATCGGCAGTCCGCACTCGGAAAATGCAAAATCGGTCGTTGTTATCACCGGTACCGCCAGCGGCAAAACGCTCTGCTATCTGCTGCCGATTCTGGAACAATGGCTGAACGACCGTACTTCGACTGCGCTGCTTCTATATCCCACCAAGGCGCTGGCGCAGGATCAGTTGCGTAGCCTCGAGCGGTTTCAGCAATTGGGCAAGCCCTTCACTTTTGTTGCCGGGACCTATGATGGCGACACGCCGGCTGACCTGCGGCGAAAACTTCGCGACCGCGCCCACATGCTTCTGACCAATCCCGACATGCTCCACCAGGGCATCCTGCCCAACCACGGCAAATGGGGGCGTTTTTTTTCCAACCT
>JADFCW010000229.1 GCA_017161705.1 Candidatus Sumerlaeota bacterium | reverse complement strand
GCGCACCGCGCCAAATGCGCCATGGGCGACTCTGACCATCGAGCCCGTTTGGCTGGACCCGCCGGCCGAACGCGTGGCGGCTTTTCTCGAACAGAAAATTGTTCCACAGCCCGGCCGGCCAACCTAACTACTGCTTCAAATCGGATTTGGCGGGAGAATGGTTCGAACCGCATGGAGTCAGGAGTTTGCGAAGCAAACGCTTTGGACTGCGGCAGCCATGCTGCCGCTTTTTCTTGACAAGGTTCGCCCCGCCGAACGTCGCCTGTACCCGTCGCCAAACATAACCTCTCGCGCCCCGCCGCGGTGTTTAGGTTTATTTCCCTCGCGCCTCGGCTTCGCGGACAAAGTCGGCCTTGATGCGTTGCATCTTTTCGGCCAACGCCCGACGGGCCTTTTCCAGCTGCGCACGCGACGTGAAAGGAACCCCGGCGCACTCGCACAGGTTGAAATAAAATTTAATTTTCGGCTCGGTGCCCGAAGGCCGCGCGATCACCTTGCCGCCGTCAGCCAGTTCGAAGATCAGCACATCGGACTTCGGCAGCGCGATCCGCCCGCTGCGGCGCGGCGATCCTCCGCGGCCGTCCGACAACGGCCTCCACAGGCCGCGCAGCACATCGCCCACACGCACGACGGGCAGGCCGCCGATCCGCCGCGGCGGGTTCTTGCGCAGCGAGTCCATGATCCGTTTGATCACAGCGGCCCCTTCGACGCCGGGATGGAAAATGGACTGCCCCTCTTCGAGAAAGACGCCGTGGCGCATTTCGATCTCGTCGAGTTCCTGCACGAGGGTTTTGCCGCAGCTGCGCGCTACAGCCGCCATTTCGGCACAGACGCACGAGGCGATGACGGAATCTTTGTCCCGCGCAACGGTGCCGACCAGGTAACCGTAGGACTCCTCGGTGCCGAAAATGAACGAGCGCCAAGGCTTGCCGCGCGCCCGCCGCTCTTCGTTGGCGCGGATTCTCTCGCAAATCCATTTGAAACCGGTCAGTACCTCCTCGACTGCAACGCCATAATGCGCGCCCACCCGCTCGATCAGATCGGTCGAAACAATCGTGGTCACAATCAGAGCATTGTCCGGGAGTGTGCCGACGGCCTTCATTTCGCGGCAGAGATAATCGGCTAACAGCACGCCCACCTGATTGCCGGTCAGCATCCGATAGCGCCCGCGAGCAATGCGCACGGCCACGCCCAGACGGTCGCCGTCGGGATCGCTGGCCAGGACGAGATCCGCGTCCGCGCGGCGGGCGACGGCGAGCGCCTCCGCCATGGCGGCAGGGTCTTCGGGATTCGGCGACTCGACGGTTGGAAAATCGCCGTCAGGACGCGCCTGGGAGGGAACCAGTGTCACACGGCGGAAGCCCCAGTCGCGCAAGGCTTTCGGCACCATCGTTCCGCCGGTGCCATGCAAGGGGGTATAGACAATTTTCAGGTCACGTCCGGCCGACCGGATGATTTCAGGATGCAGCGAAAGCGGGCGGATGGCGCGCAAATAGGCGCGGTCCACCTCGGCTCCGATCAGCTTGATGCGCCCCAGCCGGAGCGCGCGGGCGAAGTCCATCCGGCGAATCTGGCGGAGCGAGGCGATTCGGCGCACCTGACGGATGATGCCGATGTCATGCGGGGGAACCACTTGCGCACCGTCGCTCCAACAGCATTTGTAGCCGTTATACTGTTTGGGATTATGACTGCTGGTGATAATCACGCCTGCGGCGGCGCCGAAATGGCGGACGGCAAACGACAGGAGCGGCGTGGGGCGAAGCTGGCGGAACAGGAACACGCGGATGCCGTTAGCGGCAAACACCTCGGCGGTGGTGCGGGCGAACTCCCGCGAGTGATGGCGGGAGTCGTAGGCCACGACGGCCGAGGGACGGCGGACACGCTGGCCATGAATGTAGTCGGCGAGGCCCTGCGTGGCGCGCGCGACCGTATAGGTATTCATCCGATTGGTGCCCGCAGCCATGACGCCGCGCAAGCCGCCGGTGCCAAACTCCAGATCAAAGGCGAAGCGGTCTTCGAGTTCAGCCTCTTCGCCGGCGTCCAGCAAGCGCTGGACTTCGCGGCGGCTGGCCAGATCGAAGTCGGACTCTAGCCATTGCCGGATGCGTTTGAGAGCGGTTTTCGAGAGCACGTTGCAATCTCCTTACGGGTGAGCTGGAACCTTTTCCCCGCGCTGCTTTATTTCGAAGTTCCGCGGCGGGCGACCACCGGGGGCACCCCGGATTGCTCCAGGGCGGCTTTTCGGGCCAGAAACTCTCTGAGGCTCTCTTCCCATCGCGGCAGCGGCCGAAACCGCAGCTGTTCGAGACGGCGGTTTTCCAGGACCGAATACGGGGGACGTTGCGCCAGACTTCGGAATTGCTCGCTGGTGATGGGGCGAACGGCGACGCCTTTGATCCCGGCAAGCTGAATGATTTTCTGCGCGAACTCATACCACGAACAAAAGCCGGAATTCGTGATGTGAAAAATCCCATACTCCGGCTTTTCCAGCAGCCACAGCAGCGCATCGGCCAGGTCGAAGGTAAATGTGGGGCGGCCGATCTGGTCGTTGACCACGGAAAGCGGACGGCCCTCGGCCACCGCCTGCAGGATGGAGTAGATAAAATTGCGCCCATGAATGCCGCACAACCACGACGTGCGGCAGATTTTGTATTTCTCCAAAAGGACCGCCACGTGCTCCTCCCCGGCCAGTTTGCTGGCCCCATAGACATTGATCGGATGTGTGCGGTCGGTCTCGAGGTAGGGCGTTTGCTTGAGTCCATCGAAAACATAGTCGGTGCTGATGTAGATCATCTCCGCGCCGAGTTCGCGGCAGAAGAACGCCACGTGTTTGGTGCCCTCGCTGTTGATGGCCATGGCCAGTTCGCGTTCGTTTTCGGCACGGTCCACGTTGGTATAGGCCGCGCAATGGATGACGACGTCCGGGCGGTGTTGGAGAAAGGTGTTTTTGACGTCGCTCAGGCGCGTGATGTCCATCTCTTCAATGTCCACGGCAACCAGGTCGTATTTCCGGGTCGTTTTGATGCGGGCGACCAAATCTGTGCCCAACGTGCCTTTAGCACCGGTCACCAGGACCTTTTTCCGCGTTGCCATAGTATAAAATCCCTTCTTCTTTACATCGAATGCCGGCGCGATGGTCCACGGCTCTCATCCGCCTGCCGGCAGCAATCCGCGAAGGACCAATACGCCCACGCCGCTGAGAAACATGGCGGCGACAATCATCAGGGGAATGACATACAGCGACTGGGCCGGAGAGAAATCGCTTTGGGTTCTCAAGGCTTCCGCCAAATAGCCCGCTGCGACCAGCGCCGCATAGACGCCCATGAACACCGCCAGAGCGCGAAACAAGTAAAGAAGCACGCCGGCGCCCGCCGTCAACGCCGAAAACGGCACCATCGCCACGGCCACGCAGTTCATTGCGCCGAGCAACGTTGGATTCTGGCGCGTAAAAATGCGGCAGCCTGCCCACAAACTCGCGCTCAATGCAAAAAGAAAAAATACCAGAGTCAACAGTGTATATAACACGTTCCTGGCGGTCATCAAGCGCGCCGCAGCGGCCGAATCCAACGCGCCGATCGCCGCCCAAAACACAACCGTCTCTAATACACCTGAAACCATGATCATACTCAAAGAAAAGGTCCACGTCCCGGCCAATGCTGCGGCGGGAATGCCGTCAGCCGGAACCAACAGCACCGCCAGATAGGTACGGCTAAACCAGTCGAGTGCGTCAGCGGCCCGCGCAACCGCCGGAGCGGCAAGACGCCGAACCGTTTCGAGCCATGCGGGCAAATGGGTCTTATTTTTTTTCTGGCGCGCCATGGACACTCGACGTCGAATAAGTTCGTACGTGTTCTCGATCGCGCCCGAGCCGCACGCGAAGCGCCCAATCGGCGGTTGGATTCTGCGGCAGCACGAACGAGGTTTGCTCTCCACCCTTCACTGCGCCGCCAGGCGTCGAAACCGCTGTTCGCGGGTCAGCTTGTCGCTGAATTGTTCCCCCATCCATTTCGCCTATTTGGCCGCGGTGCAGGTATGCGGGCATTTTCATCCCGTACCTCACGGCGTTGTTGTCCATGAGGTGTCCGCCGTTTTTCCTGTTGAACGAATTATAAGTCCACTCGGGCTGACCTTCCGTTCCACTTGGGCTGCGTCAAGCGGGAAGCCTATCGAACATAACCCGACAATGCACATCCACCCCGGCAGATTTTTGCACCTAAACGCAGTTCCTTTCCTCTGCGAAAGGAGCCTACCTGCCTCGCCCGCAATCGCAAATATTTTTTCGGCTTTCGAGGACCGCCTCTTACGCGGAATACTTGTTGAAATGCTGCTATGGACAGGCTACACCCGGATTGAACTGGAGACCACAGATCGGAAAATGGGGAAGATAGGATTGCAAAATCTTTTCATCGGAGAAGGAGAGCAACGATGAGCTACGGACGGGGAATTGGGCGACGATCATTCCTGCAAATCCTTGGGGCGGCGGGCGCCGGTCCGCTCATTCTCAGCGCACGGGCAGGCAAAAAAGCCAAGCCCAAAGCCGCCAACGATCTGATTGCAATTGGCTGCATCGGCGTCGGCAGCCGCGGCACCGCAGATATGAACGGCCTAATGAATGCCGGCCTGGAGGATGCGCGTGTGGTGGCCGTCTGCGACGTGGATGAAAAAAGACGTCTAGGGGCCAAAGAACGGGTAGAAAAATTCTACGCCGCACGTCTGGGCAAGAGCGATTACAAAGGTTGCGCTATGTATAACGATTTTCGCCAGCTGCTTGCGCGAAGCGACATTGACGCTGTGCTGATCGCAACGCCCGACCACTGGCACGTGCCTATCGGCATTGCAGCGGCCGAGGCCGGCAAGGATATGTATATGGAGAAACCGCTGGGGCTTAGCGTGGCGGAAGGGCGGGCGCTGTGCAACGCCGTAAAAAAAGCCCAGCGCGTCTTTCAATTCGGCACCCAGCAACGCTCCGATGCCCGCTTTCGTCAGGCCTGCGAACTGGTGCGCAACGGCAAAATCGGCCGGCTCGTGACCATCAAAGTCGGCTCGCCCTTTGGCATCCGCGCCGAACGCGACCCCGAAGCACCGGTGCCGCCCGGCTTTGACTACGACCTGTGGCTCGGACCGGCCAGAAAAGTTCCCTACACCGAAAAGCGAACCAAAACACCCTATTGGTATCACATTTCCGACTATGCGCTGGGATTCATCGCCGGCTGGGGCATTCACCATGTGGATATTGCACAGTGGGGAAACAACACCGACCACACCGGCCCGATTGACTACGAGGGGACAGGTGAATTTCCGCCCAAGGGCGAGTTGACCGATACCCCGACACGCTGGCTGGTCAACTGCTTGTATGCCAACGGAGTCAAACTGGTATACGCCGACGAAAAACAGGTTCGGCACGGCGTGACGTTCGAGGGAACGGAAGGATGGGTCTTTGTGGACCGGCAGAGGATCGAAGCGAACCCCGAGGCGCTCTTGAAATGGGAGCCGGGGCCGGCGGATATCCATCTATACAAAAGCGACAATCACTATCGCAACTTTCTGGACTGCATCCGGTCGCGCAAGGAGACCATCTGTCCGGTCGAGACCGCCCAACGGTCGGACACGATCTGCCAGTTGAGCGACATTACCATTCGCCTCAATCGCCGGATCCGGTGGGACCCTGAAAAGGAGCAGATTCCCGGGGACCCCGAAGCCAATGAATGGCTATCCAAACCCAAACGCAGCTAGCTTGTAGTTCACATTTCAGCGTGCCGTTTGTAGTTCACACTTTAGTGTGCCGTTCGTAGTTCACACTTTAGTGTGCCGTTTGTAGTTCACACTTTAGTGTGCCGTTTGTAGTTCAAACTTCAGTTTGTTTCATTTTTGCATTTTTTGAAAACGCACCAATATTCTCCAATGACTTCTGATCCGATCATCCAAGTCAACAGCCTCTCTTTCGCTTACGGAAACAATGTCGTGCTGGATGATCTGAGTTTTCAGATCGGGCGCGGAGCCACAGGCCTGCTGGGGCCGAACGGCGCAGGGAAATCCACGCTGCTGAAAATTCTGCTGGGATTTCTCCGCCCTGCCCGCGGCAGTGGCTCGGTGCTGGGCATACCCATCGGCCGCGGCGGCGTGCGCATCCGCCAGCGCGTCGGCTATATGCCGGAACACGATTGCCTGATCCCGTCCCTGAAAGCGGTGCGGCTGGTCATGTATTGCGGCGAGTTGCATGGGCTGCCGTGGGCCGAAGCGATGCAGCGCGCCCACGAGGTGCTGTTCTACGTCGGCCTGGGCGAGGCGCGGTATCGGGAGGTGGGAACATTTTCGGCGGGGATGAAGCAGCGCCTCAAACTGGCGCAAGCACTGGTGGCCTCGCCCGAAGTCCTGTTCCTCGACGAGCCGACCAATGGGCTCGATCCGTCGGGTCGGCAGGAAATGCTGCAGCTGATCAAAGACGTTGTGGCCCAGGGGGAAACCAGCGTGATTTTTTCATCGCATATTCTGCACGACGTGGAATCTGCCTGCACCGACGTGGTGATGATTAAAAAAGGGCGGCTGGTAGTGTCGGGAAAGATCGAGGACCTGAAACGAGTCGAGCAGGCGGTAGTCGAGGTGAGGTGGAAAGGCAACGGAAGCGGCGAAAGATTTGTGCAGGCGCTGGCGGGCGAGGGCTGCCGATGCGAGCAGGGACGAAACGATCTGCTGCGCGTCACGCTGCCGGCGGACAAGAGCACCGAGGTTCTCTTTCGGGCGGCGCGGGCGTCGGGCGTGCAAATCCGCCATCTCGTCCGTAAGCGCGATTCGTTGGAAGACGTGTTCCTCAGCGCCATCGAAGAGCAAAACTAAACCATGCCGGTGTATGACCAACAGTATCATCCGTGGGCCGGAAAGCCGCAGCCGCGCTGGCGGCGTTGGTCGGTAATCACACGCTATCACCTGACGCTCCTGTTTACCGGCAAGGGGCGCAACCATCTGGTGACGCTGCTGGTGATCGCCGGATTTATTCACTTCTGTTTTCTGGCCTATGTCTATATCATGGCCAATCGTCAGATTTTGCAGCAGTACGCCATACCGGTGGAGCGGTTGCCCAGCATCAATGCTCAGTTTTTTCTTACCGAGATTATGGCCCAAAGCCTGACGGTGGCCCTTTTGGCGCTGATCATGGGAGCGGGCTTGATCGCCGACGACCGGCGCGACAATGCGCTTCCGTTGTATTTGTCGAAGCCGCTGACGGTCGCGGAATACCTCCTGGGCAAGTTGGGAGTTCTGGCGTTGCCGATTTTGGGCGTGACGGCGGTCCCGACGTTGTTGGTCTTTGGGCTGCACTGTCTGGGCGAGGGCGGTAAAGACTTTATCCTGACCTACTGGCGCCTGCCCTTTGCGATTGTTGCCCTGTCGGTCTTGATCGCACTCTTTTGCGGAACACTCATGCTTATGGCCTCTTCGCTGGTGAAAAAAGGAGCGATTGCGGGGGGGATGGTGGTCGGTCTGTTTATCGGACACAACGTTCTCGCAGGCGTGTTGAGCGGAATTCTCGAAAGCCGCAAATACATGATTCTGTCGTTGCAGTTTGATTTTCACCGCCTGGGGCTTTGGCTGTTTGGACTCGAGCACCTTGCGGAGGCGCGGCACTATCCGTTTAGCGGGTCGGCTGCGGGGGCGGTGATTGTTGCGGCAACCGCTCTATGTTGGGCGATTCTCTGGCGGCAAGTCCGTCCTGTCGAAGTGGTCAAATGACGCTGCCTGTCGCTCTGCACGATGTGTCGAAATGGTACGGCGAGGTGCTGGGAATCAACGGCATCACCGTGCAGCTGACGCCCGGCGTGACGGGGCTGCTGGGGCCGAACGGGGCGGGGAAGTCCACTCTGCTGAAAGTGACGGCAGGGCTGCTCCGGCCCAGTCGCGGGCGGGTCGAGATTTTCGGCGCAGACCCCTGGCGCGAGGTCGAGGTCTATCGCCGCATCGGATTCTGCCATGATGGCGATGGATTTTACGACGCGCTGACGGGGGCAGATTTTCTGCTCGCATCGCTTCGGATACACGGCTTTTCGCGGCAACGGGCCGAAGCGATGACGTGCGCGGCGCTGGAACAGGTCGGCTTGGCCGACGAGCCCCGCAAGCGGATCGGCGCCTACAGCAAGGGGATGCGCCAACGGCTGAAACTGGCGCACGCCATCGCTCATGATCCCGAGATCCTGCTGCTCGATGAGCCGCTGGCGGGCATGGACCCCGTCGGCCGGCGCCGCACGCTGGATTTGGTGGCGCGGTGGGGTGCGGAGGGCAAAACGGTCGCCATCTCCAGCCATATTCTTCACGAGATAGACGCCCTGACCTCCAACATCATGATGATCAGCCATGGGCGGCTTCTGGCCGCGGGCGACGTGCACGAGGTGCGCGGCCTGCTGCGCGAGCATCCGCACCAAATCTACCTCGAATGCGCCGAGCCGCGCGCGCTCGCCGGCCGCCTGATTGCCGTCGAGCAGGTCCGCCAGGTGTCTTTGGACCTGGCGCGCCGGGGAATTCTCATCGAAACCTTTGACCCCGACGCGGTCTATGATCGCCTCGCGCAAGTGGCCATCGAGGACGGAGTGAGCATAGACCTGATGACATCGCCGGACGACAACGTGCAGGCGGTGTTCGCCTATCTGACGCGCAGCCGGTCCGAGGACGGCGGATGAACGGGACTATGTCAGCCAGCCGGAGAGCCGACACGCCCGCACTGCCGCAGGGATTCCGATTGCGGCTGAGGCAGTTGC
Organism: Candidatus Sumerlaeota bacterium; assembly: GCA_017161705.1. Lineage (GTDB taxonomy): Bacteria > Sumerlaeota > Sumerlaeia > JADFCW01 > JADFCW01 > JADFCW01. Next base: position 828 of record JADFCW010000229.1, on the reverse strand, counting down.
AGGCGGTATTTTCTCTGTATTGGCGGACGGGCCTCCGCGCCAGGCGTCTGTGGGTGGCGGTCATCGTTGCGCTGATTCCGCCGGCGCTGCCCGTACTGGCGGCCGTGGTCTCGCGGATGACAGGCCATTCCGGCGGCCTGCCGCAGCCGATGAACTTTTTCCGCAATCTCGTCGCGCTGCTTTACCTGCACGTGATCCTCTACGTCCTGGCGATGCTGTACGGACTGGCCCTGATCTCGGACGAGGTCGAGGGGAAGACGCTGGTGCACCTCAAGCTGCGGCCGATTCCGCGCTCGCTTGTCGTGATTGGGAAGTATCTGGCGTCGTGGCTGATCGCTGCGGGGCTGCTGGTCGGCTCGCTGACTCTGACCTACGGGACGGTCTGGCTGCTCTACCGGCACGGGAATGTTTGGCAGGAGATGGGGCAGTGGGACAACATGCGTTGGTTGGTCTGGGATTCGTTGATTTTTCTCCTGGCGTTGTCGGCCTATATGAGCCTGTTTGCCTGCATTGGGGCGTGGATGCCGCATGGCGAGCGCTGGGCGGTTGTATTTTGTTTCGGCTGGGAATCGCTGATCACATATCTGCCGGCGCGGCTGAAATGGATCACGCTGATGTACCACGTGCAGACGCTGTTTCCGCACAATGTTGCGGTGGTGAAATTTTTCAGTCTGGCGGGCGAACCGCTCTCCAAAACCGTCTGCGTATTGATTTTGCTGGCCGTCGTGGCGGTTTTTCTGGCGTTGACGATCTGGAATCTTCGCCGCCGCGAGATTCGATAGGCTTTATTTGGACAGGATGGATCCGATTTGCTGGATTCAGAAATCT
>JADFCW010000228.1 GCA_017161705.1 Candidatus Sumerlaeota bacterium | reverse complement strand
TGGCCCAAACGATGTTTGACGGGAAGAAAGGGCCCGTCAGCCGGCCCGAGAGCCTGTCGGGAACCAGCTATGCGTTATATCAGGCGGCGAAAGTACCGGCGATTCTCATGGAGTTGAAAATTATGAAGAACGAACGCCTCGGCCGTTATCCGACGGCGGCCGATTGGCTGGACTTCGGCAAGGGACTGATTCGCTGCATGGCGCGCGCGGTGTTGGAGGAATAGCCTGCCGGGCAAAAGCAGAACAAAACTCCACGGCGGCGGTAAGAGCCAGGACAGTCGCTTGTCTTGCGACGAACGAGAACTGCAAAGCGGAAGGCTGTCGTTTTGGAGTGCGGCAGCCATGCTGCCGCTTTTGCCCGACAAGTTTCGACTCCTCCCTTGGGAGGAACACCATCCATGGCGTTCGGGAGGGACGCCGTTTGCGGCGTCCGAAAATACGGCCGGGGTGGAACGCGACCCTCCCCTAAAACCCAATGAGCTGCTCCCGATCTCGGGAGATGACCTCTGACATCCCCTTCCGTCCATTCTTTTGCTGACAAATGGCGTTGGGTTCTGGCAGAGTTGGTTTCGATGAGGCTCGGCTCGTAGAAGGCAAGCGCGGCGGGTGGTTTTTGCGCTTCATCCGGCCGAAAGAGAGGATAACCTATGGCCAGAGGCAACGTCCTTGGAAGCGGCAGCGGGCAGGCGCCGGCGGAGCGGCCGCGGCGGTTTCGACTGCTTCGCAGGCTCGTTCGAATAATCCTTCTTGCGGGTCTGCTTCTGGCCGGCTTGGCCACGGCAGTGGTGTTTTATCTGACCAGCGAGCAGGGCCTGCGCCATGTGGTGTGCCCGTTGATTGCGCGGCAGAGCGGGCGCGAGATCAGCTTTGCGCACGCGCGACTGCGCCTGCATCGAGGGTTGGAAATCAGCCGTCTGCACGTCGGCCCGCGCGCCGGCGAAACACAGCCGCTTGCAAAGGTTGATTATCTGGCGGTCGCATGGAGTCTCCCGGCGCTCCTGCGGGGCCGAATCCACCTGCGCGATGTGACAGCCGAAGGGCTTGAGGTATCGCTCATCGAACGGCAGCGCGACCGCGGCCGGGCGAACAAATCCGCAACCGAGCCGGCGGCGAAACCTTCCGCCGGCGGCGCCCCGACCGGCTTTCTCGTCGAGCGGCTTCGCATCAGCAATGCCGCGTTCGAGACCGTGCGGCTCGACGCGGCCGGCGCGACGCTGTCGCGCTATGCGCTGCGCGATTTCGAGGCCCGCGGTTCGCAACTCGGTCTGGGTCGCCCTGCGGAGCTCGACCTCATGGCACGCATCGAAGCAAACGATCCTGCGCAAGACGTTCATCTGACCGACGGCGCGATCGCATGCACGATCGCCTCGACGATTCAGGCGAAAAAAGCGACCTTTTCGCTTTCGGGGCAATGGAGCGTCAGCCGCCTCAAAGGCCAGTTTCACGGCGTCGAGGCGGGCGACCTTCGCGCCACTGGCACGCTGCAAATCGAGCAGGACGATCCGCGCCGCATGCAAATCCAGCGGGCCGACGCGGCGGTCTTCTATCAGGGCCAGCGCGGGGCGGAGATCGCTTTGACCGGCGAGATGGACCCGGCGACCGCCGACGGCAAGTTCCACATCGCCGTTCGCGGGGTCAACCGGGCGTTTCTCAATTTGCTTTCGACGCCCGACCAGCCGCTGGACTTCCGCAACACGACCGTTAACGCGCGGTTTGCAATCGAGACTTCCCGTCAGGGCCGGCGCGTCGCCGTGGACAGCGAGGCGGACCTCGCCGACTTCCGTGTCGCCGCTCCCCACGTCGCCGACGCGCCCACTCCGCCCACGCAGATGACGTTTCGCGCGCGGGCACTCTATGACGGCAAGGCAGGGACGCTCACACTGGAAAGCCTCAATGGGAGGGCGGTGCAGGACGGCCGCGAAGTCCTGACCGCGCGTCTCAGCCAGCCCATGACGCTTGCTCTTGCCCCGGGCGGCGCGACAGGCGCAGCGGGCGCAGGCGCGGCGGCCGAACTTGTCTTCAAGGCCGACCGCTTTGCTCTGGTGCAGCTCAATCCGTTTCTGGCGCGGCGGCAGGTGCGAATCGAGGCGGGCGTGCTGACGTTCGACTCCGCCGTGTCGGTCGGCGCGGCAGGCGAGGCGCTGACGGTGCGCGGCGCGATGGACTTGAGCGATCTGCGCGGCACGGTCGCCGACTCGAAAGTCGCCCGCACCGATCTCACCGCCGACTACGATCTGACGTTCGCCAAAGGCGTCGCCTCGATCCGAAAGCTGGTTTGCGAGATCAAGCAGGCCGGAAAGCCCGCGGGCCGGATCGAGGGGCGAGGCGAAATTCATCCGGAGGCGCAGAAGGGCGAGATCATTCTGTTGGGCGACCGCATAGACCTGTCGGCGCTGCAGATGCTTTTGGTCAATATGCCGGCGGTCCGGCTGCGCACCGGGCTGGTGGATTTCGACCAGCGGATTGCCTTCGCCGGCCCGCAGTCGCCCTTGCGGATCAACGGCCGGTTCGATGCGACTGATCTGAATTTCTCGCTGGTCGGAAACGATCGCGCGCAGTTTTCCGGCTGGTCGCTTCGCGGCGGCAATGCGGTCAGTTATGATCAGGCGAAAGAAACACTCAACCTGACGTCGCTTTCGTTGGCCGTTGCCGAACACAATACCGGCCGGCTGCGCGCCGCGGTCAAAGGCCAGATGGCCTTGGCAACGGGCGCCGGCACGCTTTCGCTCGATCTGCGCGAGGCCGGTGTCCCGTTCCTCGTGTCGGTGCTCGAACAAATCGGCGCGCAACCCGCGGGGCCTGTCCGTCTCACCGACGGAGTTCTTATGGGCGCGGCGAATCTGACCCTGGCCAACCAGTATGCCGATCTGGCCGTCAACGGCTCGCTTCGCACACAGCGCCTGCAATGGACCGCGGGAACAGGGCCGTCGGCCCAGCGCGGGGCGCGCGATCTCGATGTGACCTACGACCTTGCGGTCACGCGGAGCAAATCGCGCAACGGTTTGGCCATCCGCGACGCGGTGGTGCACGTCACCGGCGCAGGGGCGCAGCCGGGAAGCCTGCGCGTCAAAGGTCTTGTGGATTTGGCGGCCAACACGGGCGAGGTCTCCGTTCAGTTCGAGCGGTTCGATACGGCGCCGGTTGCGACGCTCGTCGGACCGCTGGCAGGCGCATGGCGGCCGCTGGGCGGCGTGCTGCACGGACAGGAAAAGATCCAATTCGCCGCCGGCGGCGAGATCAGCGCCGCCGGTTTGTTGCGCGCCGAGCAGGTGCGGATTCTTCCGCCGGATGCCGCGCAGCCTCTTGCGCCGCCCACCATCGAAGTCGAAAACGCCCTCGCGCTGCTTCGCGGCGGAGCCGAGATCAAGGCCGACCGGTTTTCGATTCGTTTGTTCAAGGGCGCCGCGCGCGCCGGTTCGCTCGACGCGTCCGGGCGTCTAAACCTCGACAAGGGCGACGCCGTGCTGACTGTGGCCGCGGTCAATTTCGAGACCGACCCGCTCTGGCCGCTTCTGGCCTCGCTCGGAACCGATCTGCCGCTCAGCGGCGGCCGGCTCAACGGCAAACAGGAAATTCGCTATGTGTCGGCGCCTTCGCGGATCGAAGCCCGGGGAACCTTGCGCGCCGAAAGTCTGCACCTCCGGCCGGCAGCAGGCAAACAGCCGATCGAACCAATCACGTTGGATTTGAACAACGACGTTGTTCTGACAGCCGAGGCCACGGCCGTGCGATCGCTGCGGCTGACTTCCTATTCCGGCGGCAAACCTCTGGATCAGATTGATCTAACGGCCGAGGGCGGCGGGTTGCAGTCCACGCAGCCAATGAACCTCGCGCTGAGGGCGGCCTCCCTCCATCTCGACCACTATCTGGCGATGCTTTCGAGCGGCGGAGAGGAGAAGAGCCAAGGTGCGCCGCCAGCCGCGCCGACGAAAGCCACCCGGCAGCCCTCGCCGGCAGCGGCCGCGTTTGTCGTTCCCGGCCCGCCGATTCGCGCCTCGCTGAATATCGGCAAGTTCTACTACGACCGGCTGGCAATTGATAACCTCGCGGCCGTGCTTGTGACCAATCCCCAAAGCATCACCGTTCCATCGCTGACCGCCCGGATCTTCGACGGCGCGGCCTCGGCGACCTTTCATCTGCAAACCAACATCCCGGGCCTGCCCTTCCACGGCGCCATCAAAGGCCTCGATCTGTCGGTCAGTCCGCTGCTGGGATTTCTTTCGCCCGGCAGCGAAAACACCCTGACGGGCAAGGGCGAGGCGGCGGTCCATTTCGCCGGCCGCGGGTTCGACGGACCGGCCCTCGAACAGAATCTCCTCGCCGACGGCGCCTTCCGCGTCAGCGATGGGCAGATGAAAAACATCCCGATCCTCAGCGCCCTCGCCTCCGTGACCACCGTCGAACAGCTGGCCGACATTTCGTTTTTCACATTCGATGCGCGATGGAAAGTCGAAAAAGCCGTCGTTCACATCGCCGACGCAACGGTCGTGGGCCGCCTGCAGAAACTCAGCGCCCGCGGCACGGTCGGCTTCGATCAGCGCGTGGACCTGTCGTTCAACCTCTGGCTGGGCGGCGAACTCAAGGACCGGCTCAAGAACAAGAGCATCCTCCGCTATCTGCGCACCGAGAGCGACCGCTACCTGTTCCTGCCCGTTCCGATCGGCATGGGCGGCACGCTGGGCAAGCCGCGCCCCACGCTGAACCTGCCGATTCAGTCGCTGATTGACATCGGCATCGAGCAGGGCCTCAACCGCCTGAAAGGCCGCACGGAGAGAAAGTGAGAGGGCCGGCCGGAGAAAAGACGGCCCGGGTTCAGGGCTTGCCGCACTCGTTTGGCTGTCTTATGGCTGCCGGCTCTACCGCGCCGCCAGAGCAGCCATTTGGCTGAGGCAGGCGAGCCACTGGTGCATGGCGTTCCAGGCCTCCTTGCCATCGGTCAGAGGCTGCTCGACATGCGCGACGCGGGTATTGCGAAAGTAATTGACCGGATCGAGTTGCCGAAAAAGCGCCTTGTAAGCCGGCGCGGCAAACTGCTTCGCCACGGCGGTCCAAATGCCGCCGACCGACTCGGCGCCGCGCTGGGCATATTCCAGACAAAACAGCAACACGCCGACGCGCTGAATGCTGCGCCCGTGCACCAGATTGTCGCGCAAGTGCTGCTGATTCCGCTCCAACAGCACTTTGTCTCGCGCGGACACCCGGTCAAGATTCGGATGAAAAAAGAAATGGACTTTCCCGGGGTCGGCCGGAATCGCCCCTTTCAATTCCTTTTCGAGGATCCGAAACGCCCAGTCGTCCAGAGGCCGCAACAACGGCTGAAAGGCATGGGCAAAATCCGGCTGGCGCGACCGCACCGCGTAGTCGAGTAACCGAACCGCCTGCCGAACCGGCCCTTCCAATTCTTTGGGAAGCTCGCCAACTCCTGCCGCGTCCAATGCCTTTCGCACCACGGCTTCGGTTTCGCTTTGCACGGCGGCCGCCTCCAGGTCCAACGTCATCTGGCTCGATTTCAGTTCCTCCAGCAGGGCGTGGAGCGCAGGTTCGCACGCGCGCGCCAGCTCGGCCATGGTGGAGGCCGCGCTCCTCAAGAAAAGATCATACGGCACATAGACATAGCGCCAGGCGGTCTGCCGGCCCGCCGTTGCCGCCTTGCACCATTCGACGGCGGCGCCGGCCTTGACCGGCACCAGGGCGTCCTGGCGCCCCTTCAATTCCACCAGGCAGCAGCCGCCGGTGTCCGTGCGAACGAAAAAATCGGGCACATAGAGGGCGAGGCGCCGGTCCGGCCGCACGTAGTCAATCATCAATTTCTGCGGGCCCGCGTTCTTGGCAAACGCGACGACGTCCCCGGCCCGATCCAGAAAATTCACAAACTCCTGCTCGAACTCGCTGTCGCACGGCACCAGATTGAACATCGTGCGGCGTGCGGGAACCGCCGGCCGCTGCTCGGTGCTCGCCGTCTGGTAGGGCTTCCACGCGGACAGGCACTGTCCGCGGCTAATCCGCCGCCGCTCCTGCCGCCGCACGGTCTTCCCGAGAATCAACGGCGTGAACACCGCGTAAATGGTCTCGGTCACATCCAGGTCGCGCATCCGATGGTCCACTTCGCCGGAATACAGGTCCACGGGGCGCTCGAACAATACCTCGGCAATGAATCTCCCGATCAGCGGAGTCAGCGCCTGGTGGGCATTGGCGATGCGGCAGGCGCGTCCGAGCATCTGCGCAAAGTAGACCGGCGCCGACCACGCGTTGTTCAACAGCCCCGCGTCCAGCGTCAGTTGCGTCACGATCTCGTCCGTGAACAAATGCCGCTCTCGGAATTCGATCGAGGCATTTCGACGGTCGCCCACCGGCAACGCCTGAAAGTTGTTTTGAAAATACTCGCGAATGTCCTCCAGGGCCAGTCCCTCCAACTCCGCAATGGTCTCGACGGCATCGGATACCAGAGGAATCTCGATCTCCAGTTCGTCCACCACCTTGCGCCTGTGGTCCACAAAGATCGTCACCGTTTGCTTGAAGTCCCTGCTCACCCGCGTGACGCCGATCTCCAGCCCCTCCTGCTCCAGCTCGTCCTCGTAAAGCTTGCGAAAGGCCGGATGCTCGATGACCGTGACCATTTCGGGCGTCTCGCTCAGGGGAAACATGCGGCGCAACCCGCGCCCCAGCGTTTGCTCCGGCAAAATACCCGATTTGGCCGAATAGGGCCGCAACGGCACGATCGTGGTCACATTGCGCACATCCCAGCCCTCCCGCAGCATCATCACCGATACCACGCAGCGGAACTTGCTGTCGGCGCTGTCCAGCTCGCGAGACATTTCGCGCAGCGCGCGCAGGTCCTCCGGCTTCATCGCCGTTTCGTTCTCCACAAACTCCTTGAACGTCTTCCCTCCGCGCGTCACCTCTTTGATCCTGCCTTTCAGCCGCGTGTGAATGTTCAGCACGCGCCCTTTGAGCAGCGGAAACTCGCCGCTGTCGAGGTGCTCCGCGATTTCATTGGCCGCAGCCCCATCCTCCGTCATCACTAACAGAATCGGCTTGCGCACCCTGCCCAGTTCCTCGAATGTCCTCCGATAGCGCTGATAGCCCAGTTGCAGATGGACGGCATAGCGCTGAGCGGCCGGAGTCTTTTTGTCCCCCCGCACCACCAGCTCATCCGACTCGCCCAGCACCGGCACCTTCACGATCCCCGCATCCACGGCCTCGCCCAGTGGAAAGTCCACCACAATGTGGCGAAACAGCGAGCCGTCGTTGTGCTTGGGCGTGGCCGTAAAGTCCAACTGCAGCCCCACGCCCTGATTGCCGCGCTCGAGGCTCTCCTCGTGCAGCGTCTCGATGGCGCGGTTCCACATCAGGTCGGGATCGTGCAGATGGTGCGCCTCGTCGTTGATAACCATCAGGCGCGGGTGGGCGGCGATCCGCTGGCGCAGGTTCTCGCCGGCCTCGAGCGCCCGGCCGCGCACGACCGGCGGACCGAAGATCGCCACCGCCGGGTCGCCCGCCACCTCGTTTTTTTCCCGCCGGCTTTCATACAGTCGCTGAATATTCGTCAGATAGATCGCTCCAGCGGTGGTGGCGCCACCCGGCTCATCCTGCAGCACCACCTGCATCTGAAAATCCCCGCGCCATTCCTCCGGCAAAAGCGGGTCCTGATAGAATATCGCGCAGTTCTCGAAGTCCTCCTTCAGCCGCTCATACACCGTCAGGTTGGGGGCGATGACAACAAAATGCCGCGGCAAGTCGGAATTCCACTCGTAAAGGCTGTGGAAATAGCTCCAGACGACGGCCAGACTCATGATCTTGGTCTTGCCCGCGCCCGTGGCAATCTTGGAACAGTAGCGCGCCCAGCGGTCCTCTTCGGGCGCAATGCTGAGAGCCAGCTCGGCGATTTTGTCGTCGCCAAACTCCGACAGCAACTGCGCCACACTCCGCACCCCCCGCAGCTCATAGAGATAAATGAACGTCTCGACCGCCTCCCGCTGCGCCCAGTGATAGCGGAACGGCACGAGATCGCCGCGATCGTCCTTCACCCGATGCTCGTTTTCGAACCAGTGCAAAAGCAGCGCGCGCGACGTCTCGCTCACTCCCCCATAGCCGCCCCGCCGCCAGCGGTCCACCTCCGCCCGGATCGCCCGGACCAACACCACCTTGCTCGGCCGCCGCCCTGGCTCGATGATCGCCGGCTCGCCCCGCCTCGGATTCGGCAGCCGGTGCCGCGTCGGCTCCTCCCACGGCTTGAACAGCGGCTCCAGGGCAGAAACGTTTTTTTCCGTCACCTCGAACGCCATGCTGGCTTTCTCCTTTTATAGACTACCGAGGCATCGCCGCGGCTGAACCGCGGCTTCAGCGCTCCAAAAAGTCGAATGCTTTTACTTTGGACTGCGGCAGCCATGCTGCCGCTTTCACCACCGAGCTTTTACTTTGGACTGCGGCAGCCATGCTGCCGCTTTCATCCCGGCAAGATTCGAGCCGCCGAACGCCGGCGGTAAAAGAAAGCACTGGCGTTTGCGCTTGGAGAATCACGCAATAGAGCAAAGCGGCAGCATGGCTGCCGCACTCCAAAAACACAAAAAACCAAAGCGGCAGCATGGCTGCCGCACTCCAAAAACACAAAAAACCAAAGCGGCAGCATGGCTGCCGCACTCCAAAAGTGTTGCCCTGTTCCTGAAAAACAATACACGCATTTTGACTGGACCCTTTCATTATGGCTGGATCCTCTAAACGAAAACATCCAAAACGGTCGTCGTATCCACACCAAAAACATCAATCACCTTCACGGCAATCTTGTGTTTCCGCCCCTTTTCATACCGCCAGCCGAGGTCCGTGCGGGTCTTCAGCGAGCGGTCCTTGCGGGTGCGGAAATCCTGCCAGTGGTGCTCGAACGGCTTGTCGGGCGTGTAGTCGAAGTCCACCGCCCAAAAGTCTATAAAGTCGAACGGCGACCGCACCGCCCGCTCGCGCAGCGCAGCCAGTTCGGCTTCGGGCGCCTCGGCCAGCGCAGGCGTGAAACGCACCAGTTCCACGTCCACTTTGCCGTTTTTGACAATGGGCTTTGCCTCCAGCGCGCCCGCCTCGAAGAACTGCACCTCGCTGCGGTTCGGCTCCATGATCTCCCGCGGGATATACTTCAGGCGAACCGTCACGCCGGTTTCGGCCTCCAGCGCCTCCTTCTTGCGGCCCAGTTCCATCTCGAACTCCCAGGCCAGACAGTGCAATTCGCGCCTGCCCGCTCCGCGCACCGCCTCGGCCACGCCGCGCAGTTCTTCGTAGCTGAAGATGCTGTCGATCTGAGCCACGTGGACGTAGGCTGCGCCCTTCTTGCCGTGCAGCAGCGGATGCGGCGGGGTTTCCAGTTCCACGGCCTTGTAAAACTTGAGCACGATGCGGCGATGCTCGCCGTCGGCGCCCCGAAGGCGCTCCAGCTGCCACCACTGCCGCTCGTACCGGCCCAGGTTATAGACATCGAACGAGCGATAGGGCTGGCCCTTTTCGTGCAGTTCGCGCTGCACCTGAATGAGCCGCTTGCGGGAGACGTGGATGGCGTAGCGGCCCAGGTCCACGCCGATCCAGCGCCGGCCCAGCTTCTCCGCCACCGCCAGCGTCGTGCCGCTGCCGCAGAAGAAATCCGCCACCAGGTCGCCCTCGTTGGACGAGGCTTTGATGATGCGCTCCAGCAGGGCTTCGGGCTTTTGGGTGGCGAAACCTTGATTCTCCGGCTGGTTTGCTGCTAAGCCCAAAGAAGATAT
>JADFCW010000227.1 GCA_017161705.1 Candidatus Sumerlaeota bacterium | reverse complement strand
ATGGGGGGATCGGATTTGTGGGGTGGCCAGCCCTCGTGCCGAATCCGGTTGACAAAAAGCGTGCAGGAAAGGGAAAAGCTGGGCCATTGCATGAAGAAAACGTTCAACTTGCAGGAGGAGCCAAAGCCATGGGCAGGAGGAAGAAAGCGGGGAGGGGAGAAACGCCCCGCCCTTCGGTTTATTGTTATAACACGGTGATTGTCGGCAGCGGTGCCGCGGCGCTGAACTGCGCCGAGCATCTATATCGGGGCTTTCAGGAGCGGGGCATCGAGCGGCCCGAGCGCCTGATCGCCATCGTCACCGAGGGAGTGGGCAAGGGCACATCGCACAACTCCGGCTCGGACAAACAGACGTACTATCGCGTCGGCGTGCAGGACGGCGTGGCCGATTCGCCCCTGGATTTTGCGCACTCGTTGACGGCCGGCGGCTGTTGCCACGGCGATTTGGCGCTTCTGGAGGGGGAAAACTCGCAGCGGGAGTTTTACCATCTGGTGGAAAACGGCGTTCCCTTTCCGCACAACGAGCGGGGCGGATTTGTCGGCTACAAAACCGACCATGATCCGCGGCAGCGTGCCACGTCGGCCGGCCCATGGACCTCGCGGTTCATGGTGAGGAAATCTCTGGCGCAGCTGCAGCGTTACGGGGTGCGCTTTTTTAACGAGTATTTCATGACCGACCTTCTGACCGTGGGCGAGGGCGAGGGACGGCGGGCGGTTGGGATTCTCGCCGTGGACGCCGCGCGAATGGATCAGCCCGACCGCGGCCTGGCGGTATTCTTTGCTCTCAACGTGGTGGTGGCCACAGGGGGGCCGGGCGACATGTATGAGGTTACGGTGTATCCGCCCGGGCAAATGGGCAGCCACGGCGCGCTCTTCGAAGCCGGCGCCATTGCCTGCAACCTCACGGAATCGCAGTTCGGTCTGGCCTCGATCGAACCGCGCTGGAACTTGTCGGGGACGTATCAGCAAGTCATCCCGCGCTATTACAGCACAGCACCGGATGGAAGCGATCCGCAGGACTTTCTCAATGCATACTTTCCCGATATGGCCACTATGGCCAGCAACATCTTTCTCAAAGGCTATCAGTGGCCGTTCGACCCGCAGCGTGCCTCCGGTTCTTCGCTGATAGACCTGGCTGTGTTCAACGAGACGGTGTTCCGAGGGCGGAGGGTTTTCATGGACTTCCGCGAAAATCCCCGCCCCTCGCCCGGCTGGAAACCGTTTGCCATCGCCGATCTTGCCGACGAAGCCCGCATATATCTGGAGCGCTCCGGGGCATTGCAGGAGACGCCGATCGAGCGACTGCGCAAGATGAATCAGCCCAGCATTGAACTTTATTGCGAGAAGAACAAAGATCTTGCGCGCGAGCCGCTCGAAATTGCCGTCTGCGCGCAGCATAACAACGGCGGCTTCGCCGTCAATGTCTGGTGGGAGTCGAACATCCCCGGGTTGTTTGTCATCGGCGAGCTGGCGGGCACGCACGGAGTCAAGCGGCCGGGCGGGTCGGCTCTCAACAGCGGGCAGGTGGGCGGCCTGCGGGCCGCACAGGCCATTGTGCATCGGGGCAGCGCCAAAGCGGCGCGGACCGTCCTTTTGCGGCAGGTTCAGGAGACGGTCAACCGGCGGATCGAGCAGATTACGCGGGCGATCGAGTCGCCGTCGGCCAACGCGCTGAGCATAGGGCAGTTGCAGGCGGACGTTCGGCGGCGCATGACGCGCGCCGGCGGCATTCTGCGGGAAGCCGAAACCGTCCGGCACGCCGTTGCAGAAGCACGAGAACTCTACCGGCGCATTCGCAGCGAGGGGCTGCGGCTGGAGTCTCCCGGTCAGTTTCTCCAGGCGATCCTTGCCGAGCAGATGTGTCTGGCCCACGTCGGCTATCTGCGGGCCATCGAGGCTTATCTGGAGCGCGGAGGCGGCAGCCGGGGTTCTTATATGGTCGTGGACCGCGCGTCGGGGCGCGAGCCGCATCCGCTTCTGGGCGCGGCGTTTCGCTTCGTTCCGGAGAACGAGGCGCTGCGCAAGGAGATCCTCGAGGTGCGCTATCGGGGCGACGGCGAATTCGAGGTTTATCCCGTGCCCGTGCGGCCGATTCCGCAAGCCCAATACTGGTTTGAGAATACATGGAACGACTATCGCTCGGGGGCGATCTTTGAGCGGACGCATTTGGAATAGAAGGGGGATACCCCATGGCTAAGATTACCGTTGGTTTTGCCGACCATCTCAAAGAAACGTATCGGACGATGTCGCGCGACGGAATCCTTCTGGTTTCGCAATCGCGGGCAGGCCGGCCGAACATTATGACCATCGGTTGGGGCTCGGCCGGCATTATTTGGGGGAAACCCATATTCATCGTCCTCGTGAGACCGTCGCGTTACACCTACGGGTGCGTCGAACAGGTGCCCGAATTCACGGTCAATGTACCGACGCCCGACATGAAGGAGATGGTCAAATACTGCGGCACGCGTTCGGGGCGCGACGTGGACAAGTTCAAAGAACTGGGACTGACAGCGCTGAAGTCCGCCATGGTCGAGCCGCCCCTGATCGGAGAGTGCGCCATCCACTACGAGTGTCGTGTGGTTCACTCCAACGATGTGCTGCCCGACGAGCTGGCTCGGCAGATCATCACGGGCTGTTACCCGCAGGGAGACTTCCATCGGGTCTATTTTGGGGAAATCCTGCGAACCTGTGTGGATGCGGACAAGATATTGGATTTGAAAGAGTGAGTTCAAAGGGAGCCGCACGTCCCGCGGCCGGCCGGCGAGGTTTTAGGTTCTTTCGTTGAAAGATCTAGCCAAAATCCGTGCATCTTTATAGAACATCCCATGTCGGGTTAGATCTTTGGGCTGCGTCGGGTGCGTCGGAACTTGTCGGGCAAAAGCGGCAGCACGGCTGCCGCAGTCCAAAGCGATGCTTTGCCGTATCAGGGCAAAACTTATGGAGTGCGGCAGTCATGCTGCCGCTTTGCTGTATGGGGTTATCGCAAGACAACCTCTTGCCCGCTTTTACGGCCGCCCTGGAGTTTTTCAATTTTGAGATTTAGCGCTCTGGCGAAAATCTTTTTGGTTGCGGCCGAAGGCCACGTTAGGCCTTTAGCGAAGTTTCAGCGTGCATCTGTTCGTGTATCCAGAGCAACGCATCGCTGTGTTTCATCTTTGGCAAGACGCGATACATCTCGCGATGGGCGTCAAACCGGCAGACGGAGCAAAATTCGCACCAGCGGCAGGCCATATGCGTGCCTATGCGATAGGGCGACACGGCCACGTTGCCGTGGAGAATTGCGCGACCCAGCTCGGCCATCTTTCGCTCGGTCCATCGGAGCAACTCTTCGAGCACGGCGGACTCGAGATGATCAGACCCGCGTTTATAGGGCGCACCATTTTTGGCGACGCCGAATGCCACGACCGGCGACGCGCCTCCGGTGTGCGCAACCTCTGCGTCGAACAACGCGGCAAACTTCAGATCAAACAGCCCGCGCGCTTTCCAGGCTTTCAGGTCGAGTCCTTCGGGCTCCGGCTCTTTCATTGCCTCTGCCGGCTGGCATGTCTGAATGTGGCGCAGGATGGGCATATAGAGCGCGCCGGCAATCTGCGGCTGTTTCCCGCGCTTCGCGCTTCCGCGCGCAACCGCCAGAAGATAAGCCGGCAACTGGAGGGTCAGCCCATGCGCCAACTCGGCCATGCTGAAGTTTCTGGGACGCGACTTGTAGTCCACGATCCGAATCGCGCTCGGATTCTCGCTGCCCACGTCAATCCGGTCTATCCGCCCGCGCAACAGCAGGCGTTCGCCCTCATGCAGAACTACTTCGAGCGGACCGTACCGCGCGCCTGGCGCGGAGCCGAATTCGATCTCGGCCGCCGCCTGACAAAACCGGTCGCGCTTTCCCGCTGCAATGAGTACCTCGACAAAAGTTCCCAGTGCCGCTTTCGCCGACGCCAGCAAATACCGAAGCCGCCCCGATGACAACAGCACCTGCTCGTGCAGCAGGCGCGCCTGCTGCTCGACGGCCTCCTCGACCGCTGCCGCGGCTCGCTCGGCCTCGACCTCGCCCCAGCGCAACGGCCGTCCGCCCGACAAGCGGCGGAACACGTCGTGCAGCACCGCATGATACAGCAAGCCCAAATCGTAGCTTTCCAATCGGAACCGCAGCCGCTTCTCCAGTCCCAGCCCGTAGCGCGCAAAATGTTTGAAAGGACACGCCGCAAAACACTCCAGGCGCGACACGCTCGACTCGGTGTGGAACGCGAAAATCTGGCGTGCCGTCTCGAGGCGGAGCTGCGCCCGGTTCTCGTAGGCGAGCCCGCCCAGCCGCCGCGCCATCGCCTCGCACCATGGTTCTCGCCGCCGCATCTCTCCATACAGCGCCGTCCACATCCCGAGCGCGTGTTCATCGGCATCGCCGCCCCGCCGCAAACCTGCGGCCAAACCGCCCATCGCCCCACGCCAATGCACCAAATCGCCGATCGTTTCCTCGCGCCCCACGTGCCGCTCGCGCAGCCCGCCGCCCCCCGCCGCCAATGGCTCCAGAGCTCGCCGCAGCGCCTCGATATAGACCGACGGATGCAGCGGCTTGCCCATCGGGTCGGCTTCGGCATAGCTGACGTAGAGCCGTTCCGACGCGCGCGTGAACGCGATGTAAGCCAGAAATTGCTCGTGCAGCAGACGCTTGTCGCTGACCGGCCCCAGTGCGATTCCCTCCTGCGCCAGGCGTTCCCGTTCGCGGTCGCCGAAAACAATATCCGGCAATTGCGGGCGCGGAAACACTCGCTCGTTCACCCCCAGCACAAATGCCGCCCGCACCGCCGGATGCCGCGACCGCTCGATCGAGCCGACCAGGACTTCGTCCAGCGACGGCGGCACCAGCCGCAGCCGCAGACCCTCGAGTCCCGCCTCGAGAATTTCGCGAAAGTCCTCCAGTGTGACCGGTGTCTCCCGCATCACCGACACGGCTTGATCGAGAACACCGATCACCGCTTCCCAGACCTGCCGGTGCTCATCTGCTTCGGTCAAGCGCCCTGCCGCTTCGGCCTCGGCAGCCCACTGTTCGAGCCGCTGCGCGGCTTTGATTTCCTCGAGCATTGTGTATAACGCGCGACAGAGATCGGAAACGGGAAGGCCGCGTTGGGTTGCGGATTGCGGATTGCGGACTGTGGAATTTTCGGCCGGGCAAAACGACAGCTCGAAGCGGCGCAGCGGGGCGGCCAGTATCCGCCGCCAGGAGTCCATCTGCTGTTCTTCGGCCGAACCGCGCAGCGCGATGCCCGTTTCATCCTCGTCCCCGCGCGACCGGCTGTGATAGCCCCAGGGTTTAGGGTCGTACCATGCTTCGCCCTCGATGCCGTGTTCGAGAATGTAGTTTTCGAGCCTGTCCACGGCGGCTCTCTCGAGGGGAACGAGGTCGGTTTTGGCAAACCGGATCACTTCCTGGGACGCCCAGCGCTGCGAAACCACACCAAGGGCGGCGCGCACCAGCTCCACCAGTGGGTGATGGGCCACATCGCGCCGCACGTCTATAAAATGCGGAATCTCGTAGTCGCCGAAGATTGTTTCGATCAGCGCCTGATAGGGGGCCAGATCGCGCACGATGACCGCGATCTCCCGGAAGCGGAACCCTTCCTCGCGGCACAGGCGCAGAATCTCCGCCGCTGCGTCGCGCACCTCGCACCGCTGATCGGCGGCGGCCGTGAGGGTGATCCATTGCGGATTGCGGATTGCGGATTGCGCGTTGCCGGTTGACGATTGCGGGGTGTGCGGAGAAAAAGCGAACAGGCGCCGTTCGAGCAAAGCCAAAGCCGGATTGCTGGCAAAGCGGGTGGGCTGGCCCGCTTCAGGCAACCGGTGGGGCGGAAGGACCAGAAGCCCTTCCTCGCGCGCGAGCTCGGTCAGGCGGTCGCGGGTCTCCTCCAGAAGAGTGAACATGGAAAGGGAACCGCTCGGCTGCACGTTGCGGGTTGCGGATTGCGGACTGTGCGAGGCGGAAGGCGCTGCGCGGCCTGCCTTCTCAGGCCCTCCTTCGTCGCCGACCGGAGGCGGATCCGACGGATCGCTTTCCCGCCCGTCCAGGCAGAGGGCGATTTTGACCTCGGCGGCCACGCGCATCAACGCCAGAAGCACGCGTTCTTCCTGGCCGGTGAACGAGGCGAAGCCGTCCACCCACACATAGGCGCCGTGAAACATGTTGGGCTGGGCCAGACGCTCCGCTGCGATGTCCAGGTGTCCGTCGGGGTCCACATACCGTTCAGCGAGGAACGCCTCGTAGTCCTCGACCACAAGAGCGAGGTCATGCAGTTTGGCTGCCAGAAGCGAATCGCCCTCGCCGCGCGATTCCAACTGCGCCAAAGTTGCCCGCAATCGCCCCGCCCAGAAGCCATAGTTGCGAAATTCGCTCAGCGTCGCCGCTAGCCGCTCGACAAATCCCCGGTGCCGCGCCGATTGCCCAAACAGCCGCAGCTGCTCGCCCCGCCGCCGCACAATGGAGCGCAGCACCATTTGCTTGCCCGCCGCCTCGATCGGCGGCAAAGCCGCACCGCCGACTTCGAGCAGCACCTCGCAGGCCAGCCGGCGAAACGATAGCACGCGCGCCCGACTGTAGCCGCCCAGTCCGGGTGTGGCCACCAGTGCCCGCTCGGTTTGATACGTAGCCTGTTCAGGCACCAGCAAAACCAGCGCCGGCCCGCGCTGCGTCAGGCGCAACTGCTCGCGCACTGCTTCGAGGCACAGGTGCGTTTTGCCGCTTCCCGCCCGCCCGAAAATGAACTGGACAGCCATTTGCGAATGAAAGGTTGTCGAACGTTGCAGACCGAATAATACTTTACAGTTTTCCTGCGGAAACATCCGCGCGCTGTCAACCCGCTTTTCTTTTGATGAACACAGCGTGCAGATTACATTTTGGATTCTTTCGCTTAAAGATCTAGCCCCAATGTGTGCATCTTTATAGAGTATCCCATATCGGGTTAGAGTTCCGGGGTACGTTGGGCGCGTCGAGGCTTGTCGGGCAAAAGCGGCAGCATGGCTGCCGCTTTTCTGCCACGGTTCATCGCAAGACAACCTATTGCCCGCTTTTACGGCCGCCCGGGAATTTTTCATCCTGAGAACTGGGCATCTAGTTTAGCGAAAATCTCTTTGGTTGTGGCCGAAGGCCGCGTTAGTTTGTACCACGAGCTATTCATCCGTCCCATTTGGCTTGTCGGTGCGAGTTTTCTTTTGGTCTTCCTCCACGGCCTTGCCCTCGAGAATGACCACCGCACATGCATGGCCGTCGGTGTGGGTAAGACTGACATGGGCATGGTCGGCGCCCAATTCCCTCATACGCTCGGCGGCGCGGCCTTTCACTTCGAGGCTGGGCTTGCCGCTGGGGGCATGGACCACGCCGACGTCGCGCCAGCGCATGCCGCCCCGCAATCCGAGCCCCACGGCCTTGAGAAAAGCCTCCTTGGCGGCAAAGCGCGCGGCGTAGTGCATGGCTGCGTGCGGTCGGTTGGCGCACTCGCGCTGTTCGGTCGGAGTGAACACCCGTTGGACGAGCCGTTCCGGATGGCGCGCCAGGGCCTTGTCCATTCGCGCAATTTCCACAAGATCAATGCCGATACCCACAATCATACGAAAACTCCATTTTTTTATTCGTTGTTTCCTTTTGTCCAACGCCAAAAAAGAGTTGTCTTTTCGCCCGAAACGGCATAGACGATCTTTGGGCTGGATAGAGGGCGCCGATGTCGCATGGTCGCTGCACTTTCCGCTAGTCTCGCGTTGGCGATCGTTTGTGCCCTGCTTCGTAACCCGCGCAGAAGCTAGCTGCTTCGGAGGCAAATGTATAGACAATGTGGTTGTTCCATGTTGCACGCCGATGGATTGTTCTCGTGCCCGTGGTGCTCTTTGCCTCCCGCGCCCCTGCAACCCTTACTCTTCCGCAGAATATCGAACAGCTCGAATCACAGGCTCAACTGATTTTTGCCGGTGTATGTACCAGCCACACCGCTGTTGCAACCGCTCAAGGCCTGCCGGTAACAGTTTACACATTCAAGGTGATCGAGGCCATCAAAGGCAATGTCAAGACCGGCGGCGAGGTTCAGTTCCGCCAGTTCGGCGGCCCGATTCCGGGCAGCCGCCTTGCCATGAAGGCGCCCGGTGTTCCCCGCTATGTCGTCGGCCAGGAGGTTCTCCTTTTCCTCAATCCGCCCAGTTCGATTGGTTTGACCGCGCCGGTCGGTCTGGTGCAGGGTGCTTTCTCCATTGAGCGGTCGCGCGACGGCAAACGAACCATCCCCCTCGATCCCGTGCGGCGCAATCTTTTAACAAGAAATTTGGACCTGTCCAAGTATCAAGACCGCCGCCGCTTTACGGCCGCTGAATCGCTCGCCCTCGCCAATCCTCCTGAACGGATGGATCTTGAATTTTTTTGTTTGCTAATCCGAAAGATAGGAAACGCGCGCAGGGATGCCGATGACCGGTAGGAGGGAACCTCATTCGATGCTGCCCGTTCGCACTGTTGCCCTTCTCGCAGCGGCTTGTGTGGCGGCCAGCCGGATTGCCCATGCGGGCGGTCCTTTGATCTTTGCCGAGGACGGCTCGGTCGTGAAATGGCCGACCGTCGGCGGCCAGACCAGCATCACGCTCACGCTCGACCAGGGCAGCCTTGGTGCGCTCGACAATGGCGCCGCCAACGCTATGGTCGTCAACATCCTCAGCGTCTGGAACAGCATAGCCACCAGCACCCTCGCCCTGACCATCGCTCCCACGCCCCTCACCTCCGATGTCACGCATTTGAATTTCACCTCGTTCATCGGCGGCAGCGCGCTGCATGGATTCAATCCCGTCGTCTATGATTCGGCTGGTTCTATCACGGCGCTGCTCTATGGGGAAAACGCGCGCAACCAGGTGTTGGGATTTGCCACGCCGATCTTTTACGTCAACGCCGACCGTCGTCCTGTGCCCGGAAATATTCTCGAAGGCCAGGTCGTGTTGAACGGGCGCATGTTGGATGGAGTCAGCAGCGGCAGCGCGAATCCCGAAGTGACGCCGGCGGAGTTCGAGGGCGTCATTGTGCATGAGCTGGGCCACATGCTCGGCCTCGATCACTCGCAGATCAACGCGCTCGATGCGTCGAATGCCGATCAGCCGACCATGTTTCCGATTTTCTACGGCGGTGAGCATTGGAAAAGCCTTGCGCCCGACGACATCGGCTGGATTTGCTGGCTGTATCCGGCGCCGCAGTTCAACACGGCCTTCGGGGCCATTGCCGGCGGCGTCCTGGTGGTCAATGGCATGACCACGCGCGGCTATCAGGGGATCAATGTGATTGCACGGCGTGTCGGAGGCGCGCGCATCGAGGCCGGCTCGTGCGTTTCGGGCTATCGCTATTGGAGCGGAGTCGGGCCGCCGGGTCTGGAGGGTGGTTATCTGATTCCGGGCCTGCCGGCCGGCAGTTACACGGTGGAAGTCGAACGGATCCTACCCATTTTCACCGGCGGTTCGAGCGTAGGGCCGCTGGATGTGCCGGCCGATTTTCCCGGCAGCGCCGGACCGGAATTTTACAACGGCATGAATGAATCGTCGTCAGACAATCCTGCCGACAAAACGCACGTCCTTGTCGCCGCGGATCGCGTGACTTCCGGCATCAGCATTATCCTCAATACCGGCGAAGCCGGCGCTGTCTCCTGGACGCACTATCGTTGATACTCGGTTCGCAGCCCTGCACTTCGACGCTTCGGGCAAAAGCGGCAGCATGGCTGCCGCACTCCAAAGCAGCTTTTGCAGTATCCAGT
>JADFCW010000226.1 GCA_017161705.1 Candidatus Sumerlaeota bacterium | reverse complement strand
CATGTAGACCGGCCCCTTGATGGCATAGAAGCGGTCGTTGATGATGGCCGAATAGCCGCCGGGAAGATGACGCGCGCCGAGCACCCGGGTCGAGGGCGTGAAGCCGGCCTCGATCATGTTTCGCGTGAAGCCAAGAATGCGGGTAGCCGCGCGCTCGACATTGGCCGTGCGCACAAACGTTCCCTTGCCTTTGATGCGCACGGCCCATCCCATGTTTTCAATTTCCTGCAGGATCTTCCGCGCCGTCGTATTGCTCACATGATATTTTTCGATGATCTCATGCTCGGACGGCACTTTCATTCCCGGCAGGAGCTTGCCGTGCTTGATCTGCTCGACAATCTTCTGGCAGATCGTAAAGTATTTCGGCAATGCGTGCGTCATGGCCGGCCGCTCCTGCCTAATCGGCGACCTCGACCCAGCGCCGTTCGCGCGCCGAGCGGGTCATGGCGTCGAGCACAAGCTGGCAGCGCCAGCCGTCGTAAAAGTCCGGGGCCGCGTCTTCCTGCTTCGCAATGGCAAGGAGCAAATCGCCGATTTCGTGGATGAACGTATGCTCCCAGCCGATGATATGCCCCGGCGGCCACCACAAGTTGATATACGGATGGACGGATTCCGTGACGACAATGGTGCGGAAGCCCTGCGCCGCACGATCATCGCTTCGCGTGTAGTATTCCAGTTCGTTCAGCCGTTCGAGGTTGAAGATCAGACTGCCTTCGCTGCCGAACAGCTCGATCCGCAGATAGTTTTTCCGCCCCGTGGCAAAGCGAGTAGCCATAAAAGAGCCGAGGGTGCCGTTGCGGAACCGCGCCAGGCTGTAGAGGGCGTCGTCGGCCGTGACGGCGCCACGCCCGCCGCCAGTCGTGGGCCGCTCTTTGACAAAAATCTCCTCGGCCGCACAGACCGCCTCGATCTCATCGCCCACCAGATAGCGCGCGAGGTCCACCGTGTGCGCGTTCATGTCGCCATGGGCGCCCGAGCCGGCCACTTTGGCGTCGTGGCGCCAGACAATCGGGAAGTTGGGATCCACGAGCCAGTCCTGATAATAGACAGCGTTGAAATGGAAGACTCGGCCGATTTTTCCCTCGGCAATCATCTTCTTCGCCAGGGCAATGGCGGGCACCCGCCGGTAGTTGAACGCCACCATGTGGCGGACGCCGGCTTCGCGGGCTGCCTCGAGCATTCGCCGCGCCTCGTCGGCATTCAGGGCAATGGGCTTTTCGCACAGAATGTGTTTGCCCGCTTTGGCTGCCGCCACAGCGATCGGCATGTGCGTGGCGTTGGAGGTGCAAATGTCCACCAGGTCCACGTCGTCGCGCGCGACCAGCCGCTCCCAGGAAGTTTCGGCGTCCTGCCAGCCGAACCGTTTCTGGAACGGCGGCAGATTCTCGGCCACATTGTCGCAGGCCACACGCATGACCGGCTGCGCGGGCAGATCGAAGTAGTGCCCGACGTCCAGCCACGCGTTGCTGTGCGCCCGACCCATAAACTGCGTTCCGACAATGCCGACGTTGATCGTGTTGCGCATGATCCACCTCCCGATTACGATTTATCGCACCACCTTTTTCCAATCGCGTTCGAATGCCGCGAGCCCCTCGTCAGTCAGCGGATGGCGGAACATCTGGAAGAATAGCGCCTCGGGAACGGTTGCAATGTCCACACCGGCGCGCAGAGCCGCCAGAATATGATTTTGTGTTTTGACACTGCCGGCAATGATCCGCGACGAGAATCCGTAGTTTTCCCTGGTTTGCACCGCATCGCTGATCAGGACGTCGCTCTCATTGCCCACCGCATCCAGGCGGCTTAGTACAATGCTGACATAGCTGGCGCCGGCTTTCATCGCCAGATAGCATTGCGTGGAAGAAAAAATCATTGTTACGTTGGTTCGGATCTTTTTCTGCTTTTCCAAAAACGGAACCGCTTTGAGGCCCTCGACCGTCATGGGAATCTTGACGACAATGTTCGGGGCCAGCGAGGCAATCTGTTCGGCTTGTTGAACCAGCCCATCGGCCGTCTCGGCGACGGCTTCGACGCTGACCGGCCCCGGGACAATCGAGCAAATTTCCTTGACCACCTCGACAAAGGGTTTTCCGCTCTTGGCAATATGCGTCGGGTTGGTGGTTATGCCGTCGAGCAAGCCCGTTTCGGCTGCCCGACGGATGGCGTCCACATCTGCGGAATCGAGAAACAGCTGCATGGCGGGGGTCGCTTTCTTCAGGTTCAGATTGCCCTTGACAGTGGAGCAATCTTTACGCGTAAAGTAATGTGAGTTTCTACCAAGCGTTTGATTCCTGTCAAGCATATTTTATCGTCTTTTCATTTTTAATGACTTTTGATTCCTTGCAGGAACCGAGAATAACGAAGTGCTTTTAAGTGCTATAGTATCATTATTCTATAACGAAACCGCGCAAGAATGCTCGTTCGAAGGACAAGCGCCCGGCCGTTCTTCAGACACGCGGTGTGAACTGCACACTTCTTTACGCTCTAAGAAAAGTGGATCGAAGGGCCATACCAATTGCTTTCTCAATCCCTTATTCTCTGAGAAGGAAGCCGCTATGAAAGTTCACATTGCCTTTTTGTCCTTCCTGGTATTCGGTCTGTGTCCGTTCATTTGCGCCGGCTCCGCCGAAACCCATCCGCCTGCGGGTGACGCCAAAATTTTCCGGCTTCGCCTTGTAGTGCAGGCAAACGGCCATACTCGCAGCGATAAACCCGTCGAGGTGGCCCTCGACCCGGCTGCACTCGCCCTGCAAGCCGGTCTGTCCCCGCTTCAGAAGTGGTCTGTCGTGCGGCTGGCAGAGGCGGACGGCGCGGGACGTATTCTCGAGGCCGACGTTCCCTTTCAATACGACGAGACTCAACGCCCGCCCGAGATCAGCACCGCTCCGGCCAGTTTGGTTTTCCTTCTCAAGGGCAGAACCCCGGCTGGCGCCGAGCGCTTCTTTGATGTGTATTTTGGACTGCGGCAAGTGTCCGTCGGAAAATCCTCGGCCCCGTCTCTGATTTCCGTCGAGCTGCTTTCCGACTATCAAGGCGAGCCGACATACAGAATCAATACCCCTGCAGCCGCTTATTACTATCACCGTCTTGGCGCGGGTTTTGCGAGTCTGATAGACCGCGACGGCAACGACTGGATCAGCTACCGGCCGTCGGGCGGTTTCGAGGGGGATTTTCGCGGGATTCCCAATATCGCCCCGCCGGACTTTCATCCCGGCCGTGGGCAAAATCATCGGGAAAGCGTCCTGTTGAGTTCCGGCCCCCTTCGCGCCACGGTGCTTTCCGAAACCCGCGACGGACAATGGGCCTGTCTATGGGACATTTTCCCGGCCTACGCGCGCATGACGCTTTTCAAGAAGGGCAATGCCCCGTATTGGATTCTCTACGAGGGTACGCCGGGCGGCCGGTTCGATGCGGAAGAAGATTACTGGGTCAACTCCTCAGGCCAGCGGTTTCCCGCGGCTCCCTACAACGAGAAAAACCCCTGGCACGGCGAACTTCCAGCCCCCCAGTGGGTCTATTTTGGCGACGCCAAATTCAAACGCGTCCTGTTCCTGGCTGTCCATGAGCCCGACAAGGCGCTGGATGAGTTCTGGCATCGCGGGTCGGGCGGGATGACCGTTTTCGGCTTCGGGCGCGGCCCGCGCAAAGACGGCTGGCAGCGGATGACGGCGCTGCCGGCTCATTTGACGATTGGATTTGTCGAAACGGATGTATTTGCAGACGCGTCGGCACAAATCCATTCCGCTTTTCGTGATCTTTCGGTTACAATCGGCCCGCCTGTTGCGGTCGGCAATACCGATGGAACCCAATAACTCACAGGCCGCCGGCGCTTTCGCAGCGATGCAGCGTCGGTCGTGAAAGGAGAAAGGCAATGTTTTGTAGAACCCGTTGCTTTGTTACCGCAGTTCTTCTGGCCGTGTTGGCTGGACGGCAAATGAGCCTTGCCGGTCCCGCTCCCGGCGATGTATTTCGCGAATATATGTGGTATAACGAAGGCGGCGACGCGGGCGGGGCCTTGCGCATCGGCGGCAAAGTCGGCCATGACAAGCCTATTCCTCTCCCCCACCGGTTCGACCTGGAACACGCCGCGAAGGCCGAGGTGGTAATCGAAAAAATCCTGTGCCACGACGGCACGCGCGGGTTGGCTATTCAGATCAACGGCCATGACTGGCTGCCGGTGCCCGAAGCCGAAAAAATTCCCGCCCCGCAATGGGACTACAATCATCACATTTACCCGACGATCGAAATCCCGCTTTCGTGGCTCAAGGCCGACGGCGGGAACGAATTTCAAATGCGCGTCAGCACCGAGCACCCCTGGAACTGGCCCCAAAATCTGATCTACGGGGTTCATTTCCGAATCTACTATGATCCGGCGAAAAAGCCTCATCCCGTCGGGGCGATTACCCGCCCGCGCACCGGCGATGAGATTGGACAGGCGGCCGTTCTCGCCTGCGAAGCTCAAAGCCCCAACGGCCCGATTCGACAGGTGGATTTTCTCGGATTCTACGAGGACGTGAACTTCGAGGGCGACGGCGAGTATCGTCAGTGGCACTATCACTTCTTCCATGGCAAGATCCTGCACCACATCGGCTCGACATCCGCCCCGCCGTATATAGTTCAGTGGGATACTTCGTGGGTGCCGGATCAGGATCAACCCATGAAACTGGCGGCGCGGATTACCGATTCGGCGGGCCTGATCTATATGACTCCGGCCGTGGAGAATCTCACGCTAGTGCGCCCAGGTCTTTCCGTCGAATTGTGCAAACCCTATGACGTCCCGAAGCAATGGGTGACGCGCCGCGGGCGGAAAGAGCAAAAGTTCGACATCGCCGGCGATCTCGAACATGCCGTCGCCGCTCAACTGGTCTGGTCCAGCTGGTCGCCCGGCTATATGGATGGCATCTTCATCAACGGCCAGAGGGTCTTCGACACCGAAGGTCCCCGGTATCAATATTATGCCCACCGTGTGCCGCTCAAGGACCTGAGCGTGCTCAAACCGGGCGTCAATACGCTGGCCACGGGGCCGACTCCCAAGAATCAGCACGGCATGGAAGTCAACTGGCCGGGCATTATGGTGCTGATTCAATATCGGAAAGGCGCGTCCCAATAGAGAAAGGAAACGGTTGAGATCAAAAAACAAGCGGCAGGCGGGACAGCCCCATCCCGCCTGCCGCAGTGGATTGTCTTCAGCCTATCTCATGCTGTTGGCAACAAAGATGTCGTAGACGAGACGGCCCCTTCCGCACGGTTTGGCGCCGCCGTGCCGATAAATCTCCCCGCCGCTAATCGTGCCGTTGGTCGGGTCATAGCACAAGGCGCTCATCAGCTCGATATTGGTCGGGGTATCTTCTACATCCTGCCAGGGATACCTTCCCGTACTGAATGGAGAGGACCGTCCGTCCTGGAGCGTCCCAATGGTGTCATCAAAGTTGTTGGGACCGTCCGACTCGACCTCGAACGTATCGCTGGGCATACCAGGCGAGGTGGGCGGCGAGGTCGAACCGGGCAGGAACGGCGCCCAGCCGGCAGGAGCAACTCCTGCGATTCCTGTTCCCATTTCATAGCAGGCGTAGTGTTTCATCCCCGGGGTGCTGGTGTAGTGCGAGACGCCAAACGGATCGCGCGGAATCGAGGTAATGTAGGCGACCGGCGAGGTCAATTGGGCCAGGCCGGCCCAGCGCGCGCGAGCCGACCACGGCGTATCGGTTCCGGTCTGAAGATACGTGTAGGAGTTCCAATCAATGTAATAGGCCTCCTGTGCCTGAGCCAGCATCCTCAGGTCATTTTTCACGCGAGCGGTTTTGGATCGAGTCTGCGCTTCGAGAAAGTTGGGGACCGCAATGGCTGCTAAAATCGCAATGATGGCCACCACGATCAGCAGCTCGATCAGAGTGAATCCTTTCCTGGTTCTCATGTCGGATGCCTCCTCTTCTTAAAATGCGGTATTGTATGGTATGGAATAGATTCCACCCAGCCTTCGGGCTGCTTTTTACCCTGATCGCAGATAACCGAACTGGCGATTCACCTCTATGGAAAACTCACGACACAAATTGGATAGACCAAGACCGGCCCACGGGACCGTGTCAAATAGTTTCGATTGGCTTTGTGCGATTTTTGAAACGAGATTGTGCACCTGGCGTGCCCGCGGCGGCAAGGGGCAAGTCGCGGCTGACCTCGCGCCCGAATCCCACGACGCGAAGCCGGTCGGGATGCACTTGAATCAGCGAATAGGCGGTCTGCGGCGTCTCGACCATTCCGCGCAGCGTGAGATAGTGAACGCCATTGCGGACGGCGTAGTCTCCGTCGTGTTTATGCCCGGCCAGATACAACGTCGTTGCCGGATTTGCCTCCAGCACGCTTGTAATCTCGGCATGATTCCAGAGGACATGGGAACTGACGGGAAAAAGCGGATAGTGGCCAAAGACAACGGCTCTCTCGCCGGCTTTGGCTGCCCGATCGAGCGCGGCCTTTAGCCATTGCACTTGTTCCGGCCCGATGCCGCTGTTCCATTCGTAGGCATTGACGGCCTTCTGATTTTTCAATCGCTCCAGCCATTGTGCGGCGCGTTGATACTCCGGCGTTCCCGGCCGATGCGCCAGCAGGCTGACATCGTTGCCGTTGAGCGCGACAAAACGCCAACCTTTATGTGCGAAGTCGTAGTAGCCTTTTCCCGTGCCGCGCCGGTCATAGCCCAGCATCCGCCACGCTTGCTCTCGGCGCGTTTGCTCGATCTGGATATCATGGTTGCCCAACACGGGATGGAATGGCATATTCAACCCGCGCAGGACCGCGAGCACTCGTTCGAGACTGGCGAACCTGGCATCTATCAGGTCGCCCAGCAGCAGAACAAAATCGGGACGCAGCGTGTTCAGATGTTCGACGCAGCGTTTCAACTTCTCCAGCGAGTCGCGATAGTAGCGATTGTTTGCCGGAGCGGTGTCGCAATATTGAATGTCGGCAATTGCGGCAAAGGAGAACGGCCGCGCGACGGAGGATGTTTGGGGCGATTCGGCCGCCCGCGCCGTTCTGTCCAACAGTGCCGCGGGCGCCGAAGCCGCAATCGCTCGAATCCATTCGCGGCGTGAGACGCTCATTCTCATACTCCCGACAACAAATGTCGGCTGTATGCTTGTACGATTTCAAGCCTGGATTTCAGGTTGGATTTTGAAGCTGCAACGCTACTCTTTGGTTTTGATTTCGGGAAATCCCGATGAGCGAAGGATCCGCATTTCGGGGTCTATGAACAGCGCCTCGACGTTCGGGAGGCGTTCACATAATTCCAGACCTGCTTTGGGCCCGAGCACGAAGAAGGCCGTCGAGAACGCATCGGCGGTTTCCGCATCGCGCGCGATCACGGTTGCGCTGATTGTGCGGTCCGCGGGGCGGCCCGTGCGGGGATCCACAATGTGGTGATAGCGCTTTCCGTCCACAATTATAGCCTTCTCATAATCGCCCGACGTACAAATAGCCTTGTCGCGCAACGCCACAGCACCGATCACATCGGTGCGCGAGCCTCTCGGATGCCGGATGCCGATGAGCCAGGGCTGCCCGCCTTTGTCGCCCATGGCCAGCATGTCGCCGCTGGCCCGAATCAGCGCGTTGGCAAATCCGCTTTCACGAAGACTGCGCGCGGCGGTGTCCACTGCCGCACCCTTGGCGATCGCTCCCAATTCGATTGCCATTTCCGGCTGGCGCAGAAAGGCTGTTCCTGCGGCCGGATCCAGCACAAGGTTACGGTAGTTGACCAACCGGCGCGCTCGGGCGATCGCCTTCTCGGAGGGAATCGCGAAATGCGGTGCGCGCAGATTCCACAGCTGCGCCAACGGCGGATAGGTCACATCGAACGCCCCGCCGGACAGTTCCGACACCTCGCGGGCGTGAAGCAGGAGCCGCATCAGCCGGTCATCAATACGAACCGGCTCTTTGCCCGCCTGGGCGTTGATTCGCGCGGCATCGCTTCGCTCATCCCATGTGTTGACCGCGTCTATATACTCCTGCATGGCGGCACGCGCGCGTTCGATTGCCGCCTCGGCTTCCGCCGCTTGTGCGCTTAGCGCCGCAACCTTGATCTCCACTTCCGTGGTCATCATCGTATAGCGCCGCGATACGATTTCGATCCTTTGGGCAGGGGAAGTTTGCGCGGGCGCCGATTGCACGGACAGACAAACAAGAAGAAAGAAGCAGAAGCAAAGCCAGTGACTGCAAGACCTACGCGGGGAATTCATGGCGTCCTTTTGCGGGAGGGGCGAACGTGAGTTCAAAGCAAGATCCAGATTAAAATCTCCAATACAAACTTTTCATGATCTTGAATATTTCTACGCCCGCCGCTCAACTCTTTTTCGCGCGGACAGGCGCGTTTTACAAATCTCAGGGTTGACAATCCTGCATCGCCGCCTAAGGCTATGCGACGTTTTTGGATGTGCAAAGCCGTTACAATTTTTCGGGGAAAAGCCGCTGTCTGCCCGCTGCGCAACGGCGCGCCCCAGGATATCGAGAACCAGAGAGGAGAGGAGTCACATGAAGAACTCACTGAACCGCCGCGACTTTCTGCACCGTTCGGGGATAGCCGCCGCTACAGGACTAGCTGCTTCTTCCGTGCTGATCCAAAGTCCCCGGTCGCGCGCCGCTCAAGCCAGCGACCGCATGGCCATCGGCATTATCGGCCTGGGCGGGCGCGGCAGCTATCTCATGCGCCAGACGCTCAACGGTGATCTGGCCGACATCGTTGCCCTGTCCGATGCGGACAAAACCAGCATGGAGCAGGCCGCTCAGCAGGTCGAGAAAAAGCAGGGAAACCCGCCCGCTTTGCATCAGGATTTTCGCAAGCTGCTCGAGATGAAAAACATCCATGCCGTCATCATCGCCACACCCGACCACTGGCATGCGCTCCAGACCATTTTGGCGTGTCAGGCCGGTAAGGATGTCTATATTGAAAAGCCGATTTCGCACAACATCCAGGAAGGCCTGGCGATGATCAAGGCTGTCCGCGAAAACAAAAAAATCTGCCAGGTCGGGCTGATGCAGCGAAGCGGCCAGGATTTCAAAGATGCGACCGCCTATGTGCAATCGGGCAAGCTGGGCAAGGTGGCATTTGTCCGAGCTTGGTATGTGCAGAAACGCGCTCCGCTCGGCAACCCGCCCGACGGCACGCCGCCGGCCACGCTGGACTGGGACATGTGGCTCGGCCCCGCCCCGATGCGCCCCTACAATCCGGCGCGCTATCGGCTGGACCTTCCCGCCGAGGGCGGCCTCTACGGCTCGTGGCGCTGGTTCTGGGACTACGCCGGCGGGCAGCTATGCGACTGGGGGCCCCACATGCTCGACATCGTGCGCTGGGGATTGAACGTCGGCATGCCCATTTCGGCGCAGGCCAACGGCGGCAAATTTGTCTTCACCGACTGCCGCGAATGCCCCGACACGCTGACCGTATTGTATGAGTATCCCGGTGTGAGCGTCGTGTGGGAACACCGCCAGTGGACGCGGCGGCAGCCCGAGCCGGGCCGGTATCACGGGATCGAGTTCTTCGGCGAAAAAGGGACGCTGTTTATTGACCGCACGGGCTGGGAGGTCTTTCCTGAAGAGGGCGGCGAGAAAGCCGGCCGTCCGGGCGAAGTCGGCAAAGAGCGCACCGCCGAGGAGAAACACGATCAGGAGCACATCGCCAATTTCCTCGAATGCTGCAAATCGCGGAAAGACCCGATCATGCCCATCGAGGAAGGCTTCATAACCACGGCCCTGTTGATGCTGGCCGAGGCGTTGTCGCAGGCGGGACG
>JADFCW010000225.1 GCA_017161705.1 Candidatus Sumerlaeota bacterium | reverse complement strand
CAAAACCGCCTCGAAGGCTCGCCGGCCGTAACGCGCGTGGACTTCTGGGATTGCTCGCGCGCCATGGCCTGGGGAAATCGCGGCATGATCAAAGGCAGCGAGATTCACGAAATTCCATCGTTCAGTTTTATTCTGGGCGATCTTCATCCGCACTTCTCCGCCCATCCCCTGTTTTTGGGATTCCTGCTGATTCTGGCCGCCTTATGGCGCGCCAGCCAGCGCCTTACCTTCTCGGCCTACGAGGTGTTAACCGACCGATTGACGCTATGGGCAGCGTTGGCCCTGACAGCAGGTTTGCTGTATGCAACAAACTCCTGGGATTGCTTTGTGGCACTCTTTTTGGCCGCGGCGACGCTGCCGTTTGCACGCGGGTTTCGCCCCTGGCCCGCCCGCGCGCGTGCGCTGCTGGCCGTCTTCATTCTGGGACTGGCTTACATTTTTGCCAAGCGCGTCTTCTTTCTTCCCTTCGATACCTTTTTCAAGCCGCCGAATGTTTTCCGGCTGGTTGTACATCAATGGTTGCCGCCCAGTATGGATTTTCATTCGCCTTTGCAAATTGTCCCGCGCGACGTGCGCAGCAGCGTTACCCAGTGGTTTTTTTACTTCGGATTGTTTGCCCTCCCGTTCACCGCCTGGCAGTTGTGGGCTTTGGCGCGAGCGACGGCGCGCCTTCCGCTCGACCGCGCCACGGCGCGTTTCTCCGTCGCATTGGCCCTCGGACTTTTGGCGTTCATTCACGGCCAGACGGGCTTGATTGGATTCTTGACCTTTGGATTGATCTTTTTGGCGCCGGCGGTGTTTTCTCCGCGCCGCCGCGACCGCCTCGGACTGGTGGCCGTCCTCTCGTGGCTTGCGCTGCTGGCAAGCTACTTGTGCGAGTGGTTTTACTACGATGACGCGTTTGCCGGCCCGGATGAACGGATCAACACCATTTTCAAAGTCTATTACTGCCTTTGGCCCGTAACCGCTTTGGGCGCAGTTGGCGCCTGTTCGGCACTCTGGGGCGGACGGTCATCGCCAAACCGGCTTTTGCGCCGCTCCGCCGCCTGCGTTCTCATGGTGCTGCTCCTGGGTGTAAGCGCTCTCTATCCGCTGTTTGCTTGGACCACTCGAATCCGCGATTACCGCGACATTCCGAGCGTCGGGAAAGTGCCGCCCACACTCGACGGCCTCCAATACCTCGAATTACTCCCCGGCTATGCCGACGACTACCGCGCCGGCCTATGGCTCCGCGAGCACGTCCCTTGCTCTTCCGTCATCGCGGAAGCACCCGACTGGGGCTACTCGGCGGCCGGCCGCTTCGCAGCCATCGGAGGCGTCACCAGCATCCTGGGTTGGCGACAGCACCAGACCACCCGTCGGCCCGATGCCGACAGCCCGCAGATCCTCGGCCGCGAGCAATTGCTCAACGAGCTGTTTTCTTGCGATTCCCTTGCATCGGCCACACTCGCCATTTTGGACTTTAACATCAATTATGTGGCCGTTGGTCATCTGGAACGCTTGCGTTATCCCGCGGAAAGCCTGGCTAAATTCGGATTGATTGGCCGCGAGGTCTTTCGCAGCGGCCAGACGGCCATCTATTCCGTCGGAATGACCCTCCTCAACGACTGGCTTACGACGGGAGGGCAACCATGACCGCGCCTCGCACAGGTTTCGACATCCGCCGCGTGTTGCACCTCGTGCTCGTTTTCGCCTTTCTGGCCACCCTTCTATTCTCCCGCACGTGGCGGCTGGGCGACAAACCGCTCCACCATGACGAAAGTCTTTTCGGCTATTACGCCTGGTTTTTCGCCAAACACAACTTCTATGAATATGATCCCATTCTTCATGGCCCTCTCCTGATCATCCTCTCCGGTTATCTTTTCCGTCTCATTGGCGACAACGATGCGACCTTGCGATTGGTTTCGGTCCTGTGCGGATTGGGGCTTTTCGCGCTATTGCCGCTGCTCCGACGCTGGCTGGGACGGCGCGGCCTCTGGATGGCCCTTCTTCTCCTGCTCGTTTCCCCCACTCTTTGCTACTACACGCGCTATGATCGCGAAGAAGCGCTGTTTCTCCTGGTCACGCTGACCAATCTGGCGGCCATCGCCTGGACGCTCGAGAGCGACAAGGCCTGGCCGCTGGTTCTTTGGCCCGTCAGCCTTGCTTTGCTGATCGCCATCAAAGAAAACGTCGTCTTCATTATGGCGTCGCAGGCAGGCTTTGCCCTGCTGTGGATCGCGCTCGACGACGCACGAATTGCAGGGGCAGCCAGGAAGGACGCCTGTCTTGTTGAGGAACCGGTCGCGCAACCGCAACCGGGCGACCGTGCCGTCTTTGCCCTCAAACTGATCAATCTCAGCCTCCTGCCCTGGTGCGGCGTGGCTTTTCTTTACGCAGCCTATCTTCGTCCGCACGTCCCGCTTGGATGGTGGGCCTCGCCGCTGTGGCTGACGGGCGTCGCCTGCACAGCCTTGCTGCTTCGGATTATTCTGCGCGCCTTGCGTGAAAATCCCGAACGCATAGGGCTGCTTTTCCGCCTTCACCAGCGCGCTTATTGCGACCGATATTGGTGCGTCTCCGGTCTGGCGCTGGCCCTAGCTGTTCTGTGCGTGTCGTTTTCGATCTGCCTGACGCAACCGCAGCCGATTCTAACGTTGCTCAAACGCGCCGTGACCTACTGGTGGGGCGAACACGCCAGCGAGCGCCTTGGCAATCGGTTCCATTGCTACGCGCCGCTGATTGCGCTCTATGAATTGCCGGCGCTGGGAATCATCGCCGCCGTGCTGATACGCGATTGGCTGCGCCATTTCCGCCAGCGCCGAATCGAGTTGGGGCTTTGGCTGATTGTGGGCGCGCTGGTTTGGCTGAGCTCGTTCTATCGCGTTCCGCACTCCGCTGCCGACGGTTTCGATGCCTTGTCCGCGCCCCAGCCGCGTACGCTCTATTTCATCGCAACGCAGTATCTTCGCGAACATTGGGGCTATCTTCATCTGCGCTCGCTGGGCGAGCTGTTCTGGGCCGCATCGGCGGCATGGTGGGGCATGATCTGGACGGTTCGGTCCATTCGCCGTCAAGCGCTCGTCCGCGCATGGCTGATTTTCTGGCTTTTTACGTCCTATCTTTTCTACGGCTACGCCGGCGAAAAAGTGCCCTGGCTGGCCCTCCATATTCTTTTGCCGCTGTGGCTGCTCGCCGCTGCGGTCTGGAACGAGTGGTGCATGGGTGCCCGCCCCGCCCGTCGGCGTTGGGTCGCCGCACTGCTCGCGGCGCTTCTGGCGTGGAACGCCTGGCAGACCTGGCGCTTGTGTTTCATGCAGCCGACCAATCCTGCCGAATTGGTCGTGTACAACCACACCTGCTATGCCGCAAAGAAAGCAGCCGCGCAAATCCTTCAATGGATCGAATCAGGCGAAATCGCCTCGCCCGCATCCGTGGCGGTCAGCGGCGAAGCCTCGTGGCCGCTCATTTGGTATCTTCGGCACCATCCCGAAATCCGCTTCGAGCAGGAAGCCTATCGGCCTTCTCCTCTCGACGAAGTTGTCGTGGCGGATCCGGGAACCGAAGCGCGCGCGCCCGTACTCCGCCAGGATTTTTCCCCCGCGCCCTTCGATTTGCGCGTCGCATGGATTCCGCCCGTCCTCGATGCAGGCGAGTTGCTCGGACTTCGCGCCCTGGCGGGCGAGCCGCGCGATCTTGCCGGTCGGGTGCGCTATCGTTGGCTTCACAGCCGCAGCATTCTCACGCTTGTGGGTAAATATATCCTTCTGCGCTGTCCATACAGCCAGTTACCGTCGCTCGCGGCCGATGCCATGGCCGAAGTGCCCTCATCCGGCCCCTGGACCGCGACGATTCGCCTGGCTGACTCGCTGACAAGCAAGCCGGTTCCTCAAGCGGTGATCACTATCACCACTGCAGCGATGGTTCGCATCGTTGCACGGCAGGTCGCCGATCTGGAAGGCCGCGCTGTTTTTCACTTGGATGCCGGCATCTATTCGGCAATGATTTCCAACGCCGGGCGGCACCAGTGGCCCTGGCCTTTGACGCTGACCGTGACCGGCCATACATCCGAAACAGTAGTCGGCAAGCCGCAGCGCGACGAGCCGCTCGGCCCGGTTCGTTCGATTCTGTGGAAACGCGTCCGGCGCTCGCCCGATCCGCTTTTATCGCCGCGCGAGCCAACCCTGGACGCGGGAAAATAGAACCTGGAGACGATGACAATGCGCGCAGCCCGATTCTATGCATTGCGGCTAGGACTTGTTTTCCCACCCCTATTGTTTTGTTCCTGCAAGCAGTCGCCGACAGCGAGTCCGCCGAGCAAGGGAAAAACTCAGACGGTCTCCGCCGAATCTTCCACCCCTGCCGCCCGAAACTACGCCCTCTGGTTTGACGGCCAGGACGACGTCCTGCGCACGGACAAGTGGTTCAGCGGCAATCCCGGTCAGTTTACCCTCGAGGCATGGATCAAGCCCGCAGCCACCAATCCCGCAGCGAACCTCGGCTATTTGTTCGCTCACCGCGCCGTCGGGCTGGACAAGGCGGTGTCGTTTGACTGGGAAAAATTCGCGGTGGCGGTTACGGCATCTTTGTCCCCAGGCCAGACCATTTGGACCGACACCGGCCGCGCTTGGAACACCAGCGGCTGGCACCACGTCGCACTGGTCGGCCAGAACGGCCGCTTGCTTCTTTACGTGGACGGCCGCTTGGCTGGTCAGACCAGCACAACGCTTCCGCTCGACTGGCAAACGGCGTGGCAAGGATCATTTCTGGGTGGCGATCCGCTGCCGCGGCCCGGCCCGCGCGGCAATTTCCGCGGACTTCTCGACGCCGTCCGCATCTGGAGCATCGCCCGCACGCCCGACGAAATTCGCTCGGGCATGAACCGCTCTGTTTCTCCCGACACCCCCGGCTTGGAAGCCTGCTGGGACTTTGACGAGGGCAACGGCCCGATTGCGCATGATTCATCTCCCCATGGCCGCCATGCCCAATTAGGTCTCGCTCCAGAGGCTGGCTCGGACGATCCCGTATGGATTCGATCCGATTGTCCCATGGGCAGCGCCGCTGCCGCCGGTCCGGCCGGATACGCCCTGTGGCTGAGCGGGCAGGGAGAGCCGGTGCGGTCGCAGCCCATGGCTGCGCTGCGCGGTTCGCGCGCCCTGACAATCGAGGCCTGGATTTGCCCGACCTCGCCCCTGGTTGCAGGCCAGCTGTTTAGTTCCGCAAGCAGTTCGCCCGACGTCCTCGAATTCGCACTTGGCATCAACGAAAGCGGCTGGCTGTGGGCGCAGGGCCGAGTGCCGGAAGAGCGGATGATTCTGGGCAAGGATGATCCTATTCGTCCCGCTGTGTGGCAGCACATTGCGCTTGTCAGCGAGGATGGGCGGGTTCTTGCGCTCAAAAATGGCCGTCCTTTATCGGATGCAAAACCATCCGTCGGCCCCGTCTCCTTATCAGGCAATCCCCTTCAGGTCGGCGGAAAAAACGGGTCTTTCGGCGGAGCCGTTGACGAACTCCGCCTTTGGACCCTTGCTCGAAGCAATCAACAAATCGCCGAGAGCATGCACCAGTCGGTCGCTCCCGATACAGCCGGTCTGGCCGGCTACTGGCGCTTTGACGAAGGCTCGGGCCGCATCGCCCGCGACCTTTCCCCCTCGGCCGCCCATGCCCAACTGGGCGACGTCCGGTTTGCCGACACGGGCGATCCGCTCTGGCTTGTCTCCGATGCCCCTCTCGCCGCGCAATCCGCAATCCGCAGTCCGCAATCGCTCGTTGCAAATTTTGCGCTCGAATTCGACGGCGTGGACGACTTCGTGGACATGGGCAATGCGCCCGAATTGCGAATGGCTGACGCCGTCACTATCGAGGCCTGGATCAAGCCGTCGCTGATCCAAGAGGGCGAGCGGCCCATTCTGGGCAAGGGCAATGCCAACGGCCATCAGAACGCCTACGAATTGCAGCTGAGCAGCGGCACTGTTCGCTTCATGGTCAGCGACGGGACGGCCGGTTGTTGCGGGGCCCAGGGCTGGTGGCCCGCGCAGGGCAAGAGCCTTCTGGATGTCGGCGTGTGGCGCCATGTGGCCGGAGTCTATGATCGCAAACACGTACAGGTCTATCTGGACGGCGTGCAGGTGGACGCCATGGCGTTCGATAGGCCGATTCACGACGTGCCATTCAGCGTCAAAGTGGGAACGAATGCCCTGTTCCGACCGCGGTTTTTTGCCGGCCAGATAGACGAGGTTCGTCTGTGGAACCGCGCGCGCACCGCTGCCGACTTGGTCGCCACGATGAACACGCCCCTGCGCGGCGACGAAGAAGGACTGGTAGGCTACTGGACGTTTGACGACCCGGCGGAAACCGGCGCAACCTCGCCGTCCGGCCAGGTCGCTTTTGACCATTCGCGCCATAACCATCACGGCATTCTCGGCAGCTCTATGGACGAGGGGCCCAACGATCCCCGATGGGTTCCAAGCGACTTGCCGATTGCGCCGCGGCCCGAGCCCTAGCAATCCTGCAAATCGGATTTGACGGGCGCCGAGTTCAAATTTCAGCTTGCTGTATTGTTCCCCGCTTTCGTGCCGGCGACGGGTGCGAGACGGATGCAATAAAACCGCTCAACAATTAGATTTTTTCGTTCGAAATCTAGCCAAAGTGCATGCATCTTTATGGAGCATCCTATGTTTGATTGTGGTTATTGGCCGCGTTCGGTGCGTCGAAACTGGTTGGCCAAAAGCGGCAGCCATGCTGCCGCACTCCAAAAGTCTTGCGCTGATACTGCAAAGCAGGGTGCTTTTGCTTTGGACTGCGGCAGCCATGCTGCCGCTTTGTGGTATTGGTCCATCGCAAAACAGACGCTTGTCTTGGCTTATCCGTCCGCCGGAAAATCTTCCATCTTGAGTTCTCGCCACCTTGCGAACGTCTATTTGGTTGTGGCCGCGGGCCATGTCAGATACAGACACTTGCCTTCTGTTTCCTGAAAATGGTTGACGGTCGAAGAGGCCGCGTTCTTAATTGAACGTTGCAGGGAGGCGGATATGTGCCATCTTCGATAGAAGTTTTTCGCTTGAATCGGCAATAGCAATCGAGGCGCAGAGATTATTGTCTGACATGCACATTCTTGCAATTCTGGCGGTGCTGGGCGCCGGCGCGTTTGTCATGTGGCGAATGCACCGCCACATCGAACAATTGAAACAAACCAACCAGCGGCTTGTTCGCGAGCGGCGGGCAACCTATGAGTTCCTCGATGAAATCGCAGCCCGCATGAGCACGGCCAAAGACATCGTGTCCACCCTCGAGAGCATGGTTGAGTTTCTGGTCGGCACGACTCGAGCGCAATCCGGGGCGCTGTTCCTGATGAATGCCGGACGGACGGCTCTCCGCGCACAGGTCGTGGTCGGCATGTTCCCTCCGTTCCTACCGGTGCCCGAAATTGCCGCGGGCCGGTTGAAACTCATCCAGCAGAAGATCAAAAATACTCCGGTTCCTCTGGATCAACCGCTGATCGGCCAGGCCGCGGCGAAAGGCGAACCGATTCTGCTTTCGCGGGCGCGCCAGGTCGCCGGCTTTCCGCAGATTCCGGGATTCGAAGTGGAGACCGCGATTGCGGCGCCGCTGAAAGTGCGAGGCCAGGTTGAAGGCGTGTTGGTGTTGATCAATCGAATCGGGGGCGAACCCTTCTCGAACGACGACCTTAGCATCGTGACCGCCATGGCCGAGCAGGCGGGCATGACGCTGCAGATGATGCGCCTGTATGACTCGATCGCCGAAAAGCAGCGCATGGAGCAGGAAATCCATCTGGCGCAGGATTTTCAGAAGATGCTATTGCCGCGCGAGTTTCCGCAGATTCCGGGCGTCGAGATCGCGGCTATCAACCTGCCGGCGCTCGAAGTCGGCGGCGACTTCTATGATTTTTTCTGGCTCGACTCCCGCCGATTGGGCATTGTCATCGCCGATGTCGCCGGCAAAGGCCTTCCCGGCGGTCTGGTAATGTCCATGGTGCGCAGTGTGCTTCGGGCGGAAAGCCCTCATGCGCCGACGCCCCGCGCCGTTCTCGAACGCGTCAACCACGCCGTTTTTGCCGACACCCGCGACAAAGTCTTCATCACCATGATCTTTGCCGTGCTGGATTGCGACCGCAAAACGCTGACTTTTGCCCGCGCCGGCCACGAACCGCTGGTCATCTTCTCCCGCCGCAACCAGACCCTGCGCCTCCTGGCCCCCGAAGGCATCGCGCTTGGGCTAGTGCCAGCCCCGCTTTTCTCCGTGATTCAAGACAGGGAGGTCCCTATTGAGGACGGCGATGTGGTCGTGCTTTACACCGACGGCATCAACGAGGCTATGGACGATCGCGGGCTGGAGTACGGTCAGGAGCGTTTCCTGGATTTGCTTCGGGCACAAGCCGACTTGCCGCCGGACAAATTAATCCAGACGCTGGTGGCCGATGTGCACCGCCACGCCAGCGGCGGCAGGCAGTCCGACGATCTAACGCTGGTGGTGCTGCAATTCAATCAATGGGCCGCGTGCAGGCAATCGCTCGAAACGCACGAAGCAGCACCCAACAGATTCGGCCCGTCCAGGGAGGAAATCGGTGAAACCCTTTGAATTGCTGGAAGGTCAGCCCGCCGGAGGCGATCGCTACATTGGCCTGACACTGAAAGGCTATCTCGACGCCCACACGGTCACCGAGTTCGAGTCGCACATGGATCGTTCCATTGAACAGGGCGGGCGCCGCTACCTGCTCGATGTCAGCGAACTCAGCTATATTTCGAGCGCGGGAATCGGCGCGCTCATGGGCCTGACTCAGCGCCTCCGCCGCGAGCAGGGCGAACTAGTGCTCCTGCGGCCCAATGAGAAAGTGTTCAAAATTCTGGAAAAACTGGGCTTTACCAAAATCTTTCGCCTGGCCTGGACCCGCGAGGAAGGCGAGCGGATGCTGGGAGTTTAAAAGGGGAGAGTGCAAATGGAGTGCACCGAGCGCCAAATCGCCGCTCTCGATCTGGTCTGTTCGCCCCGAACCGAGGTGCTCAATCTCATTCGCAATGTTGTCACGACGGTGTCGCGCGAAGCTGGCTTTGGGCCCGACGATACCAGCCAGATCGAAATCTCCGTGGACGAAGCCTGCACGAATGTCATCCGGCATGCCTACACCGGATATCCCAAAGGCGCCGACGATCCGGGCCAGGTCGCCCTGCGCGTTCAAATATGCCCGATGGCCGACCGCATGGCGATCACGGTCATTGATCAGGGGCGGCGCACGTCCTGCGAGGCCTTTCGCGGAATTGCCAGCCTCGAAGAGTATATCGCACAGCCGCAGGCGCATCATGGCCTCGGATCCTATATTATCTCGCGCTTTATGGACAAAGTCGAATACCATTCATCGCCCGAAACCGGCACGGTTCTCGTGATGGTCAAATACCGCCGGTCGACCGAAGAAACTGCACCATGACCATTGCCAGCCTGCCTGATGTCGAGGCAAAACTCGCACTTGTGGTAAATCCCTCAAGAGAAAGCTCTCTTCTTGACAGTGTATCGTCTTCCTTTCATACTTTCACCAACTAAAAAATCATAAATCGCCCACGCCATCGCACCGTGGACGCCGACGGCGTGGCGCGGGCTGCCATTCAGGGCCTTCACCCAATTGTCCGCGACCAGTCCGACGAAATCGCCGCGCTCGAACAGCACAACCAGGCTCTCGAATCCCGCCTCGCCGCAATCGAAGCTAAAATAAAAGCAGACGCACAATAAC
>JADFCW010000224.1 GCA_017161705.1 Candidatus Sumerlaeota bacterium | reverse complement strand
AAACTCAGCGGCGAATCGGCCGGCAGAAGCCGAAGGGTCGCCTCGAGCAGAGCGCCGACCGACCGCAGGGGACGCTCTTCCGCCGTGTCGGTCGTCTCGCGCCACAAGCGGCGGGCCAGCTGGTTTAGCGGCGGAGCGGCCAGATCGTGCGGTTCGCGCACGACCACGCCGCAGACAGGTTGCAGCTGCAGCCGCTCGAGGGTCTCAATCAGCCGGCCCTCGGTTTCGGCAGAAAGAACCGGCATCACCAACGCGCATTCGGCCAACGCGGCCACCTGGGCCAGCCAGGAATCGTTGCTTTCGGCCACACCCGGCAGCGGGCGCACGGCCGCAATAGGCAGCAGGCGGTTGCGCACCCACGCACAGGTGTCTGCATAGCCGCTGGATTCCGGCGCCGTCGGCTCGCCGGCACCGCTCACGTGTACCTCGGCAAGCGTCAGCGACGGGGCGCAAACTTTGGCCAGGCGCAACTGCAGATAATGGAGCAAGGCGACCAGCTGCTTGCCGCGCCACGAGGTCAAATTGTAGCGGTCGGGGTGGTCGGGATCGTCGGGGATGTCGGGGATACGCACGCCGAGAGAGCGCCAGATGGCCTGGCGGCAATACTCGCACACGCAATAGTCGGCGCGCTGTCCGACCGGTTCGATAGGAAAATGGAGGTGGCGCACGTAAAGGCCCCGAAACGGATAACCTTCGAGGATTTCATAAAACAGGTCGCCCAGAAACCGCCATACGTCCCGATTGACGGGACACAGATACGGCGGCCGGGATGGACCGTTCGCACCCGCGCGGCCGCGCACCCCCCAATCGGGCCGCCGCTGGAGAATTGCACTGCGCGCACGGGTGCGTCCCTCGTCGCCCACCCGAAGCCCCTCGACCAGCGCGTAAACGGCCAGCCCTTCGGCGCGGGCAGCCGAGAGAATCGCGGCCACCGGATCCGAGCCCCGAAACCGCGGATTCTGGGTGGGGAAACCCCGGGACCGCATGACCAGCGACTCGTAGGCCGTCCAGCCGCGCCGAAAACAGTTCAGCAGTATGGTGTTAAATCCCGCGCGATGAATTTGCCAAATCAGCCGCGGCGCATCGCGCACCTCGAAGCCTGCCGGCAGATGCACCTCGAGCGCGCGTGTTTGGGGATAGCGCCGCGGCCTCGTCTCCGGCATTCCTGCCGTTCCGCCAGTCGGCGAAGAATCAATCGCGCCTCCCAAAACCGCTTCCTTCTCGTTGACTGTCATAGCCATTTGTCCACGGGTCCGTTGCCGCCAGCAACATCACCAGTAGAGGGAGCGTGCGTGGAAGACGTCAACAGATTCTTGCAAAGCAAGACACCCCCCCTCGATCCTTCACATGGCCTTGATCCTTCACCCGGTTTTGCGAAGCGGCAGCCGATGGGTCCGCCGCGGTGTATTGTGGCGCGCAAGGGCGGGGTCCGCCTTTCGGGTTTTCCGAAGGGCCTCACAGCGTCACCTCTTCCGGCGCACCGGCCAACCCCGGCAACGCCAACGCCGCGCCGTCGCCCCGCACGCCCTCCGCCGCATCCATCCTTGCTCTGCTTTCTGCTGGCCTGTCGTCGTTTGCGCTCTCCCCTCAGCGCACACCTCCAACGACCACAATCTTCACGACACCAGAATGGTTTTTTGCCCTCCGGCTTTTCGAGGCGATGGGAAGGATCGAGGGTCTGCCGGCTGATGTGCATCTCAATTTGGCCTCATGGGTGAGCCGCATCCATCCAACCTTGCGCAGGGGTTTCCTCACAGAATTTTAGCTTTCCCGCACTTGACTTGGTCCTCCCATTTTTCAGGAGAATTAGAATGTTGGGGACAGGGGGGATGGGATTGGAGCGTGGGCCGGGCGGCTTTGGCCGTGCCGTCGCCCGGTCGGCAGGGATCATCGGAAGCACGGGGGAAGCGAGCATGCCGGTTACGGTCTCAGAGTTGTGCAAGCGCCACCGCGTGGACATGGCCCATGCGCGGCATGTGGCGAAAATGTCGCTGGCGCTTTTCGACGGATTGGAGCGGGTACATCGGTTGCCTGCCGCGCGGCGGCGTTTTCTGGAGATCGCCGGCATTCTTCATGACATCGCTTACGCTGAGGATCCGGAGCACCACAACACGACGGGCCGGGATTTCATTCTGGCCGAATCCATTGCCGGCCTTGGCGCGCGGGAACGCGACATGCTGGCCTGCATGACGCGGTTTCACCGCAAGAAAGCCAGGCCGGAGAAGGAGCCGGTTTTTCAAACGCTGCCGTCGCGCGCCAGAGACGAGACGCTTGCCCTGGCTGCACTCCTTCGGATCGGCGATGCGTTGGATTACTCGAGGACGCAGACCTCGCGCATTGTGGCGATTGAACTCATGGACAGCTCGGTGCGGCTGGTCGTGGACGGCGCTCACGCGGAAGAGGAGGCGGCGCGGGCGAACAAAAAAGCCGATTTGTGGAACAGCCTTTTTGGCTGTCCGTTAAAAGCGATGACCGTTGCGCAAGCCCCGTCGAGTCAGCGGCCGCTATCCCCCGTTCCCCATAGGCCGGCGTCTCCATCCCGCAAAGGACCGGGTATCCGCCCTGAGGATCCGATTGCGGATGCGGGCTGCAAGGTGTTGGGGCTCTACTTTGCGCAGTTGAACAGACACGAAGCGGGGGTGCGGGCCGGCAAAGACATCCGGGCGTTGCACCAAATGCGCACGGCCACGCGGCGGCTCCGTGCCGCCATGCGGCTTTTCGGTCCGTATTTCCCCGCCAAGCCGGCGCGGCGGCTGGAGAAGGCTCTGAGACGGCTGACGCGGGTGCTGGGGCCGGTGAGGGACCTGGACGTGTTCTTGGAGCGAGCGGAGTCGTAT
The DNA here is from genome assembly GCA_017161705.1 of Candidatus Sumerlaeota bacterium. GTDB lineage: Bacteria > Sumerlaeota > Sumerlaeia > JADFCW01 > JADFCW01 > JADFCW01. The sequence goes on along the minus strand of JADFCW010000224.1, from coordinate 6,981 downwards.
GGAAAGGCCTTGCCGAAATCGCGGCGCAAGACGCTCGAGCCGCTGCTTAAGTTCTGGCGGCGGCAGCGGACGGCGGCTCGCCGCAAAATGCTCCGCTATTTGGACGGTCCGCGATATGGCGATTTGAAACGGGACTTTGAGGCACTTCTTGCCGCCGAAGTGCGGATCGAGGACGCCCGCCGTGCCCAGCAGGCCGCCGACCGAAAGCCGCGCGCCGACCTGGTGCGCCACGTCGTGCCGTCGCTTCTTTGGGACCATTATCAACGGGTTCGCGCCTATGAAACAGTGCTCGAAGGCGCTCCGATCGAAACGCTTCACGCCCTACGAATCGAATGCAAACGCCTGCGCTATACGCTCGAATTGCTGCACGAGGCGCTTGGAAAGTCGAGCGATGCGGCCATAGCCGAGGTGCGGCGCGCCCAGGACCATCTCGGCGAGTTGCACGACGCCGACGTGGCCGTCCGTTTGGCGGAGGACTTTCTCGATCGATGGCGACGGCGGCATCGCGCGCGCAAGGACGGCGATGAGCGCGTCAAGGGCGTGGCCGAATACCGGGACGCCTGCGCGGCGGAAGTGCGCAATCGGATGGCGACGTTTGCCGGCGTATGGGCGCGGCTGGTCGGTGCGGATTTCCGGCGGTTGCTAGCCGAAATCACCGCCTCGTTGTAGAATTCCATCTCCAAAAGTTTTGCCCTGCTTTTCCAAAGCGGAATGCTTTTGCTTTGGCCTGTGGCAGCCATGCTGCCGCTTTTGCCCGACAAGTTTCGACGCACCGAACGCGACCTTCGGCCGCAACCATACTACGAACAAAGCCCTGCGCGGTGTTATCGAACGGTTGAGCCATGCGGCAAATCATCGTATTTCTCGTGCGGAAAAATCAGGCGTGAAGTTCGATGTTTGCGCCTAGCCGTTTCAGGTCCTCGAAAAAAGCGGGATAGGATTTGGCTACATGATGCGCGTGCCGGATGGTAATCGGCCTGCGGCAACGCAGGCCGACAATGGTCAGGAGCATGACGACGCGATGGTCGTTGTGCGCATCCAGTTCGACGCCGCCCTCGAAGCCGTTGGGCGAGCCGGTAATCTCGAACGCGTCGGGCCACTCGCGGCTCTCGACGCCCAGTTTGCGCAACTCGGCCAGCGGTTCGCTGATCCGATCGGACTCCTTAATGCGCAAGTTGGCCACGTTGTAGAAGCGCGAGCGGCCGTGCGCCAGACAAGCTGCCGCCGCCATGGCCAGGACGGCGTCGGTCGCGCGGTCGCCGTCGAACTCAACAGCGGCAAGCCGTCCGTTGCCGCGAAGATGCACCTGTGGCTCGGTCCATTCAACCGCCGCGCCCATCTGCCGCAACACTTCCACGATCGCCCGCTCGCCCTGCTCGTCCGCAAATAGACGATTGACCGTAACGTCGGAATCGGTAACGGCGGCGGCGGCAAGAATCGCCGCGGCACCCGGCCAGTCGCCATTGACTTCGTAGTTGCGCGGGGCATAATGTTGCGGCGACGGGACTCGGAAGTGCATCAGGTCGTGGGATGCCTCAAGGACAATGCCCGCCTGCCGCAATACCGCCAAGGTCGTTTCGATCAACGGCTTGGATTTTAATCCTTCGACCACCTCGATTTCGACCGGCTCGCCCACCAACGGCGCCAGAAACAGCAGGGAGCTGAGAAACTGCGAGCTGTTCGCACCGGACACCCGCACCCGCCCGCCGTGGAGCCGGCCGCCTTCGATCACGATGGGAAGGCGCCCTCCCTCAGCCGAGCGGCATTGCGCGCCCAACTGTTCGAGAGCCGCCAGAAGATCGCCGTGCGGCCGCCGCCCCAGCGACTCGCTGTGCTGGGTGACAAACTCGACGCGGTCCAGCAACGCCCCGATGCCCATGAGAAGCCGCGCGACGGCGCCGGCATTGCCCGGATCGAGCCGGCCCGGATTGCGCGGACGGCCGCCGAAGCCCTCGATTCGCAGCACGGTTTCGTTTTCCCACGTCAGGCGGGCGCCCAATGCCTCGAGGCAGCGCATCATGGCGTCGGCATCATCGCTTCGGGCGGGAAAGCGGACGCGGCTTGTGCCTTCGGCCAGCGCCGACGCCAGCAGATAGCGCGTCGTATAGTTCTTCGACGAGGGCGGCTGAATGCTGCCGCGAAGCACGGAAGCGGGATGGACAATGGCATTCATGCGGGTTACTCCGTGCGCTCTTCCGAATCGGCGCCGGGGCCGAGGAGACCGTATTTTTCCATGCGATAGCGCAGCGTAGCGCGGGTCAGCCCCAGCGCTTTTGCCGCGGCCGTTTTGTTTCCGCCGGTGCGCTCGAGGGCCTGAACCAGCAGCGACCGCTCCAGTTCTTCGAGGGAAATCCCGGAGTCGGGCAGTCGGAAAAGCGGAGCGTCGGGTTTGCCGCGATCCCGCGCCGGTTCCTGCGCAATTTCGGGCAGCAAGTCCAACGTCAACGTGTCGCCGCGCAGCAGGATCACCGCGCGCTCGATGTAATTCTGGAGCTCGCGCACATTGCCCGACCACGGATGGCTGCACAAGGCCTGCTCGGTTTCGGGCGGGATGCGGGGAACGGGTTTTCCCATATCGGCGCAGAATCGCGACAAAAAACTTCGGGTCAGCGGCAAAATGTCTTCCGGGCGCTCGCGCAACGGCGGAATCGTAATAGGGAAAACGCTGATGCGATAATACAGGTCTTCGAGAAATTTGCCCTCTTTGATCAGGGCCTTGAGGTCCATATTGGTGGCCACAAGAAAACGGACATCGGCTCGGATGGTTTGCTCGCCGCCCAGCCGCTCGAATTCCTTCTCCTGAACGAGGCGGAGGATTTTGGCCTGAAGCGCCAGAGGCATGCGGCCGATTTCGTCCAGCAGGAGTGTGCCGCCATCGGCCAGCTCGAATCGGCCTCTCTTGCGGTCGGTCGCGCCGGTGAAGGCTCCCTTTTCGTAGCCGAACAGTTCGCTTTCGAGCAGGTTGTCGGGCAGCGCGGCGCAGTTGAGGGCCACAAAGGGCCCCCGCGATCTCTGACTGTTGAGATGAATCGCGCGCGCCAGAAGCTCCTTGCCCGTTCCGCTTTCGCCAATGAGCAGGGCGGTGGAGTTGGAGGGAGCGACTTGTTCGGCTAGTTCGAGGACCTTTTGCATACCTGCCGATGCGGCGATGATGTTGCTGAAGTCATACATGCGCCGGACTTCGCGGCGTAGCACGAGGTTCTCGGTCAGAATTTTCCGCAGCTCGAGCGCTTTGCCGATGGCCAGTTTGATCCGCTCTTCCTCGAAGGGCTTTTGGATGTAATCCACTGCGCCGATTTTCATCGCCTCGACCGCCGAGTCCACCGTCCCATAGGCTGTGATGACGATGATCGGGATGTCGGGGCGTTTTTCCTTGAGGCGGCGGATCATCTCGATTGCGCCCATGCGCGGCATGTTCAGGTCGGCAATCACCAGCGCGGGCGATTCGGCCTCGGCCTTTTCGAGCGCCTCCGCGCCGTCCGCCGCCGTAATGACCGTATGGCCCAGATGCTTTAACTGAAAGAGAAGCAACCGGCGAAAGTTTTCATTATCTTCGGCGATCAGAATACGTTGATCGGACATTCGAACCCCCTGGCGGAACGGACAAACCAAGGATTCGCGCCGGAATGCCCGCGGCCGGGATGGATGCTAGTGGTGCTCTAAGCCGTAATTGATAGGATTGTGGCCCAACCGCTTGCAGTTCACACTTCAGTTGGATGAATGTTCTCCGCATTTTGGCGGGGAATGTTTTTGTGACGGTCATGAGATAAAAACGTTACCGAAGTGGGGATGAATACTGCAAACTAAAGTTTGAACTACGAACTGCAAACTGAAGTTTGAACTACGAACTGCAAACTGAAGTTTGTAACCACGAGATGTTAATTTCAATATAAACGTGAACGACTGTTAGAACGGCAGGTCGTCCTCCGAACTCCAGTAGGACTCCGTGCACAGATGAATGAGCGTGCGGACACCGACGCCCGTGGCGCCCGGTTTTAGATAGCGCCAGTCTTTCTCGATTATGGCCGAGCCGGCAATGTCCAGGTGCGCCCAGTTGGCGCCTTTGGGAACGAACTCGCGCAAGAACAATGCCGCGGTAATCGCTCCGCCGTTGGGCGACGACGAAACATTGTTCACATCGGCCACCGGCGATTTGATCAGATCGAAGTACTCGTCATGCAGCGGGAGCGGCCAGAACAGTTCGCCGACCGCCTCGCCCGCCCGCTGAATCCGTTCGCGCAACTGCGGGTTTTCGGAAAACAAGCCCGACAGAGCGTGGCCTAGAGCACGCTGGCAGGCACCGGTGAGCGTGGCGATGTCAATGATGTCGGTCGCTTTTTCTTCGCCGGCGCGGGCCAGCGCATCGGTCAACACCAACCGACCCTCGGCATCGGTGTTCTCGACCGAAATGGTCTTTCCGTTCTTGGCGCGGAATACATCGCCCGGATGCGTCGCGTTGGGGCCGATGGCGTTGTGCGCCGCCGCTACGATGCCAGTCACGCGAAGGGGAGGTTTTAACTGTCCGATGGCGTCCATAGTTGCCAACACCGCCGCCGCACCTGACATGTCGCCTTTCATCTGCCACATGTCCTTGGACGGCTTGAGGCAGATGCCGCCCGTGTCGAACGTGATTCCTTTGCCCAGGATTGCCAGATGCGTGGGCGAGGCGGTGCGCGGTTTGTAGCGCAGGACAATCAGACGCGGCGGATTGGGGCTGGCGCGGCCGACGGCCAGAAGGCCGTTGTAGCCTTGTCGGCGAAGCGCCGCTTCGTTCAGCACGACACATTCGAGTTTGCGCCGCGCGGCGATTCGGCGGGCCTCGCGCGCCAAAACCTCCGGATACACCACCGACCCGGGTTCGTTCACCAGATCGCGGGCGTAGTTGACCGACTGGCAAATCAGCCGAACGCGGTCGAGGGTTCGTTGCGCTGCGTTCAGCTGCCGGCGCGGGACCAGGATTTCAAGGTCCGGCTCGAAGCGCTGGGATGAATCGGCGCGGCGGTATTTGCCGAAGCGATAATGGCCGAGCCAAAGGCCCTCGGCGACCGCGCCAAGCCATCGGGCTCCCTCTACGGTGTTTAGCGCGATTGTAATCCGCTTGAGACTCATGGCGCGTGCATAATTCACCGCGCGGGCCGCGGCGGTCTTGACCTGCTCGGCCGCCGGCAGGCGCTCGATCCGCTCGGGGGCGAACATCCAGAATCGCCGCTGCCCGCCCCTGGGCATTGCCGGGGCGCCCCAGATCAGCGGATCGCTGACTTTCTTATCTTTGGCGGCGCGACAGTAGTCGGCAAGGATCGCAGCCAGCGACGCGTCCTTGACCTCGCACCACGGTTCTTCCGAGTGAACGAGCAGCACGGTCAGATCGCCTCGTGCGCGTTCGAGCATTCCCGATGAAACTGTAATGTTCATTCCTGCCTCCTATGACAAGGCGTTTGACGTCGCCCCTTCACGCGATCGTGTTTTCCCGGACTGTCGGGAAGCGAGGGGCCGAACCCTGTTGGTTTTGATCTCCCCGGCGATGTTTCCGGTTCTCGGCGCAGTGCGCGTGGGCATTTCTTTCGCGGGCTAGGCGACTTTCTTTTTCCCAGCCTTGGCGGTTTTCGCTTTGGGTGCCGCCGCTTTCGGTTTCACCGCGGCCGGCCCTTCGAGGTCTACCAGTGTCTTCTCGACGACGCGAAGGATATAGCCTGCCGTCTGGCCTTTCGACTCCTGGAGGTTCTCGTAAATCTTCTTGATTTCCGGCAGGAGGCTGGCGGCTTTCTTGTCCAGAATGTCAATAGCGTTCATAGCCAGCAGCGCCGACCAGCCGTTCTCCACATTTACCGCCGCTTCCTTGCTCAGCACCGGCAGGGCCTTCTGCAAATCGGCGTCGTTGCCATAGCGGGCCAGTGCTTCCGCCGCCACAACCCTGACGCTGGCCGACTCGTCGCCAAGCGCTTTCTCCAGTTCGCTGCGGGCAGCGGCGACGCCTTCCTGGCCGCGCATCAGCACGCCCAGAGCCGCCCAGTACCGCACCGCGCTGTCGCTGTCGGCGAAGGCCTGCTTCAATTCCGGCATTGCTTCGGGTTTCAGCGACGCTGCCGTCTCCGCTGCGGCCATAATCTTCTTCATTGGATAGCGCTGGTCGTCGTGTCCCATTTCGTAAGGGGACGAACCTTCCGAGCGCGTATGGATTTCTGTTTCGGGAAGGAATCCGACATCGCGGATTCGGACGGCCCAGTCCTGCTGCGCTTTGCGCATCCGGAGCAGGATGTCGCGGTGTTGCGGCGAATCGGCGAGGTTTTTCACCTCGTCGCGGTCGTTCTGCAGATCATACAATTCTTCCGGCGGCTTGGTTTGCCAGAACCGGGCCTGCTCGGGCGTCAATTTGCCCTTGTCAAAAAGGTCTTTCCAGACGCGCGTTGTCGGCGTCTCGAACATGTACGCCACATGCTGCCCGTAGATCTGGTGGGGCATGTAGTGCCGGATGTAGATATATCGCTGATCGCGCACCGCGCGGACCATGTCGTAGCGTTCGTCCATTCGCCCGCGGAAACCATAGATATACGGCTGAGGGCCTGCGTCATAGGGGCCCATGAACGCATGGCCTTGAAAATGATCGGGCGGTTTGACGCCCGCCAGACTCAGCAGCGTCGGCGGAAGGTCCACGAAACTCACCAGCCGGTCGCTCTGGCCGCCCGCCTTGTATTCCGGCGGCGCCAGATGGCGGAACTTTTCGGGAATATAAACGATCAGCGCAACATGCAGGCCTGAATTATACGGCCACCGCTTGCTCCGGGGCATTCCCGAACCATGGTCGCCGTAAAAGAACACAATCGTGTCCTCGGCCAGTCCCGCTTCTTCCAACTCCTTCAGACGTTTCCCTGCTTCCGCGTCCATCACCGTGATATTGTCATAGTATTGCGCCCAGTCTTCGCGGACCTCGGGTGTATCGGGATGATAGGCCGGGACGCGCACTTTGGCTTGGTCGTGGACCTG
>JADFCW010000025.1 GCA_017161705.1 Candidatus Sumerlaeota bacterium | reverse complement strand
GCCAACATCGTGGCCAGATGAAGCCACACGCTGAACGCGCGAACGGTAATCAACTGCGCCTCGACACTCGCGCCCCACAGCCGCCCCAAGCGAATCAGACCCGCGCCGACCAGCAGATGACACGGCGGCTGCGGCGCCAGAATATCGCGATAGAGCACGGCGCCGTCGGCCGCGCGCCGCGCAATGTAAAGATAATTTCCGTCGCCGAAATCCTGATAGCCAATGCTGAAATGAACCGCGGCTGCCGCGGCATAAAGAAGCGAGAAAACCATCAGCAGGACAACGGTTCGAGTGCCCCTGCCCTGCCGTGCCGGCCGCTGAAAATCCGATTGCATACGATGTGCCACACAGTCCATTCTTTCGCCGGGAAATAGGCCGCTCCGCCCGCTCTGTCAACAAAAGGAACGGCCCGGTCGCCGCTCGCGCTTTGTCTCTGGGGCGGACGGCGCCGGCGGGCAGGCAAATATTTTTCCCGCAAAAAGATTGACAGCCGGCCACCCGACTGGCAAAGAATCCATCTGCCGGTTGTTAAACGGCGCAAATCATGTCGGCGTTGTCCGCATTTTCACCCCATGCTCAGACCTTGGCCTCACCAGCGGGGATCTGGGGTGGCGGTCAGGGACAGCGCGGCGGAGGTGTCAACATGTCGGTTACCAAGGAACGCAAAAAGGAGTTGATCGAGCAATTTAAAACACACGAGAAAGACACGGGCTCGCCCGAAGTCCAGATCTCGATTCTGTCGGAGCGCATCCGCAATCTGACCGAGCATTTCAAGACCCACGTGAAGGACCATGCCTCGCGGCGCGGTCTGCTCATGTTGGTCGGTCAGCGAAAGCGGCTGCTGAACTACCTGCGGCAGACGGACATCGAGCGATACCGCAATCTGGTGCAGCGCCTGGGGCTGCGGCGGTAAGCGCGGCACGGGTTCGGCACCGGGGAAAGCAACAAGCGAACAGTAGGGGATGGGAGAATTCTCGGCCCCTTCGACAAAACAGTCCAATGACGGAAAGGTCTGCGCTCGGGATTTTATGCCGTTGCAAAGACGGCTCTCCCTTGACCACGAGCAGCGAGAAGAAAGAGGTGAGAGGCGGAAGGTTGGAAACGAGGGTTTGAAAAATCATCAAATTCGGAGCACTTTATCTGAATTTTTTGTTTTCCAAACACTCCCTTTCCTCTTCCCGCTTTCCACTTCACTCTTCCGGCTTTGCGCCGACCTAAAACCCCGAAATCGGCCGGCCAAAACGGCCGATGCACAGTCTTTCCGTTGTGCGGACCTATCCACAACTGCATAAGGAGAATGCACGATGGAAAGACTGCAAGTCGCCTTCGGGCGAAAAGAGTTGTTTTTTGAATTTGGACGAATGGCCAAACAGGCCAATGCCGCGGTGTTGGGCCAAACAGGCGGCACGGTGGCTTTGGCCGCCGTCGTCGCCGGTCCCGCGCGGGAGGGGATTGATTTCTTTCCCCTCACAGTGGACTATCGCGACAAATTTTACGCCTCGGGCCGCATTCCCGGCAGCTTCTTCCGCCGCGAAGGAAGACCCTCCGACGCCGAATCGCTGCGCGCCCGACTCATTGACCGGCCGCTTCGGCCGCTCTTCCCTGAAGGCTATAACGACGACACGCAAGTCTATGTGACCGTACTGTCGAGCGACAACGAAAATCCGCCGGAGCTGGTTGGCTTCAACGCCACCGCCATGGCGCTCCTGCTGTCCGACATTCCGTTCACCACGCCGGTGGCCGCCGTACGGGTCGGCCGTCTCGACGGCACCTTTATCCTGAATCCGACCTATGCCGAAATAGATGCGGGCGATTTGGACCTTGTGGTCGCCGGCACGGAACACGCCGTCAACATGGTCGAGGCCGGCGCGCGCGAGGTGTCCGAAGCCGATATTGTCGAAGCCATGCAGCTGGCTCACGAGGAAATTCAAAGGCTCTGCCGCGAAATGGCCGCCATCGCCGCCAAATACGCGCTGCCCAAGCGCGCGGTAACGGCGCAGCAGGTTGACCCGGTCTTGCGCGAGGCGGTCGAGGCTTTCTCCAAACCGCTGATTGCCGAAATCCAAAAACGGACGGAAAAACAGGAGCGCGAGGACCGACTCAACGAGGCGCGCTTGCAGGTCCAACAACGCTTTGCCGAGGAGTTCCCCGAACAGGAACAGATTATTGCCAACCTGTTCGATGCCTGCTACCAGCGCGAGGTGCGGCGCAAAATCCTCGACGAGGGTGTTCGCGCCGACGGACGCGGCCCCACTGACATCCGCCCCATCACGGTGGAAGTCGGTGTGCTTCCGCGCACCCACGGTTCCGCCCTTTTCACCCGCGGCCAGACGCAGGCCCTTGGCGTTTGCACCCTGGGAACCGCCGAAGACATGCTTCTGATAGATGATCTGCTGGGCGTGCGCGACAAACCTTTCTATCTCCACTACAACTTCCCGGCCTATAGCGTCGGCGAAGTCCGCCCCATTCGCGGGCCGGGCCGCCGCGAAATCGGCCATGGCGCGCTCGCCGAACGCGCCCTGCTGCCAACCATTCCCAAACGGGACGATTTCCCCTATACCATTCGGGTGGTGTCCGAGATTTTGGAATCGAACGGCTCGTCCTCGATGGCCAGCGTGTGCGCCGGCAGCCTGAGTCTCATGGACTGCGGCGTGCCCATTTCGGCCCCCGTTTCGGGCATCGCCATGGGCCTGGTCAAGGAAGGCGATCGCGCGGCCATTCTGAGCGATATTCTCGGGTTGGAAGACCACCTCGGCGACATGGACTTCAAGGTCGCCGGAACGCGCAAAGGCATTACGGCCCTGCAGATGGACATCAAGATCGAAGGTGTGACGTTCGAGATCATCAAGCGGGCGCTCGAACAAGCACGCGAAGGGCGGTTGTTCATTCTTGACAAGATGTGCGAGGTGTTGCCGCAGCCGCGGCCCGAATTGTCTCCCTATGCTCCGCGGATTACCATGATCCAAATCCCGATAGACCGCATCCGCGACGTGATCGGCCCGGGCGGCAAGACCATTCGCGAGATCACGGCCAAGACCAATACGAAAATTGACATCGAGGACGACGGGCGAGTGCTCATCGCCGCGACCAAAGCCGAGGACAGTCAGGCCGCCATTGACATTATCAAGGGTCTGACGGCTGTTCCGGAAATCGGCAAAATCTACAGCGGCAAGGTGGTCCGTATCGCCGATTTCGGCTGCTTTGTCGAGTTTCTGCCCGGACAAGACGGTCTGGTCCATATCTCCGAGCTCGAAAACCACCGCGTCGGCCGCGTCGAGGACGTCTGCCGCGAGGGCGACACCCTCCTGGTCAAGGTCATCGGCATCGACCCGCAGAGCGGCAAAATCCGGCTCAGCCGCCGGCAGGCGCTCGAAACCGGCCAGACCGACGGAGCCTCGGGCACGGGGCCTCGCAGCGGCGGCCCGTCCGAATCACACCGCCCTGCGGCGCATCCGCATGGGCGTTCGGGAGGTCCCCCGGATCGCGACCGCGGACGCGACCGAGACCGCGGCGGCCGCGGCCGCCGCTATTAATAGTCGCTAAGGTCTGGTTCTAAAGTGGCCTGTGGCCGCAACCAAAAAAGTCTTCGCAAGATGGCTGGATCTTGACTTGAAATGAAAGATTCTCAGGCAGCCGAAAAAGCCGGGGCAATCGCTTGTCTTGCGATGAACTAATATGGAAAAGCGGCAGCATGGCTGCCGCACTCCAAAAGTTTTGCTCCGCAGACTTCCAATAGGGCAAAATAAAATGCTTTCGCTTTGGACTGCGGCAGCCATGCTGCCGCTTTCCCCAACAACCTTCGACCGCCGAACGCGGCCTTACCGCCGAACGCGGCCTTATAGTGACAAACATGGAATGCTTCACAAAGGTGGATGCATTTCGGCTAACTCTTTCGACGAAAAGATCTATGCCGCATCCAGGACTTCGCCCTAAAGCGAAGACACTTCGGGGCAGCATAGCAAAGGCCATTCGTTCCGCAATATAGACATTATTTTGTCGCTGCAGCCAGGTAATGGGCCTATGCAGGGAAGAGTGTGAACTGGAATTCCATCGAATTTGACTTGAGAGCCGCTAGTCCAACAGTCAATCCATCGGGCGAGAGGGTATCCTCATGAGTTTGCCCGTTATCCAGAAGATCCGGCATATTCTTCACACCCGCAAGGTTTTCCTGATCTGCGGCCACGAAGACCTCGACGGCGACTGCATCGGGTCGGAACTGGGCTTGTTTCACTGGCTGCGGCGGCGCGGGAAGACCGCCGCGGTCGTCGCAGGCGGCCCCACGATCGCGAACTACACGTTTCTTCCCGGTTACGATCAGATCCTGTCCCGCCCGCCCGAGGGGTTTGACGCCGACGTTACGTTTTGTCTCGACACGGGCTCGCTTGCGCGCATTCTTCCCGGTGTTCGCCCCCAAGGGCTTGTCATCAACATTGATCATCACGCCGGCAACACCGACTTCGGCGCGATCAACTGGGTGGACGTGGACGCGTCGGCCGTCGGCGAAATGCTCTTCCTGCTGCTGGACGGCGCCGACGGGGCGCTCGACCCGGAAACGGCCGCATGTCTGTATCTGGCCATTCTTACCGACAGCGGTTGCTTTCGTTACAGCAAGACCTCTGCTCGCACGTTCGAGGCCGCAGCCGCCCTCGTGCGCGCCGGCGCCAATGCTCACGACATCGCCGAGCACTACTACGAGAACGTTCATCCCAACGCCGTCCGCATGACCGGCGAGGTCTTCAGCAACCTCCATTTCGAATGCGACGGGCGGTTGGTCTGGGGAGAAATCTCGCTCGATATGTATGAACGCCTGGGCGGTCCCGAATGCCAGCCCGAGCAGCTGGCCAGCCAGATGCGGGGCATTCGCGGCGTCGAGGTCGCCGTGCTGTTTCACCAGATGGGCAACGGAACGGGCCGGGCCAGCTTTCGCTCGCGCGGTCACGTGGACGCCAATGTGCTGGCGAAGGAACTCGGCGGCGGCGGCCATCGCTCGGCAGCCGGCTGTCGCTTCACCGGCGACTATAAAGCGCACCGGGAGCGCGTGCTCGAAGCCGTCCGGCGCCATATTCAAGCACTGGAAACAATGCAGAGCCGGTAGTCCTTCAAGTCGAACCGATGGAAAAGACACGTAGTTCAAACTTCAGTTTGCGGACCGACAATGACGCCGTCCCCCAGCTCTTCTCCCAGCCCCGCGCCTAAGTTCAGCATCGTTGTTCTCACCTTTAACAGCGAATCCTTCATCGGCCCCTGCCTCGAATCCATCGCCGCGGTGCGATACCCCGACCTCGAGGTCATCGTTGTGGACAATGCCTCGTCAGACAAAACGGTCGAGAACGCCCGCGCCACCGGCCTTTATCATATTCTTATTCCCAACGGCGCCAATCGCGGCTGCGCGGGCGGCTACAACGACGGCTGGCGCGCTTCCGGCGGCGATTTTATTCTGTTTCTGAATCCTGACACCACGGTGGACCGCCACATCGCCCAAGCACTTGCCGAGGCTTTCGCGGCCCATCCCGACGCCGCCGTCTGCGGCTGCAAAATTCTCTATCCCGACGCCCGCCCTACGCTCTGGCACGCCGGCGGCATTGTTCATCCCAACGGCATGACCGGCCATCGCGGAAAGGACGAGCCGGACACGGGCCAGTATGACTCCGTCTGCGAAATTGACTATGCATCCGGCTGCGCGATCGCCGTCCGGCGCGATGTTCTCGAACACCTGAGCGGTTTCAACGAAGACTACTGGCCCGGATATTTTGAGGAAGTGGACTTTTGTTGGCGGGCGCGGCGCGCCGGATACCGCATCCTCTACATTCCGCGCGCCGTCGTTTACCATCACGAATCCCAATCGTTCAAGCTGCACAGCCCTTCGTTCTTTCACTACTACTATCGCAACCGCATCCGTTTCGTCGCTTACAATTACTCGTTCCGCCAGATGCTCGCCCAATTTCTTCCCTTCGAGTATCGCTGGTGGCGGCGGGTTCCCGAAGCGCGCGGCTATCGGCTGCGACAGCTTCGGTACTATTTCGAGGGCATATACTTCTATGGTAGAAAAAGGCTTCGCATAAAAAGGGGAACTATTTTTCAAAAATAAACCCAGCCAAAGGAGCAAACCCATGGACATTCTCATCCGCAAACCCACGCAAGAAGAACTCGACTCGCTTGGCGTCAGCAGCTGGCCGATTTGGACGTGCGAGCCTTCGACCTTCGACTGGTATTACGACGATCGCGAAACCTGCTATATTCTCGAAGGCGATGTAACAGTAAAAACCCCGGAAGGGAGCGTCCACTTCGGTGCCGGCGACCTGGTTGTCTTTCCCAAAGGTCTCTCGTGCACGTGGATCGTGGCCAGGAAGGTCCGCAAGCATTACAATTTCGGATAGAGCCCCAAGCTGGCCTGTCGGCAAATCCGTTTGAGCGTCACCCGCGATCGCCGTAGTTCGCGCTTCAGAGGGGATTTTCTGGCCCCTCGCCGTCCGGAAAAGCGACTATCCTAGGGGCGCGCCGACAGGTTCGCAAAGCGACTTCACAACACCCGCGGTGCTCCCCTACCCCAACTGGCGGGGCAGTACAATTCGAGGGGCGGCCGTTTCTTTATTTATAGATGTTTTCTTCGGCAATCGGCTTCGGATCGCCCTGCCGCGTGATTTCGAGCTTGCCCCAGCCGGCCAGCGTCATCGGTTGCTCGAAAACCACCATTCGATAATAGCACTTGCCGTCCGGTCCTTTTGCGGCCACGGCAGCGTTGATGTGGCGGCTGCTGACCGGGCTGTTGCCGCCGGCCACGCGGTTGAGCCACCAGTCTTTGTCGCGGATCACCAGACGCAGAACGGGCGGCCAGCCGGCATTTTTGAGCAACGCGAGCATTTCGGCCTCGAGCGCCTTGTTGACCATGCCGACGGGCGGCATGATGGCCGAAGCGTCGGCAAGGGCTTTGACCTTTTCGTGGAGGTCGGCGTAGAATTTAAAGTCGGCGCCCTCGATTTCCAGCTGGCCCGCGGCATGCCGCTTGCCGAAGTCGCGGACATAGAACTGGACGGTGTGTTTGCCGGCCGGCAACTGCGCCAGCTCATAGGTGAACGCGATCGGGCCGATCTTGCGATTGCCTTTGCCTTCGCCAAACACGATCTCCGGGTCCTTATAGGCTGTCATCTTGTCGGGCGCCGGTGCAATGTCAAGCACCAGCTGGTTGGTGTCAATGTATTTGGCGTTTTTCAAGGTGATGTATTGATACGTCTCATTTTTGCCGATGGCCATGACGATCATGATGCCGACTTCCGATTTGCCCTGGGCGTTGTAGAGTTCGCGCCAGGTCTTGTCGGCCTGAATCAGGCCATAGATGGTGTCGCCGGCCTTGAAGCTGGCGGTGAGATTGGCGGGCTTGGCCGGATCAATGGGCGACCTGGAGAAGAGGACTTTTCCGGCGGCAGCGGGTTCGGCCTGCGGCCGCATTGCCTCGGCCTCGCGTTCGGCAGCCTCCCGGGCTTGCCTTTCCTTCTGAGCAGCGTACGCCGCCTCTTCCTCTTTGCTCCTGGCCTCGCGCGCGTCCTTTTCCTTCTGAATAGCGGCGCCCATGGTGCCTTTGAACGTTTCGAGTTTCTTCTCGGCTGCGGCGATCCGGTCGCGGCGTGAAACCAGTTCGGGATGATCCTTGCCCATCTTTGCACCATAGCGATTTTCGATGGTGGCGAGGTCGTCCCTGGCGCCTTTCAGCAACGCCTCGGATTCCTTCACGCGATAGTCCTTGTCATAGCGGGCGGCATCCTCGCCCATCATGCGGTCCATTTTTTCGAGTTTCTGATCGATCTGCCGCAGATACGTAGCGGCGCCCGACGGAACCGCAATCGCGGCGCCGACACGCGCAGCCGATTCCGCGGCGTCTTTGGCCTGCTGGGCGGTTCGCTTTGCGCGATCGAGCGCACCGCCGACGTCCAAAGCCGCGGCGAACGAACCGAGCGCCAGCGCAATGACCGCCAGCACAAGGACTGGAGCACTTACTCGGCGGGTTGATTTTGGGCTAAACATGAAACCCTCCCCTATTGAATGTGCGGCCGCCGCGACCACTCTCGATGCACGGCAATGGCCGATGAAACCTATCCCCGGGTTGAAAGCGGCAGTGCAAAAAGTGCGTGTTCGGTGGACCAAAAGAAGAAACAATCACGGCGAGACTACGCAGCGATTAATTTATACTTATAAAAACTTTGCAGCCACGTCAAGGCCAAAAACGCACTACGACGACTTTGAGCATATCTCCCTCCATCGCCCAGCTTTGGACTGCGGCAGCCATGCTGCCGCTTTGTTCTGGTCCGCGGCGCTCACGGCCACGTTTGGTGGGAAGATCTGCGACTAAAGCAAAGCGGCAGCATGGCTACCGCAGTCCAAAAAAGAACAGCTCTCTTCCCAGAAACTCTTCCTAGAAACCGGGTTTCGGCCGTTCTGGCGGCAGGGCGGCCCGTCCGTTCCGCGTTCATAACTAAGCTTTGGACTGCGGCAGCCATGCTGCCGCTTTGTTCTGGTCCGTGGCGCTCATGGCCACGTTTGGTGGGAAGATCTGTGACTAAAGCAAAGCGGTAGCATGGCTACCGCAGTCCAAAAAAGAAACGCTCTCTTCCTGGAAACCGACTAAAGTGATTCTCCGCGGCGGCGGAGTTCGAGCGGCGGGCGTTGGCGAGCCGCTGTCCAGACGGCGCGGATGCGCTCGGCGATTGTTGCCCAGTTGAACTCGGCTTCGGCGCGACGGCGGCCGCGCACAGCCAAGTCGCGGCGCAACGCCGCATTGCTCACAAGACGGTCGAGCGCCGCACGCAACTCACGCGCGTTGCCCTCCGGAAAGATCAAACCGGCATCCCCGACAACCTCGGGAATCGCGCCGGAATTTGACCCGACAACAGCGGTCTGGCAGGCCATCGCCTCGATGAGAACCCGGCCCAGCTGCTCTTTCCAGTGCGGACGGGTCAGCGATGGAAGAACGAGCACGTCCATCGCGCTGAGATACCGCACGACGGATTCCGAACCGATGCTATCGGCCCACACGATGTGTTCGGCGATGCGAAGGTCTTCGGCGCGGCGTAGGAGCGCTGTCTTTTCCGGCCCGTCGCCGACAATCAGCAGTTGAAAACTGCCGTCGTTGGCAACCGCAACGGCGTCGAGCAGGACGGCCACGCCTTTCTCTTCCACCAGGCGTCCGAGATAGCCGACCGTCGGGCGCGTCAGACCGAGACGGCGCCGGAGGTCGCCGGCGTCCACGCGGCGCAGCCGCGCTGGATCAATGCCGGTCGGCACCACCTCGAACGGGCCGTCGTAGCCTTTGGCCCGGAAAACGCCGACGGCCTCGCGGTTGAGCGCCATGGCCGCGTCTGCCGATTGCAGCACGTAGCGTTCCATCTGGCGAAAGGGCGGCGGATAGCGCTTGGCGATGTTCTGACAGGCCGTGAAGACCAGGCGTGTTCCGGGCGCGAACTGGTTGCGCCACCACGCGGCGGCCCACGCGATGAAGGTGTAAGGTTCTTCGTAAAGGTCTAGAATATCCGGTCGGATTTGCGCGAGGATCGAAATCAGGCGCGGATAGAAATGAAACGCGGCATGGCGGCGCAGCCATGCCGACGCCGCGATCAGCCGATAGCGCTGATTTCCGCCCGGTTCGAGGTCGAGCGGGCGAGGCATCGCTGCCGACCAGCGCTTCGGGGCGAGGACGGTCAGTTCCAAATCGCCGCTCTCAGCCAGCGCATCGTAGCGCTCGCGATTGAGCGCGCGCACGGCACCGTGCCAGATCGAAAGGACTCGAAGCGGACGCGGAGCCGAAGGGCTGCAGTGGCGGCCGCATGTGCTCATCATTCCTGAAAACCCCCGCAGATCGTTTGTGCGACAGGTATTCTTTCCGGCTCCGACATGTCAAAATCAAGAAGAACGGAACGCCTAAGTACCACGAGATGTTTGCAAAAAAACGCATAATTTGAAGCTTGAAATCCGAAAACCAGTCTCTGAAACTCTGGTCGTCGAATTTTGATATTTCCTCTTGGAGGACAACGATGAGAGTTGCGTTGGGAATGATCGAAACACGCGGATTGATTGCCTTGATTGAGGCGGCGGATGCCATGGTCAAGGCGGCGAATGTGCAGCTGGTCGGCTACAAGCAGATCGGCGGCGGGTATGTCACGGCGCTGGTGCGCGGCGATGTCGCGGCGTGCAAAGCGGCCACCGATGCCGGCGCTGCGGCAGCCCGAAAAATCGGCGAACTCGTTTCCGTTCACGTGATCCCCAGTCCCCACGAAATGCTCGAAGAACCCTTCGGGATTTCGTTGCCCAATCCCAAGAAGTAGAGCCGGCGTTTCGGTCAACGTCCAGCACACGCGGCCGCTCATGGGTCGGCAATCCATGCAAGGAGACCGACGGGAAAATTGGGAGTTACGAGAACCGGTCGCCCTCCTTGCAGCGGAAAATTCCGGAGCGGCCGCGTCCTGATTTTAGAAAGGGAGGCGCGATATGTCATCCAGGCGAACTGCGTTGGTCACAGGGTCGGCCCGAGGGATCGGCAAAGCCATCGCCCTGGAGCTGGCCCGTCGGAGATTCGATGTGGCCCTCAACGACATCATTCCGCCCGACGCGGCTGCAGCGTCGCTGGCAGAGTTTGCCGGCCTGCCCGGCGACGCCTATTATGTGCGGGCTGATATCAGCCAACGCGCCGACCGCGCCGCTCTTGTCGAGCAGGTTCGCGCCCGCTTTGGCCGGCTCGATCTCCTGGTCAACAATGCCGGCATTGCGCCGCGCAAACGGCTCGACTTGCTCGAAGCGACCGAGGAGAGCTTCGATGAAGTCCTCGCCGTCAATCTGAAAGGGCCCTATTTTCTGACCCAGCTGATCGCGCGCTGGATGGTGGAAATCAAACAAACTCAGTCCGACTATCATCCGCGCATTATTAATATCGCCTCGATCTCTTCCTACACGTCCTCGCCCGCGCGCGGCGAATACTGCGTCTCAAAAGCCGGCGTCAGCATGATGACCAAACTCTATGCCGACCGTCTCGCGGAATTCGGCATCGGCGTCTATGAAATCCGACCCGGCATTATTCGCACCGACATGACAGCGGCGGTGCGCGAAAAATATGACAAACTCATTGCCGAAGGCTTGCTGCCGATCCGTCGGTGGGGCGAACCTGAGGACATTGCCCGCGCCGCAGCGGCCATCGCGGAAGGTTCTCTGCCCTATTCGACCGGCGAGGTCATCAACGTGGATGGCGGGTTCCACCTGCGGCGATTGTAGGGGCTCGGCAGATAGGAACTCCACAGATCTTATTTTTCGCCGAGCCTCTCGCAGCGACAATCAATCAAACCGCCGGAAGAAATTCAAAATGTAATAGGTAACCACACCGCTAACGGCGGCGCCCACAATCGTCAAAAGAATCGTGACAAAAATCGTGCCTTGTTCGCTCCAATACTCGCTGGCGCCGCCGCTGCTTTCAAAATATTGGACCACAAAGCTGTGTGCATACCAGCCGCCGACCACAGCCATAATCACGCCTGCAATTTTGGCAATCATTGTGGCGTTCACCTCCCTTTTCGGGAGTTACCGCTAGCATACCCCGCCGCAGAAAGGCAATTTGTTTTTTCCTGCCCTGTTGGCCGAAACCATCTCCGCCGACCGCTGAGGGCACAGTCCGCGCTTTATCGGCATATTCTTTCCAGTTGCAGCGGCCGGCGCGGGCGCGCTATGGTTTCGAACCAGCGCGGAGACTGTCATGGTCGGAAACCCTTACAGCCGGATTGTGATGGACCACTTCATGAACCCGCGGAACGTGGGCGAAATTCCCAACGCCGACGGCGTGGGACAGGTGGGCAGTCCACTGTGCGGCGATCTGATGAAAATCACCATCAAGGTCGTTGACGGTCGGATTGTTGATATAAAGTTTTTGACCTTTGGCTGCTGCGCTGCCATTGCCTCATCCTCGATGGCGACCGAGATGATCAAAGGCAAGACGATCGAAGAGGCCCTGGCGGTGACGAATCAATCGGTCGTCGAGGCCTTGGGCGGATTGCCAGAAGCCAAGGTGCATTGCTCGGTGCTGGCCGAGCAGGCGTTGCGCCGCGCGATCGATCACTATCTGCGCAAGACAACCGGGAAAGGGCTCGAGGCTGGCGTGCTCGATTCGGAATATCGCGAGCTGGCCGAATTCAAGCCCGGCGCTTAGCGCCGCATTGCGGCGATGTGGTGCGGGCAATTGCATGCCATGCAAGCGGGGAGCACCTCACGCAGAGTATGAGGGCTGCTTCCGCAGAGGGGGAAGGAACAGATGAAAACCGTGCGACTGGGAACAATCGAGGATTTTCCGATCAATACCTGCCGCGTCGTGACGCTCTCCGACGGCGCGCACCTGACTGTAATCAATCTGGAAGGCGAGTTTCATGCCTTCGAAGGCCGATGTGGTCCCGGCGGCCACCACGTCCAGCCGGTCGCGGTGATCGCCGACGAAGGAAAAGTGCTCTGTCCATGGCACGGCTGGGAGCTGGATTTGAAGACTGGCATTTGCTCGGCCAACCCCGATTGCGTGATGAAAGTGTATCCGGTACGGCTTGACGGCGACACGGTCATGGTGGAAAGTGTATAGACATAGCCGTGTGCAGTGCACCCGGAACCGCCTCACGACACGTCCAATTCCTACCACAGGAAAGCGATAAGGAGAGTGCGTTGCCGCAGCAACGCTACGGGGGCATGCGGCAACGCGTAGTCGTCGGGACTCGGCCCGTGGCCCAGAATCAGACCGGCGCCCGGACGAAAGGCTCCCGCTGCGACTACATGGTCGAAAACCGCCGTGCCTGGCGTGTCGGCAACGCGGTTGGAAACGCACATTCCCACGAGGAGCGGATTGCTCATCGTGATCACCACATCGCCGCCCACTTTGGTCCATGCGGCGGGGCGTCCGGCGGTCTCGCGGGCGTAATAGGCGGAAAACGTTTGGCCATTTCGCCGCAAGCGAAGCCAGCACGGCAGCCCAGCGGCGCGGTCGGAGCGCGCGGCCGTCCTGCCTTGCGGGGTCAGCCGCCATTGAAAATAAACGCGGCCGGCGGGCGTTCGCAGCAGGGCTGCATACAGCGTGGCCGACGAGAGGCTTTGCCGAATCATGATGCCGGCCTTCGCCTCGGAAGAGAGAGCCGCCGGAGGCGTCGCTGTTTGGACAACAAGCCGGGCAGTAATCTCGCAATCGCCCTTTGCGCGCAGATAGACAAAGCGAAAACTGTCGCGGGTACCGCCGATGTCCCCGCCGCCCGTGACAGTGAACGTGGTGTTGGCATTGATCGCGGTGCCGCCGGCGACGGTCTGGCCTACATCCAAACTCAGCCAGGATTCGGCGGCACCAGGCCGATCGGAGAGAAGAGCTATCAATGCAAAGAGAAGCAGTCGGGTTGCAAACGGGGCAAGCGGGCGCGGCTGAATTTTTCCGCAAGGCAAAGGTCGAGCCTGTGTGCGGCGAAGCGAAAGGTGTTTCATGGCTTGGTCTCCCGGAGTCCGGCCGCTCCCCATTCTCTCGGGGCGGATTTTTTGCATCGCAAGCCTATTGGGTTGCACCTGAAGCAGTTGTCAGGGTCAGACGGCGCAAGCAAAAAGCATCGTAGCCGTATTTCACCCCGCCGGAAAAGATCAACCACAGCGTCTTTCCATCCCCGCTGATCCATTTGGTTGGGAAACGGTAACCGTGCGTGCCGCGAATATCCCAGCGGTCGGTGTGAAAGACCGTCGTCCACGGCCCCCATGGCTTCGGTGCGTCATAAATCCCCCAGCCGCTTTCGTGATTGTAGCCGAGAATCAGCCAGTAGCGCCGAAACACGGGATGATAGATCACATCGAGGCGCTGGCAATTGCCCGGATAGCGAAAGATGGCCTGGCGGGCGGCGATGTCGTTCGACCACACCGCTTCGCCGCCCTTCTCTCCTGCAAAGAACTCGTAAGCAGCACGCTGCGTGATTTTGTCTTTGGGAACGCGGGCCAGCACGACGGTGTCGTAAGACACGTAGGCGCTGGGGCCGTCGGAGGAATAGGTATAGACAAAGCTGTCGCGCGCGCCTTCATAGTTTTTCCCATAATTCAGAAACGCCGGACAGCCGAAACTCTCGGTGAACTTGAAGCCCCACGTCCAAGTGGCGCCACGGTCTTTCGACCACACCAGCTGCGAGTTGCCGGTGTTCCGCACCCACATATACAGCCTGCCGTCCACCATCAGCATCCCGCTGGCTTTGGCACCCTTGGGGCCGTCGCCTTGGGTTTCGCCGCTGGGCGAACGAATATTGACCGCCTCGAACGCCGGCGGCATGCCCGTGATGCGCGCAAACCCTTGGCTGAGTTTTTCTTTCAGCCGCGGCTCGAATCCGCTCCCGTCGCCATACGACGTAAAGAGCGAATCGTCATCGCACCATGTGATCGGCCAGTTGTCGCTGCCGACAGCCCTGCGGATGATCGTTGGGGTCGAGTCGAATGTTGCGCTTTGGACAATGGAACTTGGCGGATAAGGCGGTTCGCACCCTGCTTTTCGCGCAAGCACCGAGAAGGCCATCGCAATCGCCACACCAAAAACGACTGTCTTTTCCACGCGCATACCCTCGCTGCTCTCATGTGGTCACCGCGGGAAAGCGGCCTATTCGCCTCCTGCAGAGGCGGGCTTGTGCCAGAAGGATCGCCAATAGAGTTGATCGGCCTCGAAGATATGGATCGGGTCTTTCGCCGGATCAAACGTCGGCGGCAGAATGCCAAACCGCTTCATTTCGCGCACATATTGGCGGTTGGGGCGGAAATCCGGCGAGCCGTAGCGGGCATAGCCATTCCACACCGCCTTGCCGCGGGCGATGGCGTCCACCATCGTTTTGTAGTCCGGGTCGTTTTTGTCCTGGAATACTTCGCCGCAGCTGCCGTAGCCGCCGGCTTCTTTGGCCAGCGGGCCGAGCACGATCGGCGAATATTCGGGCCGCGTAAAATTAAACAGGATATGTGAACCGAACCGCGCAATGGGATCGTTTTCAAAAACCACGCGCTCATGCACCGCAACGGGCCATGTGATGCCGGGCCGTTGGCTCAGGCGCTCGGGCGAATAGGGCAGGGGCAACTTGTCGGCCTCTGCCGGGCCGCCGATGGCATGGCATTGGGCGCAGCGCCGCCGCAACACCCCATTGCACCCGCCCCAGGCTTGGCCATACGCTCGGCCGGCCATGGCCATTTCATCTTCGTTGCGCAGGGCCGCGTAGCTGCCCGCATAGGTCGCGCCGCTTTCGATCCACAGCCACAACATTCGCCACTCGCGCTCGGAGACTTTGGCCCCGTAGTGACTGCCGTCCACCAGTTTCAGCAGACGGCTTGCGGAACTGCCGATGGTGCGCGGGGGATAGTTGCCCAGGCCGTTTCGTCCGTCGGCCACAAGGCGGAACGCCAGAAGATTGTAGTAGCTGTGGGACCAGTGCGGACCGAGATCGCCGGCCAGAACGACCTTGCCCTCCCGACGGCTGTAGTCGTGGCAACGAACGCAATGGGCATCGAGGATCGGCTGAATGTCGCGGCTGAAATCAATCACATCGGGGAAACCCTCGAAGGGCTGGATGCGGCTGGGCGGACGCTGCAACGCCTGAAGCACGTTCACGCCGCGCTGTTCAGGCGTCTTCTGCCGCTCTTCATGGCAGCCGACGCAGCTCATCACTTCGCCCGGCATGAGACTGGTAAAACTGTGCATGCGCTTGACCGATAGGTCCTTCTCGTCCAGCGCCACGAAAAACAGCTGCCGTCCGGGCGGTACTTCGAAGTAGGCCGACCCGTCGGGCTCGACGGGGACGGTGCCAAGAACACGTTCGAGCGAAAACGTGCCCAACCAGCTCAGCAGGTCGGGGCCCCCGCTGAAGTTGACCTGCTTGGGCAGCGTCTCCAGCACAAGAAGCTTCTTGATTTCGCCGCGATGAACGCCCGCCAGATTGCGGCTGTTGTAAATGTCCGACAGGACGTAGTGGCCGACTGGTTTGGCCGGATTGGCGCGCCGCGGGAGGATTGGCTCTCGCGGCCGCGGCTGGATCGGACGCGGCTCGTGAAGCTGCCCCTCGTCGCCTTTATGGGTATAAATCGGCTCGAGCGTGCCTTGGCTGTCCAGCAGAAGAATTTGGTTGTTCATGGCCACAAGGAAGAGGTCTTCCGACAGAGCATACGGGTCGCGGAACCGATTCTTATGCAGCGGCTGCGCCGCCGTGAGATCATCCGGGCCTTTGTCGGGCGACACGATGGTCACGATACCCGCGTGCTCGTTGATCCCGTGGCCGGGCGAAAACGAGGCGACGACTTTGTTGGTCCCCGGAATCGGCTTGGCGTCTATCATGACGATCTTGGGATGCATATTGCCGTAGAAGACCATGTGATTCGTGCCGTCGGGATTCATGACCCAAAGGTGATGAAACTCGACCTGGCTGCGGTCCACATATTCCCAGCGCGTGTAAAGGACGCGGCCGTCCGGGAGCATCCACGGCGTGTTGTCGTGCTCCGTATTGGCCGAGACCGCGTGGATGTTTTCGCCGTTGGGGCCACAGCGAAACATGATCGCCACTTGCGTTTTCCAGCAATTGACCCAGCGGTTGCAGCGGGTGGAGACAAACAGGATATCGCCGTCGGGCAGATAGGTCGGCTCGAAGTCGTCGTAAGGACCGGAAGTGATCTGCCTCAGTCCGGAACCGTCGGTATTGATTTCGTAAAGGTTGTAATAGTCGGTTCCTTCCTTGCGCCAGGCGAAAAGGATTTTTTTCCCGTCGTAGTGCACCTGCGGATCGCGGATCGAACCGGTTTTTGCGTCGAGAAGAACCGATACGTCGCCCGTGCGTAGATTCAGTTTGCATAGCTTGCCGACGTCGCCCGCGCCGTTGCCCGCATACGCCTTTAACGATTCGTCATCGCAGTAGTAACCGATGTTGGCATACCAATGCCCGTCGTTGTATTTCGCGCGGACGGCAAAGACGATCTCCGGATGGTCGCGGAGCGGGCCGGCCAGAGCGCGTTTCCGCAAAACGTCGGAAGGCGGAGCGGGCTGGACTATTTTCGCGGGCCCTTTGGGAGCGGCCTTTGGTGCGGCAACCATCGGAGCCCCGTTCGCCGGCGCTTTTTTGGACGGCTGCTTGGAGCCGGCGGTCTTGGGTGAAACCAACTTCGGTCCCGGCTGGGCGGACACCCCCTTCGGTTGAACGATCCTGGGCGGTTCCCCGCCGCGAGCGTCTGGCACTAAAAACAGGACGCAGACCCAGCCGAGCAGGATGCAATGGCGCACGTACTTCATTGGAGATCTCCTGTCATGACTTCCCGTCAAAAGTGTGCAAACCATATCAGAACCCCCCTCGCGGGGCAATTCAAAAAAGATGCAGGGTCTGTAGTTTTTCCCTGGCCGCTTCTCGTTGAGCGGCAACCAACGGCTTCTTGGCCCCATC
This sequence comes from Candidatus Sumerlaeota bacterium, assembly GCA_017161705.1. GTDB lineage: Bacteria > Sumerlaeota > Sumerlaeia > JADFCW01 > JADFCW01 > JADFCW01. The sequence continues at coordinate 19,270 of JADFCW010000025.1, read as the reverse complement.
TTCTCGCACAGCGCACGAACTCTGCAACTCCTTAATTCGCACCGATTTATGAGGCCTGTCCTACAGGATGTGCTAGTCCTAGAAGGAAAGGAGGTCGGCGCAACAAACATAATATCAAAGAATTGCGGGATATCCGGACAAACATCGTTTGACCTTTCAACAAGTGCTCGCCTTCGTGTCTCTGCATCACGAATTTCGTGTCAATCCTCCGCATCATGGGTATCCCCAATTCCGCACATCGCGCTAGGGTGTGTGTTTCGCGCGAAAAGCCAGGATGAGGTTGTGGGTCTTCAGGAAAGCGCAGGGTGCCTGAGACAATAGCCGGAATTCCAGGCGATTCGACATCAGTGCAGAGACCATCAAAGAATTCCAGCAACAGCCCCACATGACCTGCTACAGTGTGGGCGCCCAAAGTATTTCAATGTAGCGAAAAAACTATAACTTTTGTCTTTTCCACCGCTCGCCGATGGGAAGATGAAGTTGGTGGCGTTTGCTGACCTCGCTGCCGGCCATATTTCTTCGCGAAAGGGGGGAGAAATGACAATCGGGGGAGGAAACAAAGGAGTGCAAGCTTTGTTGTCCAGCGCATTCCTTTACCCACGGCAGGCGGCGCGGCCATTAACCATTCCAGAAAGAAAGGAGGAAACCAAGAATCCCAGTTTAGTTCGCACGAGGACCGCACAGCTCAGAATTGGTCCCGGCGAAACGTAAGAACCGAGGTGGCGGTTCTTCGACAAAAACGCAAAACATGAAAGGAGATTCCAATGATTCAAAAATGCAAAAAAACGACCGGTGGAGCCGTGTTGCTAGCGATAGCCGCGTGTGTGTCTATATCCGGATCGGCCTATGCGCGCGTCAACACATACGGCTTCAACCAAGACTGGCTGGTGCTGGGGCCCTACTACCGGGATAACACAGGCGCAAACCCCGGCAACGCCAGCCTTCGTCTGGACTACTTGACCGATGGCGTGGTGACAGAGAGAAACATAATCCCCACAGATGGAATGGTTGTGAACACAAACTATACCATTGCTGGCAGTTTCTCGTTCGTATGGCGCACCATTGCCAATGGCAAGGATGTCCCCACGGTCTTTACGTATTCAGCACCAGGCAATAAAGCCCTAATTGATGTCCGCGGCGGAAACGGCATGAACTGGCCCGATTGTGTTTTCGACCAGGGCGACAACTACAGTGACATAAATTTTCAGGGCAACGTTCGTCTAGACCACACCATGACCTATTTTTTCGCCTATGCCGAAAATATCACGGGTGCAGATTTGACGGTGAACATCGGGATTGCCTCGGATGATTCCATCCAAGTATTGGTGGATGGGATCGAGCGTTATATCAACAATGTCAGCCGCGGGGTAAATTCCAATGACAATGGCGTTCAAAACGCCTCGGCAGCCTTTACCTTGACGCCGGGAAAACATCTGGTGTGCGTGAAGATTTTCAACGGTGGCGGCGGCCATGCGTTCCGTTGCCGGTTCCAGCGGGGCACTATGACAGGCAATCCTCCCAGCGGCGCCGCACCGGCAGGCGGCATTTTGGAGAACGAAATTCGATGGGATACAAATCCCGCGGGCTTCGCGTATCCGCTACCTCCGACGCCGTCGAATGCCGCGACGGCGTATCGGATCGTGAACCAGTATTTGGCCTACACAGCGGGTCAGCCCGTCCATGTGGACGTGCGGGTGACGACCGCGTCGGGTCATCCGTCGCCGGTGGTGCGGGAATTTCCGCCGAAAGGCTGGGCGATCAGCATTACGACCACGACGCTGGGGTCGGCGCAGGTTCTGACGACGACCACGGCCGACGGCTACACGGGCAGTTATATCCGTTGGGATGTGGGTGCGATGAACCACCTGACCACGAACGTGGCATTTTTGCGCTACACCGTAACGCCGCCGGTCGGTTCGACGGCCGACGGTGTATGCACCGGGACGGTGGAGTCGGACATTCGCCGGGTCATTGGCGCCGGACAGGCGGCGGGGGGAACGCGCGACCCGATGATCTACGGGCCGCATGACGGGCCGCTGGGGATATTCGACTGGCGCGGCGACTACGGAGCGGGGGCGATTTTTGGCACTTCGTACAGTGCCACGCGTCCGCCGGATCCGTTGTATCCGATGCACCGGGCCGGCGACCCTGCGCTTCTTGGCCGCAGTTCGTTTGCCGGAGGCGTTTATACGGTGACCGCCTCGGGTCACGACATCTGGGACAACAACGACGCCGGGCATCTTCTGGCCAAGCGGGTGTCGGGCAACTTCATTCTCAAGGCCGACATCAAGTGGACCAGTATGCCGGGGTTGAACGGGGCGTTTGGTGCGAATCCGTATCGGACGGACGGGACGAACTGGTGCAAGGCGCTGGTGATGGTGCGGAATTCGCTTTCGGCCGGTGCGTGCCACGGAGATTCGGGCATTCGGAACTACTACTTTGTGGCGACGGCCGGAGCCGACGGCGACTTCATCACGCAGTGGCGGCCGACGGCATGGGGCGGCATGAGCAGTTCGGCCTTCCGCGACCGTACGCAGCAGGATGATTTTTGCACGACGCCGCCGCAGTGGCTGCCCATTCGGTTGATTCGCCGCGGCAACATCATCCAGGCGCAGCAGATGTATGGTGGCGTTTGGGTGCCGCACCGACAGGGATGGGTTACGGTGACGGAGTTGACCACGGCGCCGGTTCTGGCCTGTCTGGCCGTGACCAGCCACGACAACCGGACATCGGTGACGGCGGAGTTCACCAACGTGGTGCTGACGCAGGGCATCTCGGTGGAGTATGCGAACCGCAGTGTGTTGGGGCCGCATCCGCTGTATCCGGATCGGTACACGTCGCAGGGCATTCAGGGGCGGATTTTCCTGAAGCACGGCGGCGGTGCGCCGGCGGTGGTTACGGTCCGCGAGGTGGCTCCGGCCGGCTGGACGGTGGCGTCGGCCAGCCATGGTGGCGCGATCAACGGCACGACGATCACGTGGACGCTGGCGAACTTCTCGGCCGACACGACGCTGACCTACCAGCTGACCCCGCCCAGCGTGGACGAGATCGCTCCGGCGATCTGGGGCACGGGCGTGGTCGCGGATCAGACCAACAGCTTCCAGTTCAACGTCGGAGACGTCAATATAGCGCAGGCCTACCTGGTGACCACTTTCCAGCAAGGCCGGTTCCCCGACCCAAGCTACAATGGAACAGAGGACTGCCACATTATCATGTATCGGTCGCGGACAGGTGGCTATGCCAACGGATTCGGCATGAATAATGGTTGGTATGCCACCATCGAGGAAGGCGATTGGGGCACTTCTTACTGGCCCGATGATCAGAAGACCATCCTGCTCAAGTTCAACACCGCTCTGATCTCCCCGGCCGCGACGGTGTTCAGCGCCAAGCTCATGTTGTATCACCAATACAACCGACGCGCTATCGGCGCAGGCGTTCCTGGGGATACCAGCGGAACGGTCCACAAGATTTATGTGGCGAAAGTCAACAAGGCTTGGGGTGAAGGGCGCGGCATAACAAATGCCGACGGCACGTATGCCAACAAAGGCGAGGCTTCGTGGTATTGGGCGCGCGCAGCCGAATCGCCATGGGCGGGTGGCGGCTTGCGCGGCGGAGCTCTCGACCAAGATATGCCGGAATCCAGCGCCGATGCTACCACCAACACAATCGGTACTTGGCTGGTGTGGGATGTAACGCAAATGGCCACAAAGTGGGTGGCTTTCCCTTCCAGCAACAACGGAATGCGGTTGTCACAGGAAGCGTCCAATACCACTGCGACGATCCCGAATCATTGGGGTTGGACGCCGGGGGTGTGCAATTTCACCTCGCGGAACAGTGGTACGGTGGCCAATCGGCCCATTCTGGCTATCAAGGCCTATGTGCCGTTCACCTTGGGTGCGCAGCATTGGGAACTTTACCGATGACCACGTGTTTCTAGTCTCCTTTCGTGGTCATGTACCCGGTCGGGCCGCCTGCCCGGACGGCCCGACCGGCGAGTGTGGGGTGAGAACGCAAAATGTTCTCGCCCCGTTTTTTTTCCATACAAGCGCAGAGCGCGACTTGTCTGTATTTCAAATTTCCGTGTATCGCATACAGTCTTTGCTCTGGCGCGTATCTCCTTGCGGGGCCGAGTGGAGGGGTCGGCTTCTACTCCGGCCGCATCCTCTTCCGCTTCAGCCGCAAATTCTTTCGGACGTTGGGCAGGGCATTCCTTTTAGAAGATGGCTTTCGCCAGAGGAGCCCCTTTTCTGATTTCCGGAGCGGTCTGAAAAATCGGCTGGGGGCATTTTTTCTTGCACTTCCCGCTTGCAATGCTTCACTGTGCTTTGGTAGGTATCGCGGCACGCGTCGTTTCGGCAGGGTGGGATATTGCCTCGTTTCCATCGCGCGTCTTTCATCCGCCAGTTCCCAGTCCCTGGTCTGACAGCCCTTTGCAGACCGTCCTGCCTGTTCGATCAATGCCGGGGCGATGCCGCGGGCAATTCATTCTTACATCTTTTTTATTTTATCGCCCGACAGGGTTTTGCCATGAGTAAAAATATACCCAAACCGGAGTCGCGCAGCCGGCGGTTGTCCCACACTCTGCCGGCCAAACTTAACGAAGCAACTTTTGCCCCTTCGATTCTGGCCAGCGATTTCGCCAACCTCGAACGCGAGTTGAAGAAAGTCGAGCGCGCCGGCTGTCGCTGGGTGCATGTGGACGTCATGGACGGCCATTTTGTGCCCAACCTGACCCTCGGCCCGCCGGTTTTTCGCTGTCTCAAACAAGCGGTGCCCGATTTGTTTTATGACACGCACCTGATGGTGGAGAATCCTTTGCCTCTGGCGCGCGAGTTCATCGCCGCCGGCTCGTCGCTGGTTACCATTCACATCGAGGCCTGCAAGGATCCCGTTGCGCTGTGCCGCTTTTTGCGCCGCCAGCGCGTGCGGGTCGGCGTGTCCATCCGCCCGCGCACACCGACCAGGGTGCTCATGCCGGTCCTCAAGCTGGTGGACCTGGTGCTCATCATGACGGTCGAGCCGGGATTTGGCGGGCAGGAATTGCTGCCGCGCACACTGGGCAAGATTCGCGAGTTGAAACACTTGCGCGAACTGGAAAAACTCCAGTTCCTCATTCAGGCCGACGGCGGCATCAATGAATCCAACATCCGCCTGGTCGCCGCCGCAGGCGCCGAAGTTCTCGTCATGGGCACGACAGTCTTTCGCAACGGCGAGGTCGTGGAGAACGTCAAGCGCCTGCGGCAAATTCTGGCCGCGCCCAATAACGGCGATCAGCCCCCCAAACTGACCGAGCCTTGATGCAGCGGTAAAAAGGAATTCCGCGGCCGTCTGCGATTTTCCAAAACTCTGTCATTTGGGCAGGAGTTCGAGCACGGCCAGAATGGCGCGGTGATCGGATGCCTCGGCCTCGTCGAGAACACGCACCTCGAGCACGCGCCAGCGGCTCTTCGGACGATACAGAATGAAATCAATCTGGCGCTGGGGACGCTTCACCGGCGTGGTAAAAAGCGGCCGGCCCGTTTCGGCAATGGTCCACAGGCGCGTCAGGACGGCCAACGTCGGACTGCCGGGCGTGGTGTTCAAATCGCCGGCCAGGAGCGCGGGACGGTCGCCGTCGGCTTTTGCCAGTCTTTCGATTTCTGCGGCTGCTGCCAACCGATCGGTCGAATCCGGCGTGTGATCAAAATGCGTGGCGTAAAGCACAATGCCCTCGGGATCGAGCGGTGCGGCCTCGCCGTCCGGCCACAGCACCTCGGCGCGCAGAACGGCTCGCGGTTCGCGCCCCTGGGTGAACGGCAGCGGATGATTGGCGGAGGCGCGAATGTTCAGCCGCGATAGGATCATATTGCCGTATTGGCCACCCTGGTAGTCAATCGTGCGGCCAAAGACCATTTCCATTCCCGTGAGTCGGGCAAGTGTCGCGGCCTGGTCCACGCCGCCTGAGCGCTGGGTTTTTCGGTCCACTTCCTGAACGGCCGCCAGGTCGGGCGCGACCGAGCGAATGACCCCGGCAATCCGCGGCAGATTGATCTTCCCGTCCATTCCTTCGCCATGATGGATATTGTAGCTGAGCACGGCGATGCGCGGAATCTTGCTTTCTTCACCTGCGGCGCACAAAGCCGCCGCATACAGGATCAGCAATGGCAGGATCACACGTCTTCGTTTCATTGATCTCCTCCTTCTGCGGCAATGCAGGCTGCGGCTCACGGCAGCAAGTGCAATCCGGCAAAGCCGCGGCCGGGCAAATCAAGCACAACCCGGCCGTCGGCGATTTCCAGTTCGCCAAGGTCTTTCTCCAAAAGGTCTGTCCGCCGTGCCTGCTGGAAACCGGTAATTCCCACAGACAGCCGCCCCGACTGTCCGCGCCGGCAAATTGGCCAGCGGGAGCGGGACTTTTTAGCGCCCAGTCGCTGTCCGATGATCCAGAATAGACACGCGATTACGGCAAACGACCTGCTCATCCGTAAAATCTCCTTTATTTTGGACTGCGGCAGCCATGCTGCCGCTTTGCTTTAGTCACAGACGGCTCAGCCAAACGTTGCCTCCAGCACCACGGACCAGATCAAAGCGGTAGCATGGCTACCGCACTCCAAAAAAGAAACACTCTCTTCCCGCTTTCGAGCGACCGGCAAAAAATCATCATTCGGCACGTCCTGGAAAATCACGCTCAATAATGTAGCACGGCCAATCGTGTGTCATGGCCGATTATGGACGATACCGGCTTCCCTGCCGCGAGTTGCGGCGTGCTAGTTCCGCATCAATAGCCGATAGGATGCCGCCTTTGTCCAGACACCACAGCGGCGCGATGAGCGTGCGCCGGTCGGCGTCGCTGGTCAACCGATGAATGACGATGCGGGGATTGAGCCGCTCCAGAATGTCGCACACGCGCTCCACATATTCTTCTCGCGTCATCAGGGGGAAAGGCTCGCGGGCATAGACTTCGCCCAGGGGCGCTTTGCGGCTGACATACAGGCAGTGGATTTTCACGCCCTCGAAACCGAGGCGGTTCAGCGCATCGGCCGCGGCCAGATGATCCTCGCGCCGGTCCGTCGGCAGTCCCACGATCACATGCGCGCACAGCCGCAGACCGCGCGCCCTGGCGGCAACAGCCGCATGTTCGAACGCCGCAAAGTCATGCCCTCGCCGGATCCATCGCAGTGTCTGGTCATTGACCGACTGCAGTCCCAATTCCACCCACAGATAGGTTCGGCGATGATATTCTTCGAGAAGATCGAGCGGGGCGGGCGTGTGTTGGGCGGCCGCGCGGCAGCGGGTCGCTTTTTCCGTGCCTGCATCCCCCAAATAATCCGGCCTGGTCCCAATCATCAATCCCACAACATCGCGATGATCCAGCGCCTCGTCATAAAGGGCGCGCAGCCGCTCGGCGGGCGCGTAGGTGTTTGTATAGGGTTGAAAATAGACCAGAAACTTTTCGGCCTTGTACCGCCGGCGCACATGCTCGATGCCGTGCCGCACCTGCTCGCGAATCGGCAGCGCCGGCTCGACGTAAGCCGCACGCGATCCCGCTTCCTCGCAATAGAGACATCCGCCGCGCCCCAGCGTTCCGTCGCGCGTCGGGCACGTAAAGCCCGCATCCACCGCCACGCGATGCACGCGGCAGCCAAAAATCTCGCGCAAGTGAGAGGAGAAGGAACGATATCGGTGGGGCGGCGATTTCACCGTTCCAGAGTCCGGCCGCGTCGCCAAATCAGGTTTTGGTTTCTGCTTTTTTCAGAACGCTCGGATGGCCGAGTTTCTCTTTGACTTTGGTCTCGATGGCCTGGCGGACGTCGGCGTTGCCGATGAGAAACGCGCACGTGTTCTCGCGGCCTTGTCCAAGGCGGGTCTTGTCGAAAGAAAACCACGCGCCGCTTTTCTCCACGATGTGGTGCTTGACCGCCAGATCGAGCAGATCGCCCGCGGCCGAAATCCCCTTGCCGAACAGAATGTCGAACTCGGCCTCCTTGAACGGCGCGGCCATTTTGTTTTTCACCACGCGCGCGCGCACGCGATTGCCGACGTTTTCTTCCCCTTCTTTCAGCGAAGCGATCCGTCGCACGTCCACGCGTACGGAGGCGTAAAACTTGAGCGCGCGGCCGCCGGGCGTGGTCTCGCTCGGCCCGAACATCACGCCGATTTTCTCGCGGATTTGATTGATGAAAATTGTGCACGTGCCTGATCGGCTAATCGCCGCGGTCAACTTGCGCAGGGCCTGCGACATCATCCGTGCCTGAAGCCCGACAAACGAATCGCCCATCTCGCCCTCGATCTCCGCCTTGGGCGAGAGCGCCGCCACTGAGTCTATGACAATAATATCGAGCGCATTGCTCCGGACCAGCGTTTCGACAATGTCCAGCGCCTGTTCGCCCGTGTCCGGCTGCGAGATCAGCAGAGCGTCGAGATTGACGCCGAGGTTCTTTGTATAGGTGGGGTCCACGGCGTGCTCCGCGTCAATGTAGGCGGCTACCCCTCCCTGTCGCTGCGCTTCGGCCACCGCGTGAAGCGCGAGGGTCGTTTTGCCCGAGGCTTCCGGACCAAAAATCTCGACAATCCGCCCGCGCGGATAGCCCCACACCCCCAGCGCCCAGTCGAGCGACAGCGCGCCCGACGGAATGACCGACACGCCCTCGACAGCCGGCCTCTCCCCGTACCGCATGATGCTGCCCTTGCCGTGACTGCGCTCGATCTGGGTCAGGGCCAGTTCCAACGCCTTTCGCTTGTCATCCACATCCGGACTCACGGTCTCTCTCCTTCCTTCTTATTGCTTGCGCCGCCAATGGGCCGCAGCCCACGCCGAGGCAAGGCCGAACGGGATCACTACCCACAGGCACCAGACTTTGACGGTTAGGCCCCCTATCGAGATGGTCCATTGGTGCACTCCGGCTATGGGCCATCCGAGGAACCAAAGAATTTCGGCTCCCAAATACAACGCCGCCAAGGCTGAGAGTCCTATCCATAATACGCGGAGAAGCGCGAGCCACGGCGGTCGGGGCGCATCACTTGTCCGCATGGTTGCACCTCACCTGGACTTGCCCGGAGAAAGCCCTGAATCAATCTGCTCGACCAACTGCTTCAAGCGTTTCTGGAGTTTTTTGTATTCGGAAGATTTTTGAAAGTTTTTCTCCTCGCGGCCGGCTTGCTCGTAGGCAAAGTGAAATGCAGCCAGAAGGGCCAGCCGCAGGCTATCCACAATGCCGGTGGCGCGGCCCAGCTCCGCGATTTTGGCATCCACCAGAGCGGCGGCTTCGCGGAGTTTGTCCTCCTCGCCTTCGGCGCAGCGCAGCTTGAAAACCTGCCCGCCGATGGAAATTTCCGTTCGCTTGTCAGGATTCATGGCCGGAGGTTTCCATCCTGGCAATCTCGGCCTCGAGCGAGTCAATCTGGCCGAGGATTTGCTGCAGCCGATTGCGGACTACTTCCTCGCGGCTGCTGCGGCTGGCCTGTTCGGTTTCGAGCTCGGCGACGCGGACGCGCAACCGATCGTTTTCCTCGGCCAGGCGCGCGCGCTCGCTTTCGCAGGCTTCGAGGCGGCTTTCGGTCTGGCGCAGCTGCTCGCGCGCCGCACGATAATGCTCGAGCAAGCCCGTTATGCGGCGTTCCAGCTCGTCCAACCCTTCGGGAATCATCTGCAAAGACTCCTGTACAGCCGAATCTCTATGGAAATTGAGCCACGGGGATCGGGCGTGTCAAGAAGGAACTCCGGGCATTTTTGATTCGCATATTTTCGATCCGAGTATGCCGAATGCTAATGCCGCGCGGACGGCAAGGCCGAGAGCACTATGGGCTGAACCGCTGTCGGGTCTATGGCAATGGCCTCGTACAAGTGTTCGATCAGCGGCCGGCCAAATAGGTTGAGGAAAGGGAAAAATATGGTAGCCGCGCGTTCCTGCATCAGGCCGTCGGGCCAAAGCGACGTGCGAGCCGTTTCGACCGCGCGGTGCAGGTCCTGGTCGCGCGAGGCGGCAGCGTGACGCTGACGTTCGGCCAGTTTGTCCAAGCCGACGGCGAGGGACTCGCGCAGGCGTTCGAGCGCGCGGGCAACGGCCGGGTCGGAGCAGTCCACGCGCGAGGCGGCGAATTCCAGTGCGTCGTTCATCTGTTTGCGAATGTCGCGAAGGGCTTGCTCGATATCCCAAGGTTCGACGGCGCCCTGGGCCAGGGCATCGAAGGCGGCGGGCGACTCTCCAAGGGTCGGCGCAAGGGCTTCGAGAGCAATATGCAACCGGCCGAGCGCCCGCTCGACGCGCGGCTCGATCAAACAAACCTGCGGCCGCGGAAGAATAACCGGCATGGGAACGTCGAAGAATTCGTAGACCTCGCGCAGCTGGGCAAAATAGGCGACCTCGCCCGGCCCCGCAACCGCGGCCACCGTGGGCAGCAGGGCGTCCTGTACGATAGGTCGCGTGGCCACGTTGAGGCCAAAGCGGCCGGGGTCGTCTTCGAGTTCGGCAAGCAAACGCGCGGGTTCCATGCGTTCGCGGGCGCCGGAAGGCGCGATGGCCTCGAATGCTCCGCCCCTGAAAAGGATCTTGTGCCGCAGACCGCCGCGGAGAACAAAAGCGTTCACATGCTCGGGCCGGCGATGGAGCGAGGGTGCGAAACCGCGCGACGCCAGGCGCTCGCCGGCGGCGATGATGCGGCGGCTCGATTTGCCCGGCTCGGCTAGTTCGCGCGCCAGAAGACGGGCCGCGCCCCGGCGGACCCACGCCATGCGGGGGGAAACAAATACCGGCGCGCGGTCGCCTAGTAGCCATGCGAGAGTTTGGACAAACAACGTTTCGAGCGTGTCGGAGGCGGCAATAAGCGTGTGGGTCTGTTCACGCAGCGCTGCAGTGAATTCAGTTTGCCGCGTGCGCGCAAAAACATCGGCAAGGTCGCCGGCCAGATGAAGTTCGACGGGAATGTCGTGAACCGGTTGGCCCGGGCGGTAGGCGGCGGGGCGGTATTCGTATCGCTGCCAGCGGCCCTCGGCATCCGGCCACCGGAACGAGCGCACCTCGTCGAAATCGGCATCCTCGGAAGCGACCCAGAAGACCGGCACAACCGGGGCGCCTCGCTCGCGTTCGAGCCGTTCGGCCCAGCGGACGGCAGCGATGGCTTTGTAGAGGGTAAAAAGCGGGCCGCCGAGCAGGCCGGCTTGCTGGCCCGTGGCAACCACGCGCGTATTGGGATCGCCCAAAAGGTCAATGCGTTGGGCGGCACGCGGAGAAACCCCCCAGGCCGCATGCGCCTGGTGTAGGTGATCGAGAGCGGACGGATCGAGCGGTGGCGCCGGCCGGTCCTGGCGCAACGCTTCGGCCGAATCCCAGTCGCCCGGCCAGTGGAGGAAAAAATCGGCCAGGCGTTCGTCGCGGGCAAGGTAAGCGGGCCAAATAGGGTTCATCGGATTGCGAAATCCTGTCTGCTGTGAATGCGACGGCGCCGAGGGCACGATCAACCGTGCGGCAACTGAAGCGGCTGCCGGCCGCTCATGAACCGGCGAACGCCCCCGATCATGACCAGAGCGAAGATCAAATAAACGACCGAGACGGCGCTAATCATAACGCTCATGCTGAACCATTGAGTGCAATAGCCGATGAGGTAGGCTGCCAGCCCGCCGCCGAACCAGCTGATCGAGTTGATGACGCCGACGGCGGTTGCGCGGCGTTCGGCGGGCACTACGTCGTGCAGCGAGGCCCAAATGTTCGAGTCGTAAATCCCCTTGCAAAAACCGAACAGGGCAAGGGCCATCAACGTCGCTTTTATTTGGTCAGACCAGCCGACCATAAAGATGAACGGCATGCCGCAGCACAGACCAAGAGCCTGGGTCATCGGGCGCCCGCCAAGGAAGCGCCGCACCAAACGGTCGGCCAGCCAGCCGCCGAACAGAACGCCGAGAATCGAGAATGTCTGCAAATAGGCCGAGGCATAGACCGACGCACGCGAGACGCTGATGGCGAACTTGTCGTGAAGAAATGTCGGCGTCCAGGCCAGAAAAATCGAGGCGACCGAGTTGGCACCAATAAACACGAGCGCCAGAACGATGACCATGGGAAAGTTGAAGCGGCGGGCCGGCTGCGCCCCGGCCGCCTCCTGCCGCGATGCCGCCAGTTGTTCTGCACTGGGCTCTTTGAGAAACACCCAAAGCAGCAAGGCAACCAAAACACCAAGCCCGCCAAACAGAAAGAACGACGACCGCCACCCCAGATACTCGCCCATGACACCCGCGATCGCGCCGCCGGCAATCGTGCCCACATAGACACTGGACTGGTGGATGCCCATGGCTTTCGAGCGCGTGGCCTTGCCGTGATAAGCGCTGATCATGGCCATAGCGGCGGGAAAGTAGAAAGCCTCGCCGAGTCCCTCGATGGCGCGCAAAGCCACAAGATGCCAGTATTTCGTGGCAAACCCAAAAGCCAGGGTGACCACAGACCAGAACAGGAAGCCGCCAAGGATGACCGTTTTGCGTCGGACGAGGTCGCCGATGATGCCGGCCAGCCAACCCGACCCGGCATAAACCCACATGAAGGCCGAGCCAATCAGGGCCAGCTGTTGCTTGGATAAACCCAGTCCTTTGTCGGGTTGCTCCAGAAGCGGAAAAACGGAGAAGATACCCTGTCGGTCGACATAATTAAAAAAGCATACAAACCAAAGCATCCCCACTACAGCCCATTTGTACCAAACGGCGGAAGCAAAGTCGCGGGGCATTGGCTGCTCCTCTTGTTATTTGGGCAGAGCCGGCGAAGAACGATGCCCTGCCGATGCCAAACGATCACGGCAGAGAGCCGGCCTGCCTTGTAAACTCCGCATTCGGGCATCCGGAGCCTCGCGCGGCTGCTAGGGATTTCTCGCCGCGGTCTTCCCCCGGCCTCCAGGATTGCGGCAGATTCGGCATACCGCAGAATCAAAACGGCCGATGCAAACCTGTTCGGCTGCGTTTCGCAACGATTTCTTTCAATGGCAGGCTGGGGCCTTGCCGGTTTTTGGCGATGTTCTGTTGACAGGCAAGAGGAAAAGTTATAGACGTTCGTTTGTCTGTCTGTCGGCAGGCACATTTTTGGTTGACGCCGTAAGCGGGTTCGGCGCAGAATTTTTGATTGGCAGGACGCGCAAAGCAAAGGGATTTGCGTTTCCTTCGTGAAGGATGGTTCCATCATGGCACCGGAAAAACCCAGCGCGCAAATTCCCATGGATCCCCGGCGGGTAGTTCCGCGCGGCGAGGAAGCGCATCCGTTGAAAAAGGGCAATGAGATTGCTCCGCCCACGGAAAAGGCCCAAAAGGCCGTGGCGCGTCCGGGCGCGGACGGCCGCGGGATCGCCGACAATTCGGCCCTGATCGGCCGCGTTCTCGAGCAAGCCGGCCTGGTTTCGTCCTCCATGCTCCGCGACATTCAGGAGTCGCTGCAGAACGAGGCCGGCATGACGTTGCGCAAGGCCGTGGTCAACACCGGTCTGGTGCGCGAGGAGGAAATCCTCGATGCCCTCGCCCAGGAAATGGGCATGGAGAAGGTCTCGCTGCACGAGATCAAAGTCACGCCCGAATTGCTCGCGGCCATTGACCCCAAGGTCGCCCGCAACTATCGCGTTTTCCCCGTCCGCGTCACGCCGGACACCATCTACGTGGCCCTGGCCGACCCGCTCAACATTCAGACGACCGACGACCTTGAACGCATCCTGCAGAAAAAAGTGGTGGGCCTGATCGCGCCGGAAGATGAAATCATCCATGCCCTCCGCCGCTACTACGAGGCCGACGAGGTCAATCAGCTGTACGAGGACTTCACCACGGAAGTCGCCAAGGAAGAGGCGAAAGACTATTACTCGAACATCAATCTCGACGAGGTCCAGGAGATCAATCAAGCGCCGGTCGTGAAATTCGTGGACCTGATTTTCAAACAGGCCATCCATGACCGCGCGAGCGACATTCACATCGAGCCGGCCAAGAATAGTCTCGTCGTGCGCTTCCGCATTGACGGCGTGCTGCAGGAAATTCCTTCGCCACCCAAGAAATGGCAAAAGGCCATCATCTCGCGGCTCAAAGTGCTTTCCGGCATGGACCTGGCCGAAAAGCGCCTCCCGCAGGACGGACGCATCAAGCTGAACCTTCAGGGGGGAAAGAAGCTGATTGACGTCCGTGTGTCGTCTCTGCCGGCCATTTACGGCGAAAGCATCGTCATGCGTCTGCTCGATCAGAGCAGCGTGCTTCTGGGTCTGTCCGACGTCGGGTTCCTCCCGGACAACATTCGCCTGTTCGAGCAGCTGATCCGCGCACCCAACGGCGTCATCTTGATGACCGGACCGACGGGTTCCGGCAAGACGACGACGCTGTACTCGGCGCTCTCGACCCTAAACACGCCCGATCGCAAAATCATCACGATCGAAAACCCGGTCGAGTATATGCTCGAGGGCATCTGCCAGGTGCAGGTGGATGAGAGCATAGGCTTGACGTTCGCGGCGTGCCTGCGGTCGGCGCTGCGCCAGGCCCCCGAAATTCTGATGGTCGGCGAAATCCGCGATATGGAAACGGCGGAGATCGGCATTCGCGCCGCCCTGACCGGCCACCTCGTCTTCAGCACGCTTCACACCAACGACGCGCCGGGCGCCACGACCCGTTTGATTGACATCGGCGTGAAACCCTTCCTGGTCTCCTCGTCCATTCAGGCCGTGATCGCTCAGCGACTTGTGCGGCGCATCTGCCACCAGTGTGCGGAAAGCTATCGGCCGCGCGAAGAAGAAATCCGCGAAATGGGCTATGATCCCGCCAAGTATCGCGACTACGAATTCCGCCGCGGCAGGGGATGCGACCGGTGCGGCTTCAGCGGCTATCGCGGCCGAACCGCCATCCACGAAATCTTTGTTCCCGACTCGACCGCCCGCCAGATGATCATCCGGTCCGAGTCCTCCGCCCGAATCAAACGCTACGCCGTCAGCAAAGGCATGCGCACCTTGCGCATGGATGGCTGGGAAAAAGTGCTCCTCGGCCAGACCACCACGACCGAGGTCATGCGCATCACCCAAAGCGACGTAAGCTGAAGCACCCGCCGGCCAACAAGCACGCTGGACAACAACGTACTGGAACAAGCAGAGAGAGTTCGCTCCAGGAGGCGGCACCCGGCACCGCTCCGGCGTTGGGGCTTTTTCAAGTCGAAAGGGCCATTCGATTGAAAAGGGGGCGGTCTGACTTCTTACTGCGGGGAATGAAGCGGTTACCAGGCACGGGCGCGTTTCCAGGCACAGTAAGTTTGAAAAGCCTCGGCGCCGCGAACCCCCGCCTGAGCGCCGCGCGCAGCGGCCTGAAACATCATTTGCTCCATCAATGGGCCGAAACGGATTTCGCTGCCCCTGCGCATCTGGCTGCGATGGCATAAGAGCATCTTTCGTTTCAAGTCCAGATACTTCGTTACGTCCACGAAAAACCCGGGTTCGAAGCCGATCATATTGATGGTGTCCATCCACCAGAGCGCAGGCGGCGCAGGCAGTGCGGGCGAGGGGGTCTTGTGGCCCGGCGAGGCGCAGAACCACGAGGCGGCCTCGGCCAGGGCGGAGGCCGCGCGGTGGTCGGCATGATAGTCGGCGGGCGAATGGGCGAGGATTAGCGTGGGGGCGAAGCGGCGGACAATTTCAATCACCGCGCGGCGGGATGCATAGGTGTCGGCGAGTTCGCCGTCGCTGAATTCGCCGCGAAACAATTCGGCGCCGAGCAGTCGCGCGGCGGCGTTGAGTTCGCGGCGGCGGACGACGGCAAGGTTTTTGATCGGACGGGCCGGCTGCCCTTTGTCGCCCCGGCAGAGCACACACAATCCGATAGCTGCGCCGTCGGCTTTGGCCCGCGCCAGTGTACCTGCACAGAGCAACTCGGCGTCGTCCGGATGGGCCACAATGGCCAGGAGACGCTCGTCAGAGAAGTTCAGGCGCACCTCAGACCTCCCGTGGAACAGGGCATGTTTCCAGCGCACCCAACATGCAATTCAATCTTTCGGATTTTTTCGTTTAAAGATCTAGCCAAACCGCATGCATCTTTATGGAGCATTCCATGTTTGCTTATGGCCGCAGGCCGCGTTCAATGCATCGAAACTTGGCGGGCAAAAGCGGCAGCATGGCTGCCGCTTTGCCGTACGGGTTCATCGCAAGACAAACGATTGCCCTCGCTTCCGCGGCCGCCCTCCAATCTTTCATACGGACTGTCATGGCATATCGAGATCGTCGGTTCGCGCGTCGGCGGGCATGCCGGGACGCGCGGCCGATAGAGGAGACGTTGTGGCCGGCGGCTCCGTCAGCAACCGCGCTTCGATCTTGTCCAGCTCCGCCCGATAGAGGTCCGCGTCGGGCAGTCGGCGGACTTTGGCAATTTGGCCGAGGGCGGTCTCCCTCAGCTGGGCGCGAAACGCCGACCCGATCGTCTGCTGCTCGGTCGCCTCGGTCAGAAACCGGATAAACTCTATGCTGTGGAGCGTATGGCTGGTGTCGAAATTGATGCAATCCACGAAGGGTTCGAGGCAAAGCAGAAGGTTGGGATTCCGAAGCAATTGCGGCGAATTCTCCCAGTCGCGCTTCAGGCGCAGCGCTTCCTTGAACCGTTTTTCCGCTTCCGCCGGATTGCGGGGCTTTGGCTCGTTGAGACTGTTCAGAAGCAGTTCAAGCGCGCTGGCCCGCTCGCCCGTCTTGCGCCGCGGCAGCTTGGGGTCGCTCTCGCTCCTGGCGTCGGGCGAAAGCGCAGCCGGAGTGCGGGGGAAGGTCTCGTCGGGCTGCGAATGGTTCCCATAGAGCATGTGAAGGACCCAGACTCCGGCCAACAATCCGCCTGCAACCGCCGCCGCCCAAAGGGGGCGAACCCGCATCCGACGGACGGGAACGAGCACGGGCGTCGAGGCTGTGCCGATGGATTCGGCCGCCGGGGGCGGCGGCGAAAAGGCCAGCGGCTGCGCAGGCGCGGCAACATACGTTTCTTCGGGCGATGCGGAGGGGGCCGCCGCGGGTTCCACGCGAAAATCCGGATGCAATAACGCCTCGCGCATCTCTTCGGCGCTCTGAAACCGCTCGTCGGGTTTCTTGGCCATGCCCTTCAGAACCAGCGCATCGAGAGCCGGCGGAATCGCCGGATTGACCTTGCTGGGCCGCGGCGGCGGCTCTTGCACGTGCTTGAGCGCCACGGCCACGGGGCTGTCGGCCGTAAAGGGCAACTCGCCCGTCAGCATGCGGTAAAGCACGACAGTCAGCGAGTAGAGATCGCTGCGGGCGTCCACGGGTTTGCCGGCCGCCTGTTCGGGCGACATGAATTGCGGCGTGCCCATGGCCACGCCGGTTTGCGTGTGAATGGACGAGCCGCGCAAATGGGCGATCCCGAAGTCCATGATCTTCACCTGATCGTCGGGAAGCATCATGATGTTGTCGGGTTTGATGTCGCGATGAATGATGCCTTTGCTGTGTGCATAGGCCAGACCGCCGGCCACCTGCGCGGCAATATGAACCGCCCTGGCGATGGGCAAACGTCCGGCATCGCGCAAGACGTCGCGGAGCGACCGCCCCTCGAGATACTCCATGACAATCCAGAAATCCGTGCCATGGTCGAGAATGTCATACACGTGCAGAATATTGGGGTGGTTCAGGCGGGCGATGATCTTGGCTTCCTGACAGAATCGGCTGCGGAATTCGGGGTCGTCCACCAGCGAGGCGGAGAGCATTTTCAGAGCCACAATCCGATCCAGTGAGATCTGGCGCGCCCGATAGACGACACCCATCCCGCCGTGGCCGATTTCGTCGAGGATTTCAAATTTGCCGTCAACGACCTGGCCGGTCATTTTTGCTCCTGAATGCCTTCGCCGGCGACACTGGCCACGGGCAGATCGCGTGCCGTTGTCGAGCCCTGATAGCCCAGCAGGCTGCGCCCCAATCCTACCCACACCCGCCGAATGGCTGGCACAAAAACCGATAGCGCGGCCGCGAGCGCGATGCCGCAGACCAGAAGGATGAGCAGGGCTTCTTGGCGGGTTTGTCCCCGTCGTCCCTTGTGTGGCTGCTTTGCGAACATGAACTATTCCTTTTCCTGCAGGATCGAATAGGAAAGTGTAAGGACAATCCCCTGGTGCGTCAAGAAAAAGGCGGCGAAGTCTGGTTCGCCGCCTTTGCGCATCCACAAATGCACCCTTGCGTTTTCAGCCATATCTCGTGGGCAGATCGCCCAGGTCTCACGTCGAGCCGCTTCCGACTCCTTATCAATAGGCGTAATACCCCGGCATCCACACCCACTCGCCGTCCAAGGTTTGATCATAATGCCCCGGAACCCAAAGCCCCAGCGGCCGGTCGCCGGCAACCAGGGTGACATCGCTTGGATCCACGTAGTCGCTGTAGCTCACACTGTAGTCGCCATAGTCCCCATAATCGCTGTAGCTGTTGGTCAGCGTGATGTGGAAACTGAACCGTGCCGGATAGCGAAAGTAGTAATACACAAACGGCGCATCGCACCAATCCCACCACGGCTCATATACGTAGCCGCACCAGACCGGCGCCGTCCAGCCGTAGCGGACATAGACAATCGGGTCGTAGAAACCATACACCCACGGGTGGACATACACTCTGGGATAGGCAGGCCAGAACCATGGCGCTGCAACACAGCCGTGAATGAACGTTCTCCACCCGATATGTCCTCCGAACCAATGATCGGCGTAATCGTGATAATGCCGTCGCCAGCGATCGTGGTAGTCTCGGTCAATAAAGCCGGGGAAGGGTGGCGGAGGCGGAAGGGGCGGGAGGAACCGCCGGTGGTGCTCGGAATCGCCAGCGGCCCGCCGCACGCTGTCCACATCCGGGACATTGGGCATCATCGAGCGCGGCAGGCGCGGATCCAAAGTCCCGCGGCTCGACAACGTCCCGGCGCTCCGCGGCAGATCGGGCCGGGCCTGCCGAATCACATCCCCCGATCGGCCGGTGCCAACATCCGGAATCGTAGGCGACGGGCGCGAGATTGTGCCGCGATTGGAAATATCGGGAACCCGCGGCGTCGTACCCGTGCCTCCTGAGGCGGGCGGACGATTGCTGCGGCTGGAAATGCCCGGCGTAACGTTGCCGATGTCCGGCACTCGTCCCGGCTCAACGCCCGGTTTGACTCCCGGAATGCTGGGCGCCGACGGCCCTGTGCCCCGCCGTGAAAGCAGACCCGGATCCGACACCGAAGGCGGACCGCTGCGCGTTCCCGAATCTGGTCTGGGCAACGAGATCGAAGGTGGAGCCGAAGGCCTGCCGGGCTCGGGGCGCGCGCTGAGGCTCCCGCTGCGGTTGGAGGTGCCCAGCCCGGACG
>JADFCW010000223.1 GCA_017161705.1 Candidatus Sumerlaeota bacterium | reverse complement strand
GATGAGCTCTGTGGACGCATGGCGGCAGTGGCCGCAAGACCCGCGCGATCTGCCGTCCAGCTACACGCGAACCCAAACCCTTGGCACGCTCGACATCCAGGGGACGGTCACGCACGAACTCGGCCACGCCATCGGTATCGCGCATTCGCTGATCGAAAAAGCCACCATGTATTACGCCGTCAAGGGTTCTTATGATCAGGGATTCCGCTATCCAACGGACATCTGGGACCAGCGCTCGCTCGATCTGGACGACGAGATTTCGATCGGGTTGATTTATCCCAAAAACGACTCGCGGCGCGGCACCATCACCGGCCGGATTCTCGACGGCCGAAACTTCGACGGTCTGAGCGACGTCACCAGCGGCGTGATTGATCCTGTCCTCTACGCCACGTTCTATGTCCTGCGTCCAATGACAACCGACGTGATTCCGGCGCTGGTGCCCGACAAGTTGATTATTACCACCCAGACGGGTGTGACGCAGTATGATTTGGACACGTCGCCGGCTCTGTGGTTCGAGATGCTGGCGCAAATCCAATCGGGCGAAAACATTCAGATGGCCCGCTTCCCCAACCCTCTGTCGCTCCAGCATCCGCGGAGCACCGTGCAGAACATCCAGATGCACATCGAAGCGTCGCCCCAATATGTCATTCCCGGCCTTCCTCCGTTCGACCGGTATGTGCTGTATTTAGAGGACAGCACAACCTATCGGAACGATTCGGCGGGCGTGGCTACCGACAATATCAACCCGGCGTTCAACTTCTTCGGAACGTTCCAACCCATTCCGGCGGAGTTTTACGGCGGCAGCGCCAACCCGACGGTGCGCCGCATGTTGGGCGCGGATGCCCCTGAGCCGCTGCGGACGCTGACCACCGTGCCGCTGGTGCTGACGGGCGACGACCCGACCAGCTATGTCTATGTGGCCGTGCGCGCGGGCGAGGTGACCTCGGGCATTGATATGTACACCAATACGGGGGGATTGCCCGCCGGCGTCACCCCCACGCCGATTCCCGGCATGACGCCGACGCCGGCACCCATCGGGGATACGCGCTTTTCGGCTGATGCCGAAAACGACCACCTCCTGCCGCAGTCCAACGACTGGACCGTGGCCTCGGCCAGCGGCGATATAGACAACGACGGCGATATTGATGTTTATATCTGCAACGCGGTTTCATCCGGCGGGGGCGGCAGCCCCACCTCCATCATCAACCGTCTCTATGTCAATACGTTATGGGAACCGGGCCCCGATCCGCCTGTTACGCGCTCTCCGGGCGTGCGGAGCTTCGACGGCAAACCGGTTTTTCAGGACCGCACGTTCGGCCCGGACGGAGTGGCAGGAACAGCCGACGATCGGCTGCCGTTCAACCTCGATTCGTCGTTCCACGCCAAGATGGCGGATTTCAACCTCGACGGCTTCCCGGACATTTTTGTCGTTAACTCCTCGAGTGTAACCGATCCGAACGTTGCGCAGAATCGTCTGCTTCTCAACCGCGGCGGCGTGAACCCGACGCAGGCCGGCTGGTTTGACGACGTGACGTCGCGCCCGCGAACCGACGCCGGAATCGGGATTCCGAAATGGTTCACGAACACCATTATTCCCGGCCGCCTCAATGTCCCGCCATTCGATGCCGGCGGTATGATGAAGTCCATCAAGTGCGATGTGGGCGACATTGACAGCGACGGCGATATTGATATTATAATAGCCACAGCCACACCTGTCGCAGGATTTGGCGCATTCACTGCGATAAACCTATGTGCGGCCACCACAAACGCCAACCAGCGAACTGCGGCGTTTTTTGTCACGGAACAAATTCTTATCAACCACGCCAACGACTTCGATCCCGACACCCGTGGGTTCTATTTCACCGACGAAACGCTGGGCTTGGACGGCCAATGGGGCGAAGTTCTCGATACCGGCGCCGAACCATGGAACTGCGCCGCAACGGCCCGAATGGCCGCCGATCGCCTCCCGCCGCTGTATCCGTTCGTGGCAACTGGTGCGGGCGAAAACATCGGCGATGGATTCCATGTCATCATCGCCCCGATTGTCGGGAACAGCTCTCTGGATCTCTTTGTGGTGCGCGATGCCCCGCAGTTCACCAACGTCAATCCGCCGCCCGATTATCTTTATGAAAATGCGGATGTAGACTGGGATGGTGTGCCCGACGGCTATTTCCGCCAGTGCAACTATGGCACGTGGGAGTACGGCCGGTTTGTGCTGACGGGCTTCGGCGGGCCAGGCGCAACCGTTCCCACTTCGTTTGCGCGGCAAACCCTTACGGGAACTGCGGGACTGGGAATTCGCCAGAATGATGATCATGCCAACTGCCCGCGTCCGTCGAGCTGGGCGCCGGAACCGGACCTCATCCCCGACCAGCAACGGCGCGGGGCCGGCGGGGTGGCCTTTGACTTCGATTATCACGGCTATCCGTCGGTTTTGACCTTGGACTATACCCAGGGGGCCACGCTCTATCAGCCGCAGGCGTTACGCAATGCGGCGCAATACTTCGGCGTCCAGCGTTTGCAGTATGCCCGCTACGGAGGATTCAGCATCGAATACGGGAACGAAATGGACTGGGCACCGCCGCTCTACTATGGAACGGGGGTTTATCCGTGGAACCCGTGTATTATCTCCAATCCGCTTAACTCGCCGGGCATCGGCAACTGGCTGGCGCGTCATGCCGTGGTGGAGGACTTCGATTTCGACGGCGATCCGGATATTTATGTTTGCTACGAAAAAGACCGGCCGGAAAATGTCTTTCCGCATGTGCCCGCGCCGAACGAGTATTTCACGAACGACGGTTTCGGCAACTTCCGCAACGACACAGCTGTGGCAACTTCGGGGACGGCGCGGGGCACCTTCTATGTTGAATCGTTCGATTTCGACGGCGACGGAGACCCGGACATCTTCCAGAGCAATGTCAATTCCCAGTCCACGATCATTCTCAACCAGGTGTTTCATCCCGCCGAGTACACCGCTACCAGCAATACGTTGTTTCTGAATGCTTACGACAATCCGGCATTTTATGACGCATCGCAGTTTTTCCTGCCGCCCTACTATAACGCGCTGACCGCGCCGCCCTATGCCAGCGATATGGCCAAGCTGAGCGTGACCAGCACGATGGGCGACCTGACGGGCGACGGACTGCCGGAAATCATCAACTCCAACGGCGCGATTGCCTCGATGTCCGGCGACGCCAGCGACTTGTTGATCAATCACGGCAAGCCGGCCAATCAAGGCATGAAAGTGTTTGCGCCCATTAGCTCGGCCGGCCCTCGAATGGTTCGCGGTTACGGAAGCTTTGGAAGCATTTTGCCATTCCCCACCACTACGACTTTGACGCTCATGTATGACAACCATCTGAATCATTTCTTCCCGGCTTACAAGGCGCTGATGGCGGATTTCGATCTGGACGGCGACTACGACGTGATCCAAACCTCGCTGGGCTCCGGGCCGGTGATCTACAGCAATGAGGATTCGGCGGACCTGATGGCCATCGGTTATTTTGGCATCACCGAGCGGGCGTTCAATGCGATTCCCGACGACGACTTCCTGGGGGACGGGATTCTGGTGCCGGGAGGTTTTACTGCGGGAGGATTCAGTTCCTCTCTTGCCGCGTTGCCGCAGTTGCGCGACCCCGGTCCGTCGGGCACTCTAATCAAGAAGCGGCAGAACCGCATGGCGGCAGTGGGCGATCTGGACCATAACGGCACCATTGACGTGGTGATTGCCTGCGGTCTGCCGGTGCTGCAAACGCCTGGAACCACACAGCCGGTCGGCGGCGCACCCAACGTCCTGCTGCTCAACGGCCGGCCGCCCAATCCGATTGGCACGTTCTCGGATCGCACGGAACAGATGCTGCCCACGCGTACGGCCTACTATACTTCGGGCACGACACAGGTGCCCTTCCAGGAGGGCATCAACGACGACACAATAGATGTGGCTGTGGCGGATTTCGACGGCGACGGTTTCCAGGAAATCATTTTCCTGAACATCGCCGGCCACAGCACCTCGTCCACGCGACTGCTCGATAATGTCAACAACCCGTCGGGACAATTTGTCCGGTTTGTAGACACGCCCGACCTGGCTACAGGCCGAGCGACGCGGTATCTTCCCGACTTTGCCGGCCGCACGCCCACGCGTATCCTCGTGGGGGATTTTGACCGCAAGGGCGACCCGACCGAAGACGTCAACGGCAACGGCGTGCTGGATCCGGGCGAGGACGGCCTTGCGCCGTTCGCCCCGCCCAACGGCATCATCAACGCGGCCGACCTGAACGGCGACGGCGAGATTACACCTCGGCGGCCGGGTCAGTTTGACGCCAGCTGGGATGTGTTTGTTGCGTTCAAGGACGGGCCGCCAATGCTCTTCCTCAACACGCTGCCCGGCCCGGCTGGCACCGAATTCGGCTTTGTGGATGTCACCGCCACGCATATCCAGACTTTCTATGCGACGGTCAACGGCGGCGATATCGGCGACGTGGACCTCGACGGCGACATTGACATCGCCTTGGCGATCAGCACGGCGCCGCAACTGCCCCATGTTATTCTGCTTCTGAACGACGGGCACGGGCGGTTCACCGTGGCACAGAACGAGGTGCCGCCCAACTTCTCGATCCTCATGTATCCAGCTTATTACGACGACTTTCACGTGGTCTGCCGCGACGTCAATCTGTCCGACGTGGACGGCGACGGCGACCTCGACATGCTTCTGACCTACAGCGGCTCTTACGCGCTGCCGGTGACCATGGGGGCGCTCAATGCGTTCTTCGTCAACCGCCTCATCCCCGACAACTTCAACACGATGAACCGCTTCCGGACCTATCGCTCGCCGTACCTGCTGCGGCTGTCGCCGTCGGCGGGCTATCAGGGGACGTGGGTCACGGTCAACCTTGTAGGAAACAATCTGGACTCGGGGATCAAGAGCCTGATTTTCGGTCCCGGCATTTCGGCGTACAATATAACGCGGGTGGGCCCGAACGCCTATACGACGAAGATCAAGATCGAACGCAACGCCGCGGGCGGCGTGCGCAATGTTACCGCCGTGTTGAACGACGGGAAGACAACGCTGCTGCGCAATGCGTTCACAGTGCTGACGCGGCCGGCCACAGCGCGGCCTTCGTGGGGTATGTATAGGTAGGTTTGCGTGGAGCAGGTTGCGAAACGGCAGCAGGCGTGCCGTAGAGTTCGCCTGCTGCTGTTTCTGTTTTCTCCCGCGCTGCGATGCCTCCGGGGCGGAAGATCACTTTCGGGGGATGCGGAGCGCCGCGGGAATGCTCAGGGCCGCCGCGGTTGCTCCCAGCAAAAAAGCCCACTGATAGCCGCAATACTTCCACAGGAACCCGCTGACAAACGGCATGGCCACGGCTGCCACATGGTTGGTGGCCACGCCCATGCTCAGGGTCGCCGTATGCTCGCGCTGGGGAGCGATGCGGTTGACATAAGTGGTTAGCGACATCGTGAACACGAAAAAGGAGTTATCCAAAACAAACAGCAGATAGAGAAGATAAGGATTCTTTACGGCAGCATAGCCGACAAAGAACAGCGACAGGCAGAAGTAGTAGAACAGAAGAATGCGGCGCTCACCCATACGGTCAATGAGACGACCGACCGTCGGCGAGATGCTATAGCCGATGATCTGGACGATGATCATAAGAAGAAGAAGCGTCTTGAGCGGCGTGCCGAATTGCTCGACCAGCAGAAAGCCGGCAAACGAGATGGACATCTGCTTGCGCCAGCCTTCCAGGAAGCACAGCACATAGTAGAGCGCATATTTGCGGCGGAAAACCAGACGCGGTCCGGGCGACTTGATCTGGCGCGGAACGCCCAGACAGGCCAGCGCTGCCGAAACCGCCGTCGCGGCGGCCAGCAAATACATCGGCCGCATCGGCACGCGGGCCAGAGTCAGGATCAGGGCAATGACCAGTCCGGCGCCGAATCCGGCTGCGCCGGCGGCCTGAATCTGGCCCAGGCGAAAACCCGCGCGCCCTTTTTCCGCCAGCGCAAGGGTCATGGAGTTGGGCAGGGGCATCCAACAATGGAGGCCGAGACTCCAGACAACACCCAACAGGAGGACCCACAGATAGTTCTGTGCGAAGTAGTAAAGGCCTAGCCCGGCGGCAAACAAGGTCAGCATCGCCGCGCCGATCAGCGGTTCGGCGAAACCGGCAAGGAGTGCGAGAACGGCGAAGGCGAGCACGCCGCAGGTCTCGCGGGCCGCTTCGAGCATCCCGAACTGAAAGCCGGTGACGCCCAGCTCGCCCTTGAGGAAATTGGCGTTGAGTCCCATCTGGAAGGCCAGGGTCAGCGAGGCGCCGGCAACAGCGGCGCCGAGGAAGAACAGGCCGCGGCGACGGGCGGCGGCGGCGCGTACGTGCTCGACCGGCAGGCCGTCAAGAATTGCACTGTCTTCCGGGTCTATCGGCATGAAAAAGAGGATGAATCAACACAAAGTGAAGAGCAACAGTGAACCCAACACAATCGGGAAGCAAGGTTGCAAGCGGAAACTTGGAAAAAGGCTTGCGGCGCCGACGCCGGCCGCGTAGGATTTTTCCTTAAAGGCAGGGCAGCGATGGCCTCCCTGCGCGAAAGGAGAATTTTGCATGGCCGAAGAACAAAGCAAGGAAGAACGGGTCAAAGCCGTCATCGAGGAAATTCGCCCGTATATTCAGGCCGACGGCGGCGATCTGGAATTTGTCAGCTTGGTGGGCAACGTCGTCAATGTGCGGTTGCGCGGTGCCTGCTGCGGCTGCCCGGGCGCGCGTATGACGCTCAAGATGGGCGTGGAGCAGCGCATGAAGGAAGTGGTCCCCGAGATCGAAGCGGTCGAGGCCGTTTGAGCGCCCCGCGATAGGGGATATTGGCAGCAGGAAGCGGGAAAGGGGAGAAAGGCGGGTTTTGACGTTCCGCAAGGCTTCGCTTCGTTTCTTTCCCGGCTTCTCAGCAGTTCAGGATGGGCCCGTAGCTCAATTGGTTAGAGCCCCCGGCTCATAACCGGGTGGTTGTTGGTTCGATTCCAACCGGGCCCATGATTTGTTTGCTGGAAAAAGCAGACATGTCTCGACTGTATTTGATGTGGTTTGATTCCAGCAAACAAAATGCCCGACCGTCGGGTCATCTAGAAGAAGAGGTCAGTCGGGTCTTGTGTCCGACGCGATGGCGGGGGAAGTGTGGGATGTTTGTGTTGATCGAGTCCATGCGCGCTGGGAGCCTCGGTGACGCAAGCGTTGGTCTCGACTCGCGGTTTCGCTGCGAGCTGTCCGGATGTCGGGGGAAAGTCCCCCATTCCTGGCTGTGAGGTTTCCGAGGAGGTTGTCGTGGGCGATGACGAAGAAGCCATGCGGGCAGAAGTGGACCGCATGATGGAGAGCGGTCTGGCCGCATTGGATAATCAGCAATACGAGGTTGCCGCCGAACTGTTTCGGCGGATTATGCAGCGGGCGCCGTTTCGGCAGGATGCGCGGCAGGCATTGGCGGTGGCCTTGCAGCGCCAGATGGCCGCGGTGACCGAGCAGTCGGCCGCGGCATCGAACGGGAACGGCGTGCCGCTGGTCACGGCGGCTTCCACCACGGGCCGAGGCCCTGCGCGCCCGACGCGGATTCGTGTTCGGCTCTGGCCGCTGCTTTGGGCGCTCGTCGGCACGGCGGCAGTGATTGCGGCGGCCTCGATTGTCTATCAGTATGGCCGGCAATGGATCGAAGGGGCGCGCCGGCCCGCCCGCGCGGCTTCGGTCGGCAATCCGGTGCTGGAAAAAATCGGCGAGGATTTGCGCCGTGCCGACAATGCCGTCGGGCGCGAACAGTACGAGGAGGCGCTGCGAATACTCGAAAACGCGCGCTTGACGGCGCTATCCTTCGATCCGCCCGATACCATGACGGTGGCTTTGAAAATGGCCTCGGTCTATGCCGCGCAGGCCCAGGCTTTCTATCGCAAAGAGAACTACGACAAGGCTCTCGAAGCCGCGCTGGAAGGCCTCAAGCACAATCCGACGCTGGCGCAACTGCACTATGTGGCGGGCCAGAGCTACGAGCGCAAGGGGCTCCATGCGGCCAGTGCGAACGACACGGTTCGGGCGCGGGGGTTTTACCAGCAGGCCGCCGAGGCTCTGGAAAAATGCGTGGAGGCCGATCCCGAATTTTTGGCTGCGTGGGAATTGTTGGGAAAGACCTACGCCCGCTTCGACGAGGTCAAGGCTATCGAAACGTGGCAGAAGATTGTCCGTCGGGCGCCGGACACGCCCGAGGGAAAGAAAGCCCGCGATTATTTGGAGGGGCGCCGCGGATTCAGCAAATAGGCGGCCTTCTACTTCGTTTGTCCCGCCTTACTCTCCCCGCATTTTTTCAGCGGTGGAACATACGTTGGAGCGCTCCAACGCCAGCAGCCGTTTCTTCATAACTATGCCGCCGCCAAAACCGCCCAGGCCGCCGGTGCTCCGAACGACGCGATGGCACGGGATGACCAGAGGCAGGGGGTTGGCGCCGAGAGCTGTCCCGACGGCGCGCGCGGCCCGCGGTCGGCCGATCCGTTCGGCGATCCAGCCATAGGAACGTGTCTGGCCATAGGGGATTTCGGCGCAAGCCTGCCAAACCGCGCGGGCAAACGGCGTGCCCGTGATCGGATCGAGCGGCAGGTGAAATGCCCTTCGCCGGCCGGCGAGATACTCGCGGACTTGCGTTTCGGCGCGTTCGAGGATTTGCGCCGCGCGGGTCAGCGTCTTCATGTGTGTGTCCAACTCGCTTTCGCGCATCTGACAACCGGACTGACCCATGCGGAACCGGCCGAGGGCGCGGTTAACCGCTGCCTCGCTTTTCACCGGCAGCGTGATCGCCGCCACGCCGGCTTCTGTGGCAAGAATGCCAACATATCCCCAGGCTGTTGGGAACGTCGCGGCAAGAATGTCTTTTCCCTTCATAGCCGCTGCCCTCGATCGGTGATTCGGGACAAAAGTATCCTTCCACCGTTTCCTTGCCATAGCGGATCGAGCATGGATGTCAATCCCATTGCGCTAGGTGCAATAGATCATTTCGGAAGGTTTACAAACACCCCGCCGGCCGGCATCAGAAGGGCCGCAATACAGGCGGTCATGCAGGTGGAGAACATCCCGCCGAACATGGCCGGCAAGCCAAACCGCGCCAACTCGCCTCTTCGCTGCGGCGCCAGAATGGTCAATCCGCCCAGAGTGATGCCTACCGAGCCCAGGTTGGCGAATCCGCACAGTGCGTAGGAGGCAATGATGACCGTTCGGGGACTCAGGTCGGCGACCATATCCTTCAACTGAAGGTAGGCGAGCATCTCGTTCAAAATCGTTTTGGTGCCCATCAGCTGACCGACCGCGACCGACTCGCCCGCCGGTACGCCCATCAGCCAGGCCAACGGGCAGAACAGGTAGCCGAAAATCTTCTGGATGGTCAGCGGCGCGGCAGCATGAAACCACTGCACACTTATGTAGCCCAGAAAGCCGTTGACCATGGCCACCAGCGCAATGAAGGCGATCAGCATGGCCACGACGTTGATTGTCAATTGCATCCCCTCCGAGGCTCCGCCCGCCGCCGCGTCCACCACGTTATCGTAGGGCGATTTCATTTTCACGCGCACCGTGCCCGCCGTCTCCGGCGTCTCTGTTTCGGGGTAGAGCAGCTTGGCAAACATGAGGCTGCCTGGAGCGGTCATCACCGACGCGGCCATGAGGTGGCCGGCGATATTCGGTATGTGTTCATGCAGAATGCCGACGTAGGCGCCCATGACGCCGCCGGCGATGTTGGCAAATCCCCCGACCATGACCGCCATCAGCTCCGACCGCGTCATTGTGGGCAGGTAGGGGCGGATGATGAGGGGCGCCTCGGTCATGCCGACAAAAATGTTGGCCGCCGACGACAGCGACTCC
>JADFCW010000222.1 GCA_017161705.1 Candidatus Sumerlaeota bacterium | reverse complement strand
TTCCAACCCGCCCCTTCTTGTTCGTTGGGAAAAGGCGGTATTCATCTTCATCGCGATTGCCTATTGGACTCTCGCAGCCGAACCCGCCCGCCCCGCAGACTCTCCCCAGTGCAAACATCTGTCCAGCGCCGCGGGCGGGCGGCCCGAAGTCGTCATGGGGAGGGGCGACGGTGTGGGGCCGCTCAAGTGGTACGAGTGCGCGGGCAACCCGCGGCAAGCAGAGTCGTGGACTGCCCATGATTTGTTGGGTGCGGATGCCAATCACGCCCACTCGCTTCAGATGGCGGATCTCGACGGCGACAGCAACCTCGATATCTTTTGCGCCGAGATGGTCCAATGGAACACCAAAGCCTCCGAGCCCGACAATCCCGCCGCCAGAGCCTGGATTTTTTACGGCGACGGGCAAGGGAGGTTTCGTCAAAACAGTCATGACGACCGGCATCGAGTTCCACGAGGCCAAAGTCGCCGACCTTGACGGCGACAGCCGCCCCGACATCGTAAGCAAACCGTTCGTGCGCGGAAGCCCGCGCGTGGATGTTTGGCTGAATCTTGGAATACGCCACAAAGAAATTCAGAGGACGAATTGAACGTCCCATCTTCATCTTACACACTGGAGGAAGTATCCATGAAACCGCCTTGCCGTAACATCGTTATCGCAGTTGCTCTGCTCGCACTGTGCGGGGGCGCGGCTCACGCCGCAGCAGCCAAATCCGGACCCCGGAAGAAACCGATCGGTCTGGACAAGTGGACGTACATCCGCGCCGATGCCAACCGCGCTCCCTCGGAAAAAGGACGCGGCGATTTCGGCATCGGTTTCGGCGATCTCGACGGTGACGGCTACATGGACATTGCCTCCGGCCAATACTTCTACCGCAATCCCGGCGGCGACATGACCGCGACACCCTGGCCGCGGGTCGCTTTGCCCAGGGACCCCGAAACCGGTCGTCCTCTCGACGCCGGCCTACTGTTCAGCGTCAGCGGCAGCGGGCCCGCGCGCGACATCCTGGCCGAAGCCCTGCCCAATGTGGTCTGGCTTCATGCCAACGACCCGCAGGGCAACACCTGGTCCGCCAAAGTCGTGGCGCAAATGCCGCCGGTTTCGCATCTCAACGGCCGCTCCATCGTCCAAGCGCGAATTGTCCCCGGAAACAAGCAGCCCGACATTCTGCTTTCCGGCGGCGGCGGAACTTTTCTCCTTCAAATTCCCGACAATCCCGCCACTGGCCGCTGGCCGATCACCCAGATCACTACGTGCATCAAGGATGAGCAAAAAGGCATCGGCGTCGGCGATATAGACCGCGACGGACGGCTCGATCTCGTGCTCGGCGCCGGCGTCGGCTCGCCTCTGGTCGAATGGTGGCGCAACCCCGGCGACGGCTCGACGCCCTGGGTCAAACACCCCGTCGGCAGCACCAACAACATGTCCAAAATGATGGAAACCGCCGACATCAACGGCGACGGCCGGCTCGACGTCGTGGCCACCGATTCCGAAGCCAAAGACTGCTGGTTGTTCTGGTTCGAAGCCCCTGCCGATCCGGTCAAGGGCGAATGGAAACGGCACGAAGTGGCGCACGGCTACAATGGACTGGACAGTCTGTCGGTTGGCGACATGAATCACGACGGCCAGCCCGATATCGTCATCGGCGAGACCAAGGACGCGCTGCGCCTGGTCGTCTATGAAAACGTCAACGGCGGCGCTTCATGGAAAGAACACCTCATTGACAAGGGTAAGGAAAGCCACAAGGGCGCGCTAGCCGTGGACCTCGACGGCGACGGCGATCTGGACATCGTCAGCATCGCCTACTTCGGCTTCCAGGACCTGCACATCTGGCGCAACGACAACGGCGCGGCGTCCCGTGCGCGATGAGAAAACGGCACACCTGTTCGCTGCGGGGCGAACGCGTCGCGTATCCCTGCAGACGGCAGGGGGGATATCGCCGCGTTCCCGATTCAGATTGACTTTCCCAACGCAATTCGAATAGCAAACAAGCAGCGAGTTGCGCCGGGGCAGCTATACCCGCCGTTGAAAAATCCGTAGAACCCGCCTTCTGCGCCCGTAGCTCAGATGGATAGAGCACTGGATTCCTAATCCGGGGGTCGCGTGTTCGACTCACGCCGGGCGCGCCATGCCTTTTGCAACACCCATACCTCTTGAGCACATCGGGCGCTACGTGTGTTATGGATTTAAAAGAACATCTTGGATAGGATTCACAAGTAGGTCAGGATGAAGTTTTTTTGGGGTGTCAACCAAGGCCGCGTCGGCGGAATCGCAAGCGGTCGCGTGCAAAAGACTTGCCCCGTGCAGTTGTGTTGTTTTACGGTCGCACCGATTCCAACGGGACGGCAGGGGGGTTGATCATGAAAAACGGTCAAAGATCCGGGATGACAAATGCAGCCCTGGTTGTGTGTGCGACAGTCCTATCTATTGCTTTTGCAGCGGCCGCGCCGCAGGGAAAAAGCAAAGCGCCGGTGGGCGCTGCGAAAACCGGCGAATTGCCCCCGCTGGTCGCCGAGCAGGTTATTTCCGGCGACACAGTCCTGGGACCCGAATGCTATGTTGTGTTTCCGGGCGGCAAAATCGAACTCCGCATCGTTGCGCCCGCGGGCGCCGGTGTCGGCACTCCGGGCGGGACCGATGCGGCGGCAAGCGACCGGGTGTTTTCGATGACACGCTCGATCGAGTGTCGCTGGAAGGTGCCCGCGGGCGTTGTCGGCTGGATCGGCGACTGCCGTCTCGAATGGACAGCGCCGACCCGCCCCGGCCACTACCAGATCGGTTGCGAAGTGGAAAGCCGCAGTGCGCTGAAAGTGGCCAGACCGGGAACGGAAGGCAAAGCGCGCGATCTGGCTCCCTTGCACGGCTCGACGGTCTTTCACATGCTCGTGCCCTATGAATTCGACCCGGAAGGATCGGGCGTCATCGAAGGGGTTCCCATCGGCATTTATCCGAACGAGAACGACAAGAATGTCAAAGCGATTATCGCGGAGCACCGCGAGCTGTATCGCCCGCCGCGCTGGTTCGTAGGGCTGACGCCCGAGACGCGCGACCTGCGCGTGTCGGCGCATTTCCGACTCCGCGAGTTCGTGCCCGATGCGCCGAAGGACGCGACGGTCTTTTTCCCCTACAACGCCAATCTCTGCCGCGCGCTCGAAACCGTCCTCGAAGACTTGCGCACGTCGGCTCTGCCCGAGCCGCATGTTCGCATTCTGCGCGGCTATGTCTCGCCGCATGATGCCGAGCGCCAGCGCCGCCAGGGTGCGCGGCTTTTGACGTGGAACCGCTACCAATACGGCGACGGTGCCTTGATTGTCGCCAATCGCGATGCCGGAATGAAAATGGGCGATCTGACCGGCGACGGCAAAACCGACGTCCGCGATGCCGAATTTCTCGCGCAGGTGGTCCTTCGCGTCCAAAAACGCTTGCGCCTGCCCGGCTGGATCGGCGTTTATGCCGAACGGCCCGACCCTACTTTGCCTGAAACGCCGATGGTGGGTTTCGATCTGCGCGGCTACTGGGCGGAAAGCTACAGTGTCGAGCCTTAGCATGCCGAACAATGAAAGCAAGCCGGATATTATTCTTTCGATTGTGCATGGCGGCAAGACAACGGGCGGCAAGAGCGCAAAGAAACAAAATCTGGTTTCAAGGCGGTTGAGGTTCATGGGCTGACTGTCCAAAGAGAAAGCCGGAGGGTCCGGCAAAAAGAATCTTTCCGTGCCGATGCTGATAGTTTGGTTGATTCTGTTGGCGTTGGCGGTTCTGTTTTTCATCCAATAGACGGTTGCGGGGATGAGCGGATGGGCGGGCGCGAATGTCCCTACCTGATGCGCACATATCGGGCGCCGGAAATTGGTTTTGTGCGCGGACGGGGCGCGTATCTGTATGATCGCGCGGGGCGGCGCTATCTGGATTTCATCGCAGGGTTGGGCGTCAATATCCTCGGCCATTGTCCGCCAGCTGTGGTGCGCGCGATCGGCCGCCAGGCGCGGCGCCTTCTTCATGCGTCCAACCTGTATCGAATAGATGCGCAGGTGCGCCTTGCGCGCCTATTGTGCGAAGCATCGTTTGCCGATCGGGCGTTTTTCTGCAATTCGGGCGCCGAGGCCATTGATACGATTCTCAAAGCCGCGCGGCTTTACTTCCATCAGCGCGGCGAGCGACAGCGCCGGGGCATCATCTGTTTCGAAGGCGCTTTTCACGGGCGCACTTTCGGGGCGACGTCGGCCACGCATCGCCGCACGGCCCGCGAAGGCTTCGGGCCGCTTCTTCCCGGAATTCGTTTCGCCAAATTCAACGACCTTGCCTCTGTCGAGTCGCTCATCGGCCCTCGCACCTGTCTTGTCCTGATCGAACCGGTCCTTGGCGAGGGTGGAGTCGTTCCGGCGCAGCGGGAATTCTTGCGCGGCCTGCGGCAAGTGTGCGACCGGCATGGCGCGCTTCTGGCCTTCGATGAAATCCAGTGCGGTCTCAGCCGCATCGGCTCTCCGTTTGCCTATCAACACTACGGCGTGGCGCCGGATTTTCTGGCACT
This sequence comes from Candidatus Sumerlaeota bacterium, assembly GCA_017161705.1. GTDB lineage: Bacteria > Sumerlaeota > Sumerlaeia > JADFCW01 > JADFCW01 > JADFCW01. The sequence goes on along the minus strand of JADFCW010000222.1, from coordinate 5,395 downwards.
GGCCAAAGGGCTGGCCGGAGGGCTTCCGATGGGGGCGGTTCTGGCGCGCGAGCCGGCGGCGTCGGCCTTCGAGCCGGGCACACACGGCTCGACTTTCGGGGGCAATCCGATGTCGTGCGCGGCGGCACTGGCAGTGTGCCGTCGCGTGCTCGATCGCCGATTTGCCCGACAGGTTCGGGAGCTGGGCAATTATCTCCTGCAGCGGTTGCGCGAGCATCTGCGCGCGCTGCCGCTGGTTCGCGAGATTCGCGGGATCGGCCTGATGATCGGCATTGAGTTGAGCGAGGACGGTCAGCCCTGCGTCGAGCGCTGCCGCCGATTAGGGCTTCTGATCAATTGTACGGCCGGGCGTGTGCTGCGGCTGTTGCCGCCGTTGATTGTTACGCGCAGACAGATTGAAAGCGCCGTGAAGATTCTGCATACCGCGTTGGCCGAATGCAGCACACAACGCTAAACGCTCGCTATCGGCGGCAACGAATGCTTATTTCCCAGCCGGCGGAGTCGGCGCATGTGCCGTCGGCGATACGGCTTGGACCGCCGGTCTGGCCGAACGAACAATCTGGAGGAAGCTCTTGAGACCGTCCATTTCAATATCGCCGAAGGCTTGTGTCAAGAAACAGAAGGCGTGCAGTTCGCGACCGTTGATATGGAGAGATTCCCACGTGGCAGGGTGGGCAAGAGCTTCGCGGATACAGGCTGGCAGATGGGGCTCGCGGCTGAGCATTTGCCGCAATTGCCGGCCGTCTTCGGCCGTAAGCATGGCCTCGCGGACTGCCTCTCGGCTTTCGCGGTCGAGCAATTGCTGCACGGCGGCAAGGTGTTGCTGGATCTTGTCGTAGAGGGCCTCCATTTCGCGAAGCGTTTCGACCAGATGATCCTGATGGCCGAGCAGAAGCCATTCGACCGACCGGTCGCCGAAGTGAGCCGCTTGAATGTAGAATTCGACAGGGGCGCGGCTTTTCCCTTTTTCATACAGGCTGATCATGTTTTGAGAGACGTTGAACTGTCGGCCAAATTCGCGCTGGCTGAGTCGTTTCTCTTTACGGATTTTCCGCAGACGCTCGCCGACCTTTTTCCATTCCACGGGTTCCGCCATCATACGTTCGGCTCCTAAAGAGTTCTGCTAGCTCCAGGAAAACGGATGCGGTGGAGATGGATAGTCGCTTCCGGCTGATCTAGGGCTGCTCGTGTTGTTTTAGGCCCGGTGGTAGTGTCACAACGTTATAATGGTTTATTAGAAGTTTGGTTGGAGTCAAGAACAACTTTTGCCTGAATTAGAAAAACAAAACCGAGTTAGGACATCGTGGCAGGCATTTGAGAGCCTGCTGAAAAACGCCGAAAGCCTGACGGACAATGAACGCTCAGTTCCTGCTTTCGTGAGCGATTGCCGGAGAATATCCCCCCGCGGAAGCGAAAACTCCATACAATGTTGTGCCCTGCTTCGCGGCCCATGGCGTAAGTGCTCTTGCCGGAGGCGATCCAAAAAAAAGAAAGCGGGAAAGCGATTGTACATCGCTTTCCCGCTATTGACTGGACTGATTTGCCTGGCCTGTGCTTATTTAGCCGCAGCCTTGGTTCCCGCTTTCTTAGCGCCGGTCTTGGCCGCTGGTTTAGCCGCGGGTGCCGGCGCCGCTGGTTTGGGCGCGGGTGCCGGGGCGGCAGCAGGCCGAAGGGCCGATTCGGCAGCCCGCTTGGCCGCTGCTGGGTCCACCTTGGGCGCCATGCGCTCGACCGTCGGCTCCTGCTTGGGCAGGATCACAATCTCGACGCGGCGGTTCAGCTGCTTGCCTTCGGCCGTGGCGTTGTCGGCCACGGGCTGGTACTTCGAGAAGGTCGCCGCGTTGATGTTCTCGCCCTGGATGCCATGCTTGTCCATCAGATAGTGTAGAGCGCCCAGAGCGCGTGCAGCGCCAAGCTCCCAATTGGACTTCCAGCCCGAATACTTGATTGGATCGCTGTCGGTATGGCCGCGCACGGCAATCTTGCGATCCGGGAATTGCTTCTTGATGATGCCGACCACGCGGTCCAGTTCCGCCATGCCTGCCGGCGTCAGTTCCGCCTTGCCCGGACGATAATGCGTTTCGGCCAGGAGCGTTGTGACGATGATTTCCTTGCCTTCGGGTTTAACCTTCGTGAGTTCGCCCAGCTGGCGGCGAAGGTCCGCGATTTCCTTGTCACGCTGTTTCAGCTGGTCCTCGAGTTCCTTGATGCGGTTTTTCAGATCGGCAATTTCCTTATCCTTGGCCGCCAGAGCCGCTTCCTTGGCTTCCAGCTCGCGTTTCAACCGGTCGATCTCGGCTTCCAGATCGCCCATTTTCTTGTGATCGAACTGGTCGCCGATCAGCGCGCCGGCCAATCCGCCCGCGGCCAGTCCCACCAGAGCGCCTTCGCCTCCTTCGGCGATCGCGCCCACGCCTGCCCCCAGAGCGCCACCGATTGCCGCGCCGCGCTGGGTCCAGCAGCAGCCCGTCGCCATCAGAGCGGCCGCTGCCGCCACACACAGTCCCGCCATCAGTCTCTTCTTCATGTCTGCATCCTCCTTTGATCTGCTGGGTCGGGTGTCAGAGTGCCGAATGAGCTTGCCCCCTCGCCAATAGGTTCGGCCAAGCACTCGACCTCAATTTTTTTCACATATAAATAGACTCGCGCAACCACAAAAACGTTTGATTGATTTGCGCAGCCTGTGATCTCAGTCAACCAAAATCGTAACCCTGCGGCACGATTTCCGCACAGCATTTTTGCCGGGCGATTTCCACACGGCCAACCCGTCCAAAACTGCCTGGTCTGACGGACCTTTTCCCCCGCAATCTTCCACCACGCCGCAGTGTAATTTTGCACTTGAAATTCCCTCCGGCCGCGTGGGATAGACGATCCTGTTGACGGTGGGCGATTAGCTCAGATGGCTAGAGTGCCGCCTTGACATGGCGGAGGTCGAAGGTTCAATTCCTTCATCGCCCACCACTATAAAGCATCGCCTACCACGAAAAAGCGCACAGCTGGGTTCCGGTTTTCGAGGCAGCATCCAGAATCCTGCGCCCGGACTCTACAACCCTCTGTAGGCCGAGAGCGGCGGTTTTTTATCAAGCCATAGTGTGACCGCATCTGTCCAGTTGGTGGGCGGTGAAGCCTCGCTGAGCGAGATCGCCCCAAGACCCAATGGAGACAAGCTGCATGCGCCAGAAACGGAAGCATTACACGCCGGAGAAGCAGGCGGCGATTCTGCACAAGCACCTGGTCGGGAAGGCGGCCGTTTCCCGGGTGCGCGAGCAGTACGCGTCGAGCCTGAACGTATTCTATCGCTGGCGGAAGGAATTTTTTTGACAGGGGTGTGGCGGCGTTTCAGGGCCACCGAAGCGACGGTGGAATGCGCAAACTCGCCGAAGCTCGTGAACTCCGTCGCACCAGGCGCCTCGAACACTACGCAAAGGAGAGATCGAACCGCGCTTTGTCGTTGACACAAAATGCAACTATCACCACCATGCCATTGGTTGGTGAAGCGGAAGCGGGCTTTGCAGGCGCGCAACACGCCGAAGAGAAGCGGGAGAGGGGATGCCACACTGTGCCCGAGGGAACAGTTATGGACTCCTATGTGCTCGCTCTCAAACACGCGTCGGTCGATCCCTTGGTTCTTCAGAAAACTCAATCCCCCATCCCGAAGGATACCGACTGACTCCTGGGGCCAACTGTCCATTACCGGCCGGACCAGGACAGGAGCTGCATGATGAAACAAACAGTTTTCACCTGCGTGGGTGTGTGTAGTCTGCTGATGTCGCTGACCGGTGTAAAGGCCGACGTCGTGGTATATCCGGCGCCGGAAGGAGCGCCGTTGATTGATCAGTATCGCGTGAGTGTTGAGGGTAAATCGGTCCCGGTTTACTTGGGCTCCCCCAAGCGGCTTTACGGTTATTGCCAGTTTGACATGTCCCAGCCGGTAACGGTGCGGGTAACTACCATCCTCCCGCTTGCCAATCCTCGGCTTATCCCGGAGCGTTTGGGGGGGAAACTTTCAGTGGAGGGCGATACGGTGGTTTTTACGCTGCGATCGCCATGCCAGATTACCCTTCTGCCGAATGGAACCAGCCCCGACAACGCCTTGCACTTGTTCGCCAACTCGCTGGAGCAGGCGCCGCCTCGCGAAGGCGAACCCGGGGTAATCTTCTTCGGGCCGGGAATCCATAAAACCAACGTCACGGTCGGCGACGGGCAGACTTTGTACTTGGCGGGTGGTTCAATACTCAAGGGCGCGGTGAGCGTTTCCGGCCGAAACGGCAAAGTACGCGGCCGCGGCATCATAGATGGCAGCGACTGGGGTCACTTTGAGCGCAACGACGTGCCCCTCCGCGTCACAGGTGAATCCGTCAGCATCGAAGGCATTATTGTTCGGTTATCCTGGAGAGCAGGCGTCTCCGTGGTACGGACCAGCGGGGTCCATATCGCCAACACCAAAATCTGCGCCAGCCGATTTGCCAACGATGACGGGATCACGGTGACCAACGCCGACAGTGTCACAGTTACTGGCTGTTTCGTGCGTACCGACGACGATTGCATTGCGCTAAAAGGCTATTCGAGCGACCGCCGCGACATCTTCAACTGCCTCTTTGAAAAGAGCCAGTTATGGTGCGACCGCGCACGCAGTGTGCTCATCGGCCACGAAACAATGGTCCGCCACATGCGCGACATCCAGTTCAAGGACATCGACATCCTAAAATACAGCATGACTCCGTTCTTGATAGAACCGGGCGAATTGGGAACCGCCGGACCGAGAATACTGTTCGAAGATATTCGGGTGGAGGGCTGGGGCGACAGCCAGAGCGCCCTGATCCAGATTCAGCCGACCGTAAATCGCTGGATGCGACTAAAGGAACCCGGCTGGGTCAACGGGATTACATTCAGGAACATACAGTTTAAGGGGACACACCACGGCCCTTGGATCAGGATCCAAGGGTACGATGCGGCTCATACAACAAACAACGTTACGTTCGATCGCCTAATTGTCAATGGGAAAGCTATTGGCGCGACCTCGCCGGGAGTGCTTGTGGGCGATCATACGAAAAATATCACCTTTAGCGCGGAAAATGCGGACAGAGTCTCCCAACCGTAACTTGGATTCTTTCGTTTAAACATCTAGCCAAAATGCATGCATCTTTTTGGTGCATCGCATGTCTTGGTATGTCGCCAGTCCGCGGCAGGTGCGCTGAAACTTGCCGGGCAAAAGCGGCAGCAGGGCTGCCGCAATCCAAAGCAAAAGCACTCCATTTTACAGTATCGGGAGTTTGCGAAGCAAACGTTTTGGACTGCGGCAGCCATGCTGCCGCTTTGATCTGGTCGCTGGTGGTGGAGGCAAGCGTTTGGCTGAACCGTTCTTTGACTAAAGCAAAGCGGTAGCATGGCTACC
>JADFCW010000221.1 GCA_017161705.1 Candidatus Sumerlaeota bacterium | reverse complement strand
CGGACCGGAAATCGAGCCGATCCGATTTGATGCGCTGCGCGTCAGTGTTTTCAGCAAGGATGAGCGGACACCGATTGCGAGCATTCATTTTCGCGGCGAACCGGGCGTGTCATGGATTGTAGCCCTTGTGCCTTCCATGGATGCCCGCATAGTCCTCAAGGGAAATCCGCCGCGCGCCGGTTTGGAAACGGAGCTCGAAGCACAGCCGCTGACCGGAAACATCGCGTTCTGGCAATGGGATTTCGGCGACGGGACGACGGCGCAGGGCCGGACGGTTTCGCACGCATGGGCCGAACCGGGCAACCCGGCCGTCAGGTTAACATTCTCCGACGGTCGCCGCTCCATGACCGTCGAGGAAAAGCTGCGGATTGGTGTGCCGGTCAGCGTTCAGATGGTTCCATTGGACAAGCCTGTCATGGCAGGAGAGCCCGCGGCCTTTGAGGCCCAGGCGACCTTCGGCTCGCCCGACATGTTCTCATGGGACTTCGGCGACGGCCGGTCTGCTAAAGGGCAAAGGGTCCGACATTCCTTCGACAAACCCGGTATTTATCAAGTCGCCGTCACGGCATCGGCGGGGCGCTTTGCGGACTCCTGCCAAGCTATCGTCCGCGTTCACACTCCCGAAACCCTCCATGTCCCCCAGGTCTTTCTCGACACCGACCAAAAGAACGAGGTGGACGACCAACACTATCTGGGTTATGCGCTGTTCAGCGACCTGGACATTCTCGGCATCAACAGCGTTCATCACGGCGGCGGCCAGGAGCCGGTGAACTATGAAGAGATTGTTCACGTTCTCGATCTGGCCCGACAAAGCGGTCTGCCCGAATCGCGCGTTCCCTCGATCTTTCGCGGCGCCAACGAGCGACTGACCGTCCCGCCCAGCGGCAAGTGGGACGAGACTCCGCCGATTGACACGGCCGCCAGCCGCGCCATTCTGGCCGCCGCGCGCGGGGCTTCGCCGACCAACCCCGTCTGGGTTGTACCTGTCGGCCCCGGCACCAACGGCGCCTCGGCGATTTTGCTCGCCCGCGCCGAAGGCCTGGATCTGCGGGGGAGAATTCGCGTGCTGTGGCTGGGAGGCACCAATGAGGGGGTGCACCGCGAGTTCAATGGAAGAAACGACCCCTGGTCCATGTATGTGATCGCGCAGAGCAATGTGGAAACGTGGTTCATGCCTGCCCCCGTCGGCGCCCGCGTGGCCATCAACCGGGATACGGAAATGGATCTCTATCCCGACCATCCTTTGGGGCGGTATCTGCGCGACATCGTGGCCAAGTGGCGCCGCGCCGAGGAAAAAATCAAACCGCTGTTCGATCCCAGCTGCCTGGCCGCCATCATCAGTATGCGCCTCGACCTCGGCTGGATCCTGGAGGTTGAACGCATCTCGGTGGCCGGACCCGACCGCAATTATGCCTATTCCAAAAGCGATGCCCCTAATGCTGTCTATATCATCCGCCAGATCGATTCCATGGCCATGAGAAACGATATTTTCGAAACTTTGAAGGGCCGGAAAACACCTCTGATCGGCCGGCCGCCTGCGGGAACGCAATCGGCAAATGTGCCTGCCCACCGCGAGGCCCAATGGCGCACTCTGCCGCTCATTAGCGGCGGCAAGGTAGATCCGGCGTGGGTACAGGTCGGCTGGGGCGGGTTTGTCGTGGACGGCGATGCGCTCCGCACGGAATGCGACCAGCGCGGCATGGGATTGATTTTTTACAAGCCGGAGAAGTTCGGCAACTGTCAGATTCGGATTGTATATCGGCCCGAGACGCCGAAATCCAACGCGGGTGTGTTTGTCCGTATAGACGACGGAATTCTCGCCAGAGCGGGCGAGAAATCTCCGCCCGTGCAGCGCGACGAAAAGGGCAAGCTGGCCAAGGATATGCTGGCCAAAATTAAGGAAGCCGCCGAAAAGGAACTCGGCGGTTGGTATCCTGTCAATCACGGCTACGAAGTGCAGATCATGGACGCCGGCGACCCGTTCCACCGCACGGGCTCGGTCTATTCGCTTTCCAGGGCGGCCGATCTGCCTCTCAATCCCCGGTCGGACTGGCGCACCATGATCATCACGCTCGACGGGGACCGCATCCTCGTGGACGTGGACGGCCAGCGCATCAGTTCGTTCGACCCCGGCGCATCCGACAATCCGCCGCGCAAAAACTGGACCGAACCGAAGCGCGAACCCAAACGCCCCCTCGTCGGCTACATCGGGTTGCAGAACCACGACCCCGGCGACGTGGTGTGGTTCAAGGAGGTCAGCGTCCGGCCGCTTCGGCAAAAAGGCCAATGAAAGAAATACGCGCCGAATATCCCCTTCAAGAGAGGCTCCGCTTTCTTGGATTTCCTTCGGTTTTGCTGGACATTGTGGAGCCGATGGCCGCATAGTCTCCTTTGTTCAGTCCAGCCGGGAGCGGCAAAATGAGAAAAGTCTATTTATTGCCCAATCTCTTTACGACCGCCTGCCTGTTTTGCGGCATGCTGGCCGTTACGCGTGTGATGGAAGACCAGCCCATCGAAGCGTGCTGGCTGATTCTGATCGCCGCCATTCTGGACAGCCTCGACGGCAAGATCGCCCGTCTGACCCACAGCGAAAGTGCCTTTGGCGTCAACTATGACTCGCTGGCCGACCTGATCGCGTTCGGCGTGGCCCCGGCGGTGCTGATGTTCAGCGTGCTGAGCGATGAGGGCGGCATCAAGGTGGCCAGCGGAGTCACGACGCTTTACACGATCTGCGGCGCACTGCGTCTGGCGCGGTTTAACGTGCAGCGCACACGCGAGGAAAAAAAGACGTTCACTGGTCTGCCGATTCCCGGAGCCGCCGGCATGGTGGTCGCCTCGTTCCTGATGTATCACCGGCTCGATCCGGTCAGCGACTGGCCGGCCAAGGTGCTGCCGTTTCTGATCGTCGTTTTGTCCTGTCTGATGGTGAGCAAGGTGCCGTATGTGAGTCTGAAAAACATTGACATCGAGGGGCGCAAGCCGTTCGATGTCTTGGTGTCCATCATCGTCGCATTGTCGGTGATCGTGGTGTTGTGGCAGTATCTGGACTATGTATTCTTTCTGGCCTTTACGGTGTATGTAACATATGGAGTTGGCCATTCAGTAATTAAGGTCCTGCGTCGCCGACGCGGTCTTGCCGGCGTCGAGACCGCCTCGGATGTGCACGGCGAGCCGCGGCATCCGCTTTCCGCCGGCCGATAGGATGCGGGAAAGACGCCTTCGCAGGCCGGAGCAGAAAGTGGAGACGGCGGCCCCTCAACCCTCGCACGCAAGAAAGATCTGTTTCCACAGCCCTCGGGTCCGCATCGCTGCGGTTCTGGGGGCTTGCCTGTTTGTATGCGCGCCGTTGTGTCCAGGCGCCGCCACGCCCGCCTCGCTGGCCCGGGTCTATTCGGCCAATTCGGGCAATTCCATTTCTGCGCTCGAGGAATTCACGGCGCAATTTACGTCGGCTACGCTAGCCTATCAACACATACAGGACTATACGACCACGTTCGTCAAGCAGCAGCGCATCAGGGGTGAATTGCTGCCGCGCGAAGTGGCGCAGATGAAGTTTATGAAACCTTTCAGCGTGTATTTCAAATGGACGGAAGGACCCAACACCGGCATGCAGGTGCTGTATGTGGCGGGGCAAAACGACGGCCGGCTGCTTGCGCGGCCCCGCGGCCTGCTGGGCGTGAAAACCTTTCGCCTCGACCCGGCCTCTTCGCTGGCCATGAAAGACAACCTTCATCCGATCACCGAAGCCGGCATCGGCAAGACGCTGGAGTTGCTCGACGTCAACGGGCGCAGGGCGTTGGCCGAGGGTCGGGCGCGGGCTCGGCGGTTGCCGGCCAACTCCATTTCGCAGGTTGCGGGGCCGTGTTATGAATTGATTGTCGAGGCCGACGAGAAGTCCGGCTACTACTGCCGACGCGCCATTGTGACGTTTGATCCCAACACATCCCTCCTTGTCGGTGCGCAAACCTTTGGTTGGGACGGGCGGATGATCGAGGAGTATCGCTACGTCAATCTAAGGATCAATTGCGGCCTGACGGCTCGCGATTTCGATCCGCGGGATCCCGCCTACGGGTTCTGACGCAGCCTTCGGCCCCAACCCAAAAATTTTCGCACGATCACTAGATCGCAGGATGAAAGAGTCTCAGGCGGCCGCAAAGGCCGGGGCGAGCGTTTGTCTTTCGATGAACCAGGACTGCAAAGCGGCAGCATGGCTGCCGCACTCCAAAGGCTTTGCTACGCAGACTCCCGATTCTGCAAAGCGAAATGCTTTTGCTTTGGACTGCGGCAGCAAAGCGGCCGCTCTCGCCCCACAAGCTTCGACGCACCGAACCCAACCTGCAGCCATAACCCAACCTGGGATGCTCCATTACAAAACCCTTGAACCCGGATTGCCCCCGCATACGCAGAGAGAAAAAAACTTTGCCCGTTCGCTGCGAAGTCTGCAAAATCTGAAAACGGTCTGGAAGCAGCCTGTTGCGCCCGCAACCGAGGCTGACATTGTACCTGCCTCAAGACATTCAGATTTGGACTTGACGATCGAAACTCTATCCTATCAAAGTCAGGCCGTTGCGGGGAGGAAAGGATCAGGTTTGTTTGGCCAAAGGCGGTCGAGAGAGAATCGTTTATTTCCACAGGCGGGGTGAATGATGAAAATCCACGAGTATCAGGCCAAGAACATTCTGGCACGCTATGGGATTCCCACGCCGAAGGGGCGCGTGGCCGAAACGGCCGACGAGGCAGTCAAGGCGGCGGGTGAGTTGGCGCTGCCGATTGCCATCAAGGCGCAGGTGCACGTGGGCGGGCGCGGCAAAGCGGGCGGGATCAAGCTGGCGCGAAAGACGGAGGAGGTCGGCCCGCTGGCTTCCGCCATTTTGGGGATGAACATCAAGGGGAGCGTGGTTCGCAAGGTGCTGGTCGAAACCGGCGTGGACATTCGGCAGGAGATTTATCTCGGCCTGATCGTGGACCGCGCCTCCAAGCACATGGTGTTGATGGCCAGTGCGGCCGGCGGTGTGGAGATCGAAGAGGTGGCGGCGCAGACGCCGGAGAAAATCCTCAAGGTTCCTCTCAAGCGCCACCTGGGCATGCCGGCCTATGTGGCGCGGCAAACCGCAGTTTTTCTGGGCCTGCCGCCGGCGGCAGGACGGCCGTTCGCGGCTATTGCGCAGGGGCTGTATCGTGCGTTTGTCGAATGCGACTGCTCGCTGGCCGAGATCAATCCGCTGGTAGTGACCGGCGACGGCAGCCTGATCGCCTGCGACGCCAAGATGAACTTTGACGACAATGCGCTGTATCGGCATCCGGAGATTGCGGCGCTTCGGGACGAGGGCGAAGAGGAGCCTCTGGAGACCGACGCGCGGCGGCACCGGGTCAGCTACGTCAAGTTGGATGGGCGGATCGGCTGTCTGGTCAACGGAGCGGGGCTGGCGATGGCGACGATGGATGTGGTGAAGCATTTTGGCGGCGCGCCGGCCAATTTTCTCGATATCGGCGGCGGGGCCAGGCCCGAACAGGTAGTCGAAGCTCTGCGCATCATCACCGCAGATCCCAATGTGAACACGATCCTGTTCAACATTTTCGGCGGGATCGTGCGGTGCGACCGCGTGGCCGAGGGGATTCTGACCGCGCAGCAAAAGCTCAGCCTGAAATTGCCGATTGTCATTCGCCTGTCGGGAACCAATGAAGAGCTGGCTCGTGAAATGCTCAAGGACGCCGGCCTGATCGCCATGCCGACCATGTCGGCGGCGTGCAAAAAAGCCGTGGAGATAAGCCAACGATGAGTATTCTCGTAGATGAAAACACGCGACTGATTATCCAAGGAATCACAGGCAATGAGGGCCAGTTTCACGGCTCGCAGATGATCGCGTATGGGACCAATGTTGTCGGCGGTGTGGTGCCGGGGCGCGGCGGCGAAACGTGTCTCGATCGGCCGGTCTTCGACACGGTCGCGCAGGCGGTCGCGGCCACCGGCGCCAACGCCTCGGTGATTTACGTGCCTGCAGCCTTTGCCGCCGACGCCGCGCTCGAAGCCATTGACGCGGGGCTGCCGCTGGTGGTCATTATCACCGAGGGCATCCCGACGCTCGACATGATGACCGTGTATTGGGAGGCGCGCCATCGGGGCACGGTGGTAATTGGGCCGAACTGTCCGGGTGTGATTTCGCCGGGCAAAGCCAAGGTTGGCATCATGCCGGGCCATATTCATCGTCCGGGGCGTGTGGGCGTGATTTCGCGCAGCGGGACGCTGACCTACGAAATTGTCAACGAGTTGACGGCCAACGGATTAGGCCAGTCCACGTGTATCGGCATCGGAGGCGACCCGATTGTGGGAACGAGTTTTGTGGACGCGCTCAAAATGTTTGCCGCCGATCCCGACACCGACGCGGTTGTTGTGATCGGCGAAATTGGCGGGACGGACGAGGAAGTCGCTGCCGAATATGTCAAGGCCGAGTTTCGGAAGCCTGTGGTCGGGTTTATCGCCGGATTGACTGCGCCGCCCGGCAAGCGCATGGGCCATGCCGGTGCGATCATTGCCGGAGGCAAGGGAACGGCCGCGGAAAAGATCGCAGCCCTCAATGCGGCAGGCATTCCGGTGGCCCAGCGGCCGGATCAGGTGGCTGGTTTAGTGAAACAGGCGTTAGGGCAAAAATGAATGGCGCCTATTACTGCCCGGCCCCGATGAGCGGCAAGATTTTGTCCACTTTAAAATAGACAAGAAAGCGGGCCTGCTCGTGTTCGGGACACAATCGGCGGCGGAGAGCATGGATTTTCTCCGGGTCGCTTTCCTCGCCGGTCCGGGTCAGAAACAACCGAATCCCTTCATACTTCTTGCCGTCGTCCGAGCGTTCCAGAAACAAATACGCTGCATGGGGGTTGGACTGCAAGTTGGCGTGAGTCAGCCGGTCGAGCATGATGAACGCGACCGAGCCGTCGTCCATGACGTGCGGGCGCGCGTAAATCGCTGCGTCCACTTTCCCGCCCGAATCGGCGGTGGCCAGAACACCGATGCCGCGGGTGTTCTCGAAATACGCTTTCAAATCCATCGTAACATCCTTTCTTTTTATGTTGTGCAACAGCAGTGCCTGATCCGTTTCCCCTTACCGTCTGAAAATCCTTTTTGAATTTCGACAGGATTTATTGAGTTGCCATTACAAGGGGCATTTGGTTCCTCGCTGTTGTGTTCAAGATGTCTGTTTCCCTAAATCGCCGCAATACCTGCATCCTGCAAATGATCTTTATTGTGCGCGCGAGGGCACAGCAACTCCCCGCGCCGCTAGAGCGGACAGAACCACAGGGGCGGCCGATTCGGGTGGAATGCGGTCTGTATTGATCACCAAGTCATGGACGCGCGGGTCGGTGATTTCGCACCCGAAGTGGCGGCGGCAGAATCGGCTTTGCTCGCGGTCGCGCTCGGCCACAAACTCGCGGGCCTCCTTTTCCGACACGCCCCGCGTTTCCCGCACGCGGCCGATCCGTTGCTCGACCGATGCGACCAGACAAATCCGCAACGCAGCGCGCGGGCCGAGAATCAATCCTGCCGCGCGGCCGATTATCACGGCCCCGCCCCTCTCGGCCACCGAGCCGACCACGCGAAACAAAGCCTGGATGTAGTCCTCTTTTCCGATGGCGCGGCCCCGCAGCCAGCTTTCCAACAATACCTCGACGTTCGACCGCATCCGCTCGTCGAGGGTTTCCAACAACTCGCGTTGGCATTTCAGGTCACTGGCCACGGCGTCGAGAATTTCGCGCCCGACCAGTTCATAGCCCAACTCGGCGGCCAGCGCTTTGCCCAGGCGGGCGCGTCCGCTGCCGATCAGTCCGGAAATGGTGACGACCGGCGAGGGAGGCGGCGGCTGCCCCTGCGGCCGGGTGTGGGCATGACTTTTCAGAAAAGCGGCCAACCGGTCGCACGGCCCCAGTTGTCTTTCGATCAGCCGATGTTCGCCAACCAGCGCCCGCCGTCCTTGTCTTGTCATTTCGACCGCCTCCGTGCAATTCCGCTTCGCATAGATGTCGCGTTTTTGCCTGCCGTCAGTGTTACGTGACTAAAATCGAACATTCGGAATGTCAAGAAATCCTTCCCTAGACTTGTCGGCAAGGGTTTTTCAGCCAAGCGGGGCGTGCCTGATCGAAAGGCTGGGAGAGCTTGGTCAGGCGAGCCGCTATCTATTGTCTCGATGAGACACGTTCAATCTGGGCGCCGAGAGCCGACAGTTTCTTTTCGATGCTTTCATAGCCGCGGTCTATGTGATAGACGCGAAGGACATGCGTAGTGCCTTTTGCGATCAGCCCCGCGAGCACCAGCGCGGCGCTGGCCCGCAAGTCGGAGGCCATAACAGGGGCGGCGCTCAGCGATTTGACTCCGTGGATGGTCGCCACGCCCGCGTGTGCGTGGATGTTGGCGCCCATGCGGTTCAGTTCGGCCACGTGAATAAAGCGGTCGGGATAGATGGTCTCGGTGACGGTGCTGGTGCCGGGCACGACACTCAGCATCGAGGTGAACTGCGCCTGCATGTCGGTAGGGAATCCGGGATAAGGGAGCGTGCGGATGGCGATGGGGTGGGACAGGTTGCCGCCGCGCACATGAATGGTCGTTTCATCCACGGAGATCTCGGCGCCGACCTCGGCCAGTTTTTCGAGCACGGTTTCGAGATGATCGGGGCGGCAGTCGCAAACCTTGACGTCGCCGCCGGTCATGGCGCCGGCCACCAGATAGGTTCCCGCCTCAATGCGGTCGGCGACGACGCGGTATTTGCCGCCGTCGAGGCGGTCCACGCCTTCGATGGTGATGGTGGACGAGCCGGCGCCTTCGATGCGTGCGCCGAGGGATTTGAGGAACTCGGCCGTGTCGCAGACCTCAGGTTCGCGGGCTGCGGCATGAATGACGGTTGTGCCTTTGGCCATCACGGCAGCCATCATCACGTTGCAGGTGGCGCCGACGCTGGAGCCGCTGGGGCCTTCGAGCCACATTTCGGCGCCGCGCAGTCCCTTGCGGGCATTGGCTTCGATGTAGCCATGCTTGAGTTGCAGATCGGCGCCGAGAGCGCGCAGCCCCTTGATGTGCAGGTCAATGGGCCGCGGGCCGATGGCGCAGCCGCCGGGCAGCGAGACGCGGGCTTGTCCGAGGCGGGCCAGCATGGGGCCGAGGACATAGACGGACGCGCGCATTTTGCGCACGACATCGTAGGGGATTTCCGCGCGGGAAAAATCTGTGGGATCAATAATGACCGAGCGATCCTTGAGGATTACCTTGGCGCCGAGGGCCTGAAGCACTGCCGCCATGGTGCGGACGTCCTGCAGAAGTGGCGTATTGGTGAGCGTAACAGGCTTTTCAGCCAGAAGGGCGGCGGTCATGATGGGCAGCGTGGCGTTTTTCGAGCCGCTGATTTTTACCTCGCCGCGAAGCGCTTTTCCACCGGTAACGCGAATTTGATCCATGGTCAATCCATCCTCTCGATGTGTGAAGCGGGAAAGCCAACCTGCCTGATTTGGGCGGTGCCTGAAACCGAAGACGCGGGGCTGATCGGACTTGAGCCGCGCCGGAATGTTCAGGATTTCTTTCGCGCAATGACCACGCGCGGGATACCTGCCAAGTCGTTGCGGATCTCAATTTTGCCCCAGCGGCCGTCGGCAGCAAGAATCCGGCGGACGGCCGGGGCCTTTCCATAACCAATCTCAAAAATCAGGGCTCCGTGAGGCTTCAGATGATCGGGTGCTTGAGCGATCAATCTGCGAATTACGTCCAACCCGTCCGGCCCGCCAAACAACGCCTGATGGGGCTCGTAGTTGAGCACGCCGGCGGGCAGATCGGCGCGCTCGCTCTCGGCGACATAGGGCGGGTTGGAGACCACCGCATCCGCGATTGCGCCGCAGTCGCCGAACAGATCCGCCTCGAGCAGGGTCAGGCGGGCGGCGACGCCATGGCGTTCGGCGTT
>JADFCW010000220.1 GCA_017161705.1 Candidatus Sumerlaeota bacterium | reverse complement strand
CCGGCCGCCGTGCGCGAGATTGTGACGTTCTACTCGATGTTCCGCGAGGCGCCCGTAGGCCGCTATCAGATCGGCGTGTGCGGGACATTGTCATGTGCCTTGTGCGGCGGCGAGGGGCTGCTCGGCTATCTTCAGGAGAAACTGGGCATCAAGCCGGGCGAGACCACCGCTGACGGTTTGTTCTCGCTCGAGGTGATGATGTGTCTGGGCGCCTGCGCCTGGGCGCCGGCCATGCTGGTGAATCAGCGCATCTATCTTCGGCTGACGCGCGCCCGTGTGGACGAAATCCTTGCGTGGTGCAGAGCGAATGCTTGACCTGCCCTACAAGCCGGTGCTTCTCGACGGCGTCGTGGACCTAGCGGACAATCCGACGCCCGACGCCGAGTGGTTCGACGCCTATCGCCAGCGCGGCGGCTATCGCACGCTCGAAAAAGTCCTCCGCACGATGACCCCTGCCGAAGTGGTCGAGTGTGTCAAAGCGTCGGGGCTTCGCGGCCGCGGCGGCGCAGGCTTCCCCACCGGCGTCAAGTGGGGCTTTCTGCCCAGGGACAGCCGTCTTCCCGTCTATCTGGTCTGCAACGGCGACGAGAGCGAGCCGGGCACCTGCAAGGACCGCCCCATCCTCGAACAGCGTCCCCATCTGCTGCTCGAAGGCATTGCCATCAGCGCTTATGCCATCGGCAGCCATACGGCATTTCTTTACATTCGCGGCGAGTATTTCCATGCCATCGAGGTCATGAATCGGGCGATCGAGGAGGCGCGCGGGGGCGGTGTTCTGGGCCTTCACGTACTCGGCACCGACTATGCCCTGGACGTGGTAGTGCATTCTGGGGCGGGGGCCTACATCTGCGGCGAAGAGTCGGCCATGCTCAACTCGATCGAGGGACGCGTCGGATGGCCGCGCCTGCGTCCGCCTTTCCCCGCGCAGAAGGGGCTCTATGGTTGCCCGACCATTATCAACAATGTGGAGACCTTGGCCAAGGTTGTCCCGATTCTCGAACGCGGCCCTGAATGGTTTCGCTCGCTAGGCACAGAAAAATCGGGCGGCTTTCGCATTTACTCGGTCAGCGGCCACGTCAAGCGGCCCGGCAACTACGAGGCGCCCATGCGCATCACGCTGCGCCAGCTGATCTATGACCTGGCTGGAGGCATTCGGGGCGACCGGCCGCTCAAAGCGGTGATTCCGGGCGGCTCGTCGGTTCCCATTTTGACCGCCGACCACCTCGACACGCAAATGAGCTTCGAGGGAGTCGAGGAAGCCGGTTCGCTTCTGGGTTCGGCCGCGACCATTGTCTTTGACGACACCGTTTGCATGGTCTGGGCCGCGCGGAACATGGCGCAATTCTACCGCCATGAGTCGTGCGGCCAGTGCACCCCCTGCCGGCAGGGGACAGCGTGGCTGTACAAGATTCTCGACCGGATCGAAAACGGCCGAGGCCGGCCCGAAGACCTCGATTTGTTGGAGGACATTCCGCGAAAGATCGAAGGGCGGTGTGTGTGTGCCCTCGGCGATGCGGCGTGCGCGGCGGTCAAGAGCGGTTTGCAGCACTTCCGCCGCGAGTTTGAACAGCACATCGAACTGGGCCGTTGCCCATTCGAGAAACCTTACACGCAATTCGTCTGACGCGCGGTACGATGAAGCATCTTTCCCCAGCCATGGTCACGCTGACCATTGACGACCGATCCGTCACCGTTCCCGAAGGCACGCGCATTCTGGACGCCGCCCGCAGCGTCGGCATTGATATCCCCCACTACTGCTATCATCCCCTGCTCAGCGTGGCCGGCAGCTGCCGCATGTGCCTGGTCGAAATCGAAGGCAGCCGCAAGATGGTTCTGGCCTGCGACACCCTCGCGCGCGAGGGCATGGTTGTCCGGACCAACACTGCCCAGGTGGCCGATGCCCGCCGCGGTATGCTTGAATTTCTCCTGCTCAACCATCCGCTCGATTGCCCCGTCTGCGACCGCGGCGGCGAGTGTATGCTGCATCGCTATACGATGGACTACGGCCCCGGCCGCACGCGCACCATCGAGCCGCGGTTGCGGTTCCGCAAACCCCAACTCGACCCGCTTCTCGACCTAGAGCGCAACCGGTGCATTATGTGCACGCGGTGCGTGCGGTTCGCCGAAGAAATCGCCGGCGAGCGGGTCATTGGAGTTTTCAAACGCGGCGAAGTCGAACATATCGGAACCTTCGAGGATCGGCCCATCCGCAGCCCGTTTTCCGGCATGATTGTAGACCTGTGCCCCGTCGGCGCGTGGACCAGCAAGCCGTTTCGCTTCCAGGCCCGCGTCTGGGAGCTGCAGCAAGTCCAAAGCACCTGCCCGTATTGTGCGGCGGGTTGCCACGTAACGCTGTGGATGCGAGCCGGCAAGATTTACCGAGTCACGCCTCCGAGCAGTCCGGAGTGGAGAGCGAACTTTCAGATTTCTTACGACGGCCGCGAGATCATCTGCAATCAGGGACGGTTCGGCTGCGATTCTGTCAACCGCGCCGACCGCATTGCGGAACCGCGGAGCCACATAACCCCGCGGGCCGACAGCCATTGGGATGCAATACTCGACGAGGCGGCCCGGCGCCTCACGGCCGTGCGCGACACACACGGCCCCGAGGCTGTCGGTTTTCTTGCCTCCAGCCGCGCCACGTGCGAGGAGATGTATCTGCTTCAGCGACTGGCCCGCGATGTAGTCGGCACCCACAACGTGGATTGGCGCGTCGGGGCCGCCAACGCACGCGCGGCACAAGCCTGGTCGCATGCGCTGGGCGGCTCCACCGGGCAGCTCGATCTGCTCGATTCGTATGATGCCATTCTGATCGTCAACGCCGATCTGGCGGAACAGATTCCGGTGGTCGCGCTGAAAATCAAAGAAGCGGCCCGCCGGCACAGCGCGCCGGTGTATCTGCTGGATTACCGGCCCGACCCCTGGATCGCCCGCCATACAAAGGGAGTCATCCAGTGCTTGCCGGACAAGGCGCCGCAGGTACTCGAGAGTCTGGCGGCGCGCGATGTTGCCGGCGTGCGCCCGCATCTGTTGCGCGGCCTGAGCGCCCTCGACGAGCTGGACGACCTTTTGGGCCGCGTGCAAAGCGGACTGATCGTGTACGGGTTGGACCTTTGCAGCGGATTGTTCGCCGAGCGGATGGTCCGCGCCGCGGTCCAACTCCAGAGCAGCCTTGGCCCCAACTGGCATCTGCTGCCCGTCCTTCCTCAGCGAAACGCCGCCGGTGCTTTTCTGGTCGGATGCCAGCCGGATCGCCTGCCCGGCGGCTGGAGCGACGATGCGGAAGTACGGGCTCGCGTCAGGCGGTTTTGGAAAACCGACCATTTACCGGAGAGCGCCGGTCTGACCGCGCCGGAAATGATCGAGGCGGCCCGCACGGGCCGTCTCAAGGCGCTCTACGTTCTTGGCGCGGGCGATTTTCATGCCCTGCCCTGGCTCGACTCGGCGCTGGCGGCGCTTGAAAATCTCGAATTGCTCATCGTTCACGACGCCTTCGAGTCGCCGCTCACCCAACGCGCCCATTTGGTGCTGCCGGGCGCTCTGTTTTCGGAAAAGGAAGGAACGCTGGCCGATCTCTGCGGGATGCCCGCGCGGCTCAGCCGCGGCGGTGAACGGCCTGCCGGCGTTCAGGATGACGCGGCAGTGCTGGATGTACTGGCCCAAAAAATGGGCCGCGCGTTCGGCTATCGCGACGGTGAGGCTGTCTTCGAAGAGATGGTTCGGCTTCTCAATCCCGCCTGTCCTCATCGGCCGGGCGAATATTGCGATCCGGGGCCGGGCGAAGAGTGGCCGATGCGGTGTCGGAATGTCGTGAAGGCGCGCGCACAGATGCAGTGGGGAAAGTTCCACACCCTCTCGCCGACGTACATGCCCGTCTGCCGCTGGGCCATGGGCGGAAGCCCGCGCCCGATGTTACCCGCTCCGGAAACGGCGCCCGAGGCGTCTGATCCAACGAAGTTGAAACTGGTCTGGTCGCCCATTCTCTTCGGCGCCGATTCGCTCGGCGACCGCTCGGTAACCACGGCCCCGCTGCGCGGTCCGGCATGGATTGAAATGCATCCGTTCGATGCGCACCGGCTCGGATTGGCCGAGAACGACGTCGTGGTGGTCGAGGGCGACGGCCTGTCGGCCACAGGAAGACTTCATCTCCATCCGCGCGCGGCGCGCGGAACAGTGTTCGCACCGCAGAACTGGTCGGTCTTGCGTTTCGACCGGCCGCCCGACACCGTGCCGTCGGTGATCATTCGGAAAGCATAGGAAGCTGGCGCGATGAACGAATTTCTTTTGGATACGCTCATCATCGTCATCAAGATCGGGGTCGTGTTCGGCCTGGTCATCGGGAGCGTGCCGGTTCTGGTGCTGGCCGAGCGCAAGGTGCTGGGCTGGATGCAAGTGCGGCCCGGCCCCAATCGCGTCGGGCCGTGGGGACTTCTGCAAACGTTGGTGGACGGGGCCAAAGTGTTCTTCAAGGAGAATATCATTCCCGACGGCGTCGAGCCGTTGACCTATCGTCTGGCGCCGCTGCTGGTAATTCTGCCCGTTCTGATTGCGGCATCCGTGATCCCGTTCGGGCCTCCGGTGAAGATCGCCGGACGTGAAATCCCGCTTGCGATTGCCGATTTCGACCTATCGCTGCTTTTCTTTTTCGCCGTCGCCACGCTGTCGGTCTATGGCATCGTGCTGGCGGGCTGGTCGTCCAACAACAAATGGTCCCTGATGGGAGGGCTGCGCTCGTCCGCCCAAATGTTCAGCTACGAAATCACCCTGTCGCTCTCGATCGTCGGGATTCTGTTGACCTCGGGGACGTTTCGCCTGACGGCGATCGTCGGGCAGCAGTCGGGCGGCTTCTGGCATTGGAACGTGTTTCTCCAACCGCTCGGCTTCGTTTTGTTTTTGCTTGCGGCCATCGCCGAGGTCAACCGCACGCCGTTCGATTTGCCCGAAGCGGAAAGCGAACTGACGGGAGGATTTCACACGGAATACAGCGGGATGCGGTTCGTGATGTTTTACATGAGCGAGTATTCGAGTGTGTTTGTGATGTCTTCATTGATTGCGACGCTGTTTTTTGGCGGATACAATCCGCCCTTTCCCTATACATTCGGGACGTCGTGGTTTGACGGCGCGATCGGCTTGTTCTGGCTGTTGGCCAAAATTGGCGCGCTGGTTTTCTTTTTCATCTGGCTGCGCGGCACATTGCCCCGCCTGCGGTATGATGAGTTGATGATGCTCGGCTGGAAAATTCTTTTCCCCCTTGCGTTTCTCAATTTGATTTTTACGGCAATCCTGGTTGCGTTGAACTGGCCCGGCTGGCTTCTGGGGCTGGTGGGCGCGGGTGCACTGGTGTTGACCGACCTTGTGGTCAGTCAAATTCTGTGGAGGCGGCGGCGTGCTGCTGGTTGAGCTGATCAAGGGATTCTCCGTCACGCTGCGGCACATGTTTCGCCGCCGGGTCACCGTGCAATATCCCGAGCAGCGGCGGCGCGACGCGCCGATTTTCCGCGGCCGCCACCGCCTGCAGCGATACGCCGACGGTCTGGAGCGCTGCGTCGGGTGCGCGCTGTGCGCGTCGGTGTGTCCCTCGGAAGCGATCTATCTCGAGGCGGCGGAAAACGACCCGACGAATCCGGTGTCGCCCGGCGAACGCTACGCCAAGGTGTATCAAATTCATTTGCTGCGCTGCATCTATTGCGGTTTTTGCGAGGAGGCCTGTCCCGAAGACGCCATTGTGATGGGGCCGGAGTATGAATTGGCTGCGGATGCACGCGCCAAATGCGTCATTAGCAAGAAAGACATGCTGACTCCGCGCGAAGCAGGTTTTGGCGACTATGAAACTTTCCCCGCTCCGCGAATCGGCTAACGACAGGGACCGCCTATGAGACTGCTTTCGCTCCAATACGCCTTCTACGCGTTTCTAGCCACGCTGGCCATCCTGTCGGCGGCCTATGTCGCTTTTTCGCGGAAGACCGTCTATGCAGTGCTGGCGCTGGTGGTCGCCATGCTGTCGCTGGCGGGCATTTTTCTGCTCATCCAGTCGCCATTTGCTGCGCTCATCCAGGTGTTCGTCTATGCCGGCGCCATCCTGGTTCTTTTCCTCTATGTGATCATGCTGCTGAATCCCCGGCAGGCGGATGTGACAATCCGAAGCGTGTTTGAAAATCGCGGGCCGTTTCTGGCGGCCGCGGGCGTTTTTGTGGCAGGCTTTTTCTTCCTGACAGCCAAGTGGCTTCTCACAGTCTATACCGTCGAGCGGTTTCAGTTCGAAGAGTTCTCGTTGATCGAGGTGGCGTCGCGCTTGCTGACCGACTACTTGTTGCCCTTTGAACTGACTTCGATCCTGCTTCTCATGGCGATTATCGGCGCCGTGCTGATTGCGAAGCGAAACTGAGGAGAACCCCCCATGGACCCTGTATTCTTTCCGGCCAATCTGCTCTTGAGTCTGGTGATCTTCAGCCTCGGCGTCATGGGCGTTCTCTGGCAGCGCAACGCTCTGTCGGTGTTTATGTCTATCGAGTTGATGCTCAACGCCGGCAATCTGGCGCTGATCAGTTTTGCGCAGCGGTTCGGCGACAGCGCCGGAGCGGGTCTGGTTCTGTTTATCATGACGGTCGCGGCCGCCGAAGCGGGCGTCGGTCTGGCGATATTTATCCGCCTCTATCGGCAGCGCAACACCATCGAACTCGACAAGGCGCACGAATTGCAGGGATAGACCGGATGACAGTCAGCTGGCCGACAATCGAGTGGACATGGGCACCGCTGGTGCTGCTGTCGCTGGCGGCGGGAGTGATTATCGCGGGCGATTTGTTCGTGCGGGCAACCCGGCCGGCCCTCTGGATGCAGCTGGGACTGCTCGGCTTGTTGGCGGCAGGGGCGGCGGTCGTGCTGCAAATCCCGCCCAACGCAAGCGCGTTCAATCAGGCCGTCCAGTATGACGGCTTTGGGCGATCAGGCGTTCTGGTACTTCTCGCCGGCGGCTGTCTCATTGCGCTGATTTCCCAGCGTCCTGTGGGACGGGAGGAGTTGCCTGCGGCGGAGTATTTCGCACTTCTGCTTCTGGCCGTGTTGGGTCTGGTCGTGCTTTCGATCAGTTTTGAATTGATGGCGATTTTCCTGTCGGTCGAGATGGTTTCCGTCGGGGTCTATGTGTTGGCCGGTGTGCGGAGGGGCGATACGCGCGGATCCGAGGCGGCCATGAAGTATTTTGTGCTGGCTGCTTTTTCCGCGGGTTTTCTCGTGCTCGGCCTTGCTTTTCTTTACGGCGGGGCCGAAGGCAGCACCTTGCTCGGACGCATCGCGCTAGCCGCTCATCGGCCGGCCACTCCGTTCTCGCTCGGGTGTATTCTTGCAGGCTATGCGCTGACCCTGGCCGGTTTTGCCTTCAAACTGACTCTGGTGCCCTTTCACTTGTATGCCGCCGACGTGTTCGACGGTGCGCCCACGCCGGTCGCCGCGTTTCTGGCCGTGCTGTCCAAGGCCGCCGGTGTGATTGCTTTGATCCACATCCTGTCGCCCCTGCGGGTCGTGGACAACGATGCGTTACAGAGTGCGCTCATGCAGGACTTCACCGGTCTGCTTTGGATTTTTGCCGCTCTCGGCATCGTGGTCGGCAATGCCGCGGCGCTGGTGCAGCGGCGCATCAAGCGCATGTTGGCTTATTCCACCATTGCGCACAGCGGCTATTTGCTGATCGGCGTGTTGGTTTTTCTGGAAGGTTCGGTTCGCGGAGCCGAAGTGGAAACGGCTATTCTGGTGTATTTGACCGCCTATGTCCTGATGAACGCGGGCGCGTTTGGCGTTGCCGCAGCACTGGGTCCTGCCGGCGAAGGCGAGATCGAAGACTACGCGGGACTGGCGCGGCGCTCGCCTGCTCTGGCGCTCGCCATGACCATTGCCCTATTGTCGCTGACCGGCATACCGGCCACGGCCGGCTTTGTCGGCAAGCTGACGCTGTTTGCGCGTGCCGTCGAGGCCGATCACATTGCCCTTGTGGTATTGGCCGTACTGGGCAGCGCAGTTTCCGCCTACTACTATTTGCGGGTCGTGGTTTATATGTATATGCGCGACAGTGCGCCGGAAACCTCCGGCGCCGAAGCGGACCCGGTCCCTCTGGAATTCGGCCACAAGATCGGTCTGATTTTCAGCACAGCGGCGACGGTCTTCTTCGGCATATTCCCGCAGACGCTGTTGTTTCTGTTAAAGATTCTTTGAAGGGCGAACGTTATTCATGCTCGACCATCTCTGGCTGATTCCGGTTTTTCCGGTTCTTGCCGCGCTGGTCTGCGGCGTGTGGGGGCGTCGTTTGCAGCGACGCGCCGGCTGGGTCGCCATTGCAGCGATGCTTCTGAGTTCGGCGCTTGCCGCCTCTGCCGTCGCCGGTTTTGTCCTCGAACCCGATCGCCCGCCCGTTCGCTGCGTCCTGTTCGATTGGATTCACGTCGGCGCGCTTCACATTCCCTTCTCGCTATGGGTGGACCCGCTGACCGTCGTGATGCTGGTCGTGGTCTCGTTTGTCGGGACGCTCGTTTTCATCTACTCGACCGGATATATGAAAGGCGATCCGGGTTATGCGCGGTTCTTTTCCTTCATGTCGCTGTTTGCCGCGGCGATGTATCTGCTGGTGCTGGCCGACAATTTCGTCGTGCTCTTTATCGGCTGGGAAGGCGTCGGCCTGTGCTCCTATCTGCTGATCGGCTACTACATGGAGAAAGACTGGTGCGCCGATGCCGGGAAGAAAGCCTTTATCATCAACCGTATCGGCGACCTGGGTTTCCTATTGGGTATCGCGCTGATCTTCTCTGCCTGCGGGAACCTCGACATCTCGCACGTCTCGCATCATGCAGCCGAACGGTTCGAAGCCGCCGGCTGGCTGATCACTCTGGCCACGTTGCTTTTGTTCACCGGTGCAATCGGTAAATCGGCCCAGATCCCGCTCTTCGTCTGGCTGCCCGACGCCATGGCCGGCCCGACGCCCGTCAGCGCCCTCATCCACGCAGCCACCATGGTCACCGCCGGTGTTTACATGGTCGCTCGCTGCAACGCGCTGTTCGCCCTTGCGCCGGTCACAATGGCGGTCGTGGGACTGATCGGCGGCGCAACCGCCCTGGTGGCCGCCAGCATCGGTCTGACCCAGCGCGACATCAAGAAGGTACTGGCCTACAGCACGGTCAGCCAGCTGGGCTACATGTTCATGGCGCTGGGCGTGGGAGCGTTCGCAACAGGCATTTTTCATCTCTACACCCACGCCTTCTTCAAAGGCGCCCTGTTTCTGTGCGCCGGAAGCGTTATCTGCGCCCTTCACCACGAGCAAGACATGCTGAACATGGGCGGCCTGCGAAAGGCCATGCCGGTGACCTGGATCACCTATCTGCTGGCCACGCTTGCCATCGCCGGTTGCCCGTTGACCGCCGGATTTTTCTCGAAGGACGAAATTCTCTGGCGTGCGGCCTCCGCCGGCTCGCTGCTTGGCTGGATTTTGTGGGCCATCGGCATTGTGTCCGCTTTGATGACCGCGGTATATATGTTCCGTTCGCTATATCTGACCTTTCACGGGCCCACCCGGGTCGAACCCGAAAAGCGGGCGCACGTGCGCGAATCGCCGGCCTCGATGACGGTGCCTCTAATTCTTCTGGCCGCCGGCTCGCTCCTGGCCGGCTGGATCGGTCTGCCGCAGTGGCTCGGCGGATCGCGCTTCGAGCATTTTCTCGAACCCGTCCTGCGCGCGGGCCGCGAAAGCGTCGCCGAAACCGCCGGCCGCGGCACCGCCCTGCACATGTTCGAGCTGGCCGTCACCGCCCTGTCTGTTGCGGTCTTTCTCGCCGGTTGGCTGGTTGCGCGCCACTTCTTCCTGACGGGCTATCCCGAACGTGCCGCACGAGCCGCCCAACGTTTCGGGTTTCTCTATCGCCTCTCGGCGAACCGATGGTGGTGGGACGATATGTACAACGCCGTAATTGTTCGCGGCTTCCTGGGTCTTACATTCTGCCTCGGATGGGTGGACCAACATATTGTGGACGGACTGGTCAACGGCGCGGGGCGGGGTGCAGCGGCGCTGGGCGAAATATTTCGCCGCCTGCAGAGCGGCCGGGTTCAATACTACGCCTTCGCTATCCTGTTGGGCGTCAACTTTCTGATCTGTGTTCTG
>JADFCW010000219.1 GCA_017161705.1 Candidatus Sumerlaeota bacterium | reverse complement strand
TTACGGTGGCTGAGCATTTGCTCGCGCCATAGCTTGGCAGGCTTTTCAACCAGGACATACATCATACACCCGAAAAGCAGCGTCAATAAGAAATAGTAGGTATATCCCCACCATCCCCGCATCAACGGATTCGTGGTAATGTACATGATATGGTTGTAGAGATAGATAGAGTAGCTGGCAGTTCCGATGATAGCCAGCGGCTGAAACACCGTGCGCCAGGCTTGGCTCCAGTTTCGATCCAGGACAATGACCATCAACCCCAGCAGGCTCCCGAGGACAATATCGTAAAGCTTGTGCTCGCGCGTATGGAGGCGAGAGAAGAGTGGCGACCACAGCGCCAAGGCCCCTGCCACCGCCACCCAGACCAGCGCCACCCACCACCGCCGGAACCAGCCGCACAATTTCTCGCGATATCTGGCCAGAACCATACCCAAGAGAACCAGCGGAACATAGGACAGCACGCTGTAGGTCAAAATTTGCGGATGCGGCGCATAGCGACGCCCATATACGTTGACCCACCAGCTCAAGACGGACGCAGCCGACAGCGCAAGCCACGGCCTTTTTCGCACGGCAACGAAGAGCAGAGGCATGAACGCATAGAACTGCATTTGTGGTCCCATGAACCACAATACTCCGGACACAGTGTAGAATGTGGATGGGTGCAGGTTGTGAACAAACACCATGTGCGTGACAATATCCACGATCCCCGTGCTGGTTCGAATCCCCCCCAGGTTCACCTTGGCCTCGAGGAAACACCACACCGCGATCGCGGCA
>JADFCW010000218.1 GCA_017161705.1 Candidatus Sumerlaeota bacterium | reverse complement strand
GAATGCGCCAGAGGCGGCTGGTGAGGTAGCGGCGATAGTCTATGCCGCTGCCGCTGCCGCCGGCCGCCGCCTTCGCCAGCGAAAGAGCCATGCAATACCCCGACAGGACAAAAAAGACCTCCACGCCGATATAGCCCAGCCGAATCAGTCGGTTAAACTCGAATCCGTGCCACGCCCAGGACTGGAGGCCGATGTAGGTTGAGATATGATAAAGGGTCACCATCACGACGGCCCAGCCCCGGGTCACATCAATATGCAGCGATCGAGCGTTTCTCATACAAATGTTCGAAAGAGCTACGGTTCTTCGCCGGTTACGGCAATCGTGATGTAGAAGCCATGACTTGGTTTCAAGGTGAGTTTCTGAATTGCCTTCTCAGGATGGGGATTTTCCCACGACATTATGAACGCCGCCACTTGCGGTGCGCCCGGATAGGCCAGCCGCCCAACCCAGGCTACGCCCGCCCCCGGATCTTTTGGTGAGTAGGGGCGCCACCAGTCGTGCAAGTGCAACGGGCTGGCAGCAATGAATTGTTCTTTGCTGCCGTCTTCGTATGTCACTTCCCAGGTGGCCAGATTTGCCGCGGCGGGAGTCCATGCGCTGCTGTGGACGATAAACAGCCGTTTGGCCTTGCGGTTGATTGGGAAGCCCTCAGCGAGTTTGGCCTGTTGCTCTTGCGAGAGAAAAGCCGGCGTGATCACGGCCTTGTTGTCATTTTCCTCCGGCACAATCACGTCGAATGGCACTCCCTGGAACCGCTGCCGGCCGGTGGGGAAGTAACGCATGTCATTATTTCCTTGATCGCTCCAGCCGCCTTTGCCGTCCGCAGGCAAATCATCTTTAAAGGCCATGTTCACAAAGGGGCGGAGATTAACCTGAAAGGCTTTATCATCGGGCACATTGAAGAGGTCGGAGGCTATTCCACCCGCCGTGCTGGCGAGCCCCAGGTTTCCGAAAAACTGGCTGGCGAAGTGATCTTGCCGATCCTGCACGTCCTGATCCTTTTCACTCAACGGATAGCAGTCCCACAAGATTTGGTTAACGTAGAGGGTTCCTTGGCCGACCGGCACCCGCACCAATGCGCCGTCGGAAATCAGTTCTTTGGGATGTCCCGCGCCGGCCGTTTCCAGCACCTTGGCTGCTCCGCTGACTTCCGCCGAGACATCAATGCCGTTGAGCTGCTTGGGCCAGGCAGGCCAACCGCCAAACAGCGTGAAGAAAAGATCCATGTGGCTGATGCCGTCGAGGAGCGGATCATCTGCCTTGCGGAACGATGTGATAACCTTGTCTGCCGGGCGTGGTGTCAGTTTGACTTCGCGCTCCGCCAAACGGCTTAAGAGGCTTGCATCCTCCACGGCGGCCCGGTGCCAGACCAGCGTGCCGCCCTTCTTCAGGAACTCCGCCAAAGGTTCAAGCGCTTCTTGCACGCGTGCGGCGCCTTGGCCGTCGCTTCCGTCCACGACAACCAAACTGGCATCCT
Organism: Candidatus Sumerlaeota bacterium; assembly: GCA_017161705.1. Classification (GTDB taxonomy): domain Bacteria; phylum Sumerlaeota; class Sumerlaeia; order JADFCW01; family JADFCW01; genus JADFCW01. The sequence goes on along the minus strand of JADFCW010000218.1, from coordinate 7,859 downwards.
TCAACGCTGCGGCATCAAGCGAATCGCTCCGCTCCATGACTAGCCCATACCGCTGCAGCATGAGCCCGGCTGTTTCGGAATCCTGTCTGGCTATCAAGATGGCTCTCGGCGGAACGGGCGATTGATAATTTGCGGCGTACTGAACAAGCCGCTGCAGCAACAATCCGGCAGGCGGACTTTTTGCCGCCTTGTTGACCAGATCGAGCTGACTTGCCAGGAAAAGGCCGGCGCCGGCGCGAATCTCGACCAGTGAGCACGTTGTAAGCCCGCGCGGATGGTAGTTTTGAATCAAGATGCGATAAGGGCCGGTGGTTGGCTTAGTGAAGGAGCGACGGCTGACTGTGTAATCGGGCGCCCAGAATCGCAGGTCCAGATCGTCTATCCCCTTCAGCACAGGATGATGCGGCGCCACGATGAAATTTCGTCCATGTGCATAGCCCATCTGGTCCTGTTTGAGCGCCACAGGGCAAAGACCATTCGGCCACTGCGGCACATCCTGCTGGAGTACAACCACGCGACCGCCGGCCTCCGCAAAGGCGCGAATCTGCGTTACCTGTTCGGCAGAAAGACCCGCATCTAGACTTTCATCGCCCAGCACGAGAACTTTGAACCCTTCGAGCTGGCTTAGATCGGTCACTTTGGCTACGTTAGCCACCACTTTGTCCAGCGCCTCGGCCGTTGTGCCCTCTGGATCGTACAGGCCGATCTTCACATTGCCCAAATCCAGCGGTTTGAGCGCCGGATAGATGCGAACCGGTTGTTCGTCCTGGAACGCTCCATACATCAAGCGCCACGTTGCCTCCGCCCGCACCGGGTTGCCGCGCTCAGCTTCGTTCCAGCTCGGAATCCGCATGGTCAGCGTGACTTCACGCCCCTTGCCGCCGGCGAGATCAAGAGCGAACTGTCCGCTGTCAGCGGTTCCACCGCGTATGTGAAATCTGGATCCGTCTTGAAGTACTGGCAGCACTAATGCCCAGTTGAACACCTCGCGGGTTGGCCGCAGCAACCCATTGATTACGTGAACCCGCCGTGAAACTGTTTGCCCTTCGTAAAAGTGAAAATCGAACTCTCTGGGGATGGCAATCTGTGGGGACTGCGACTTCTTGACATACTCCAAGAACGTCGGCTCATTAATTAGCCAGACTTTCGTGCCGCTCAGGCCCATCACGCGGTTGGCTTTTACTACGTTGAACGAATATTCGCCATCCGCATGGCCAAAGGCGTTGGGCATTGTCCAGGCGCCCTCGCCCAGGAAGCCGGACAGGTCGTAGATGCTCATGGTGTTGCCGCCCATCTCGCCGAGCACCAACGGCTTGGTGCGATCCCACTGCGGTTCCTTGCCTTGCTCGAGCCAGTAGTAGTTGGCCGGATGAATGGCCGCATCGAGCGTGTTGACCGCAAAGTGATACGAAAACTGCGGAAGAAGGCCCTGCTTGGTCTCACGCTTGTCTCCAAGCATGCCGGCCAGCAGGAAGCCGCGCATGTCGCCATCGCCATCGCTGTTTGGAAAGCGCGTGGGGTCTTTTTCCATTACGTGGCGGGCGCAGGCATTCATTCCTTCGAGCAGCCATTCGCCCCACTCGCCGGGCTTCGGATTGATCCATCCCTCGTTCTGAATGGTCCAGTAAAACACGCTCGGGTGGTTGCAGTTAAAGGCGAACAGACGGTCAAACAGTTTGATGGCGTTTTTCCAATAAATCCAATCCTTGTTCACGGCCACGCCTTCGCCCTGATCGCCAAAAATAAAATCGTTGACCAGCATGCCTTCTTCGTCAGCCATGTCGCGAAGGTACTTCGGCGCCTGGAACCACCAACGCAGGAGGTTGTAGTTGTAGGATTTCAGGTTCCGCGCGTTCTGGCGCACTTCTTCTTTGACCTGAGAAATAGTCTTGTTCCAGTAGGTCTGCGAATACAGGCCGAAGGTAGCCAGATTGATGTACAGCCGCTGGCCGTTGATGTAATAGTCCGTTCCTTCGATCCAGAACTCGCGGAAGCCAAAACGATCCTGTATTTCATCCACCGCCTTGCCGCCCTCTTTAATGGTCGTGTGCAGCACATAGAGGTTCGGCTCCCACGGCTGCCAGAGCAGCGGATTCTCCCACGGCTGAGACAAGGTGACTTTTACCGACTGCCGGGCGCCGATGCGGACGGTTTTGGGTGGCAGATTCACGCCGCCTGCAATCGTTCCAGACACCTCGACCGTGGCATCCTTCGCGCCGGCATTCCGTAGAAACACGTCCGCTTCGATCGTCTTTTTGCGATAGGAGGTGCGAATAAACTGATATTCCGCGAAAACGGGATGCGTTGCCTCCAGCCGAATCGGCTGCCAAATGCCGATGCTGCCCGGAATGTCATACTGCCCGATCCCGGGATACAGGCAGATCAGCTGTCCGTTCTCATCGCGCTGGAAATAGATACTGTTAACCTCTGAATACTCGCCGTGGCTGTTCTGAAGGGCGATCAGCAGCTCCATTTCCTCGCCAGGTGCGACATGTCCGGTCAGGTCCACCACCAGCGGGAAGCTGTGAGTGAACTCTGATGCCAGTTTCTTGCCATTCACAAACACCGTACTATAGGCGCAGGCGCCTTCCATGATCAGTCGTACATGTCGGCCCTCCCACTCCGAGGGTATGGCAATTCGGCGCCGAAACCAGTAACAGTTCTTGCTCATATCGCGGCGGTACAGCATGGGAACGTACATCGTGCCCCACGCGGCATCGGACGGCGGAGTCTCCGTGAAGGACGGCTGGGGAGAGACGTCCCACGCTCCGGACAAATCCATGATCAAACGTGCCGATGTTCCGGCCTTCACCAAACCCGCCGGCGCCAACCAACCGGCTAATACGGCCATCAATAAGCATCTTTTCATTTCCGCCTTCCTTTCCATCTGTTTAGCCATGCCGAATCTTTGTCATCTTGTCTGTCATCGCTACTATTGTTCTCTGAAAGACGGTCGGGGTGGAACCCGACCCCCAATAATCCTTCAAAATTCTGATATTCGCTAATGGAAGCCCGACTTCCACGCCGGCCGCCGCAAGGTGTTACCGTCATCGTTGATCCTCGCGCTGTGATGTTGTTTCCGCCAGTTCTCTTAGCACTTTTCGAGCTTTCATTCGAACCGCGCGCTCGACATCGTTGGTCATCCGCTCCACTAGAGTCAGTGATTCGCGCCGGCCCAAAGCTGCAATTCCTTCCAAAGCGGCCAGGCGAGTTCCGAACCATTCGTTAGACAGGCCATCTACAAAAAGATCATAGGCCTCATCTGCCCGCAACGTTGCCAAAGCCCTCAGATAGTCTTCCCGTTCGAATCCTTCGCATGTCTTTACCTGCTCCATGAGTTTTGGAACAGCCTGTCTGACTCCTGCGGCCGCAAGTGCACGCGCGGCAGCTATCCTATGATCCTCGGCCTCAGCATCAAGGCCAGCGGTCAAAATGGAGCAGCCTTGGGCATCTGACCAGCGACTCAGTGTCTCGGCTGCGGCCCATCGCACTTTCCAATCCGAATCCTGTAGAAGTTGCTTGAGAGCCACTGTTTCCTCGCCGACGCGCAGCATGCCCAGAGCCCGGGCTGCGGCCTCGCGAACAGCGACTGAAGAATCATTCAAACACTGGCGAATCACTTGTCGTGTCTGTTCAGCCTGAAGTTTTCCCAGCGCAGTGAGAGCGCTTGCCCTCAAGCGAGGCTCAGTCAGCATATTGGTGAGGGCTGGCACAGCAGAGCGGTCGCCGATCTCGCCCAAAGCGTCTATCGCCGCGATTCGCACATCCATGCGTGGATCGTTCCGGGAGCGATCAGTCAACGCTTCAACCGCCGAGGCGTCGCGCAAACGCCCCAGGGCCTTTGTCGCTGCTATTCTGACATCCGGATACATGTCGTTCAGCGCGGCGATGGCATAGGGCACTGCGATTTTCTCGCCGGTTTGGCCCAGCGCATCGAGCACGGCGGCTTTCATCGTCGGATTGTCTTCTCGCAGCCGGGGAATCAGGACCGATGCCGGCATATCATCGCCTTCAGGCTCGGGCAACCCCTCGCGCAAGCCGGTGATTTGGGCTTTCAGTGTCACGGCAACAAAACAGGTGAACAGGACCAATGTCGCTATTTCACGCATCTTTATGCTGTCCTTTTACTCCTTCCGATCTGACGACTCCAGCTCTGGCGTCCATTCTCCGGCCCAAACGTGCAGTTCGTCAACCAGACCGACAAAGCTGTTTTTACCATCGCGGCCCGTGTTCCCGATTTGAAACGCGCCGTAGGGGTAGTAGGAGATATGAGGAGTCCACTCGGCATCTTTCTCTCCATTCACGTAGATACGGATGCGCCGATTGGCGGCGCTGAAAGTAACGGTCACATGCGCCCATTCGTGCTTCTTCCACACACGGGTTTTGCCTGTACCACCTGAAAAGCCGCCGCCGCCTAATCCCGCCCCGATAGTTCCATCCGGCGCTAGAAATACTGCCACATCGCGCGACTCGTTAGCCGCTCCGCGCGCCCAACGCAATATGTCACCTGCCCCTTGACCTTCTGGATTCGGATCAGTTTCGGGTTTAATCCAGAAGCGGATGGTCATCTCCGGTGTCTGGCTGCCGAACGTGGCCTGGGACAGCTCGGGATAGACCGCGCTGCCGGGATTGAGACGCAGCGCATGGCCAACCTTGCCCTCTACAAGTTCCACCTTGTCGTTCAGCAGCAAGTCATAGCCGCGATCGCCTTCGTCCGTCACAAGCCCAGTGCCTTCAGACTCGAAGTGATAAAGCATGATCGTGTTTGCATTTGGCTGCTCAAAACCACTTCCTGTTATTGACGGCCGCGGCACTGCGGCGACGCCCAGATTGCTCAGCAGCGCGCTGATATAACTGTCGGCCCGCCGCCGCGCATAGTCGGAAACAAACTTCTCCGGATCCCATAAAACCTGATCAATTACAACCATGCCCTTGCCCACGCGGATCACAAGGAGCGCTCCTTGCTTTGTCAAGTTCTCCACCCTGGGGTCATCGCTGAATACCCCCAGTTTGAGGATTGGCTGCCGGGAAAGAAAACGCGAGACAAAGTGGCCGGTCTCGTTCCAGTTGACTTCAAAATGGCTTATGCCGCGCAAGAGGGGATGTGCTTTGACCAGATCCAGCCGATACGCAATGGTTTGGCCGTCATGCGGATTACTATTGAACTCGCGGGTGGTAAAGGTGATTCCCAACCGATCGGTTATATGCCTGATTTGATCTTCAGCAAGATTATGGAGCAGAACCTTGCCTCCGTTGCGTGCATACTCCAGCCACGGTGTTGATGAGAATGCATGCTCGCCTTCCGGATTTGACGCATTGATGAGATAGGCTGAAGCGGATTGCAAGTTTTTGGTGGTCGCAATCCGCAGACGGGGAGCCTGGATCCCAGCGACAACCGCTGGCCTGGGTGCCTCGCCTATATGGCGAGAAGAATCTTGGAGATAAACCAACGATTCCCGCATGAGCCAGCTGGCAGCAGGAATATCCAGCGCCATGCCTTCTGCCAGGAGCATGGTGCATAAAATGGCTCGGCCCTTTTCATAACGCACCTCGAACATTGGAGCCTGACTGAGTCCCGGGTCAGGTTCGTTCAGATATACGGCGCCAAGGCTTGAATCCAGAAGGGTCAGGAAGTTTCCGCTCAGAGGCTTGCGCAGAGCGCGCGATGCGACAGACATGTCCGGCATATTTGTTTCCAATGGCGGACTGTAAACGTCGCCTGCCGCGCCCATCCAATATCGCAAAGCGGCCTCCGGCATATCCTGCACAATCGGATGATCGGAGGCGCGCACATGGGCAATGACTGCGGCCTTGCCGCTGGTGCGGGTCTGCGTGCCGCCGAACGTGACGGGCAACCCCGTGTCGGCCAACACCAGAGCGCAGCCGCCTTTGCCCAGCCACTGTTCCAGCTCGTTCCATTGGTGGGGAGCAATTTCTGCGCCTCGTGGGACGACTACGACGGTCGCGGTATCCGGCAGTGTCGGTTGGATCGTCCAGCGGAAAGGTGGCTTTTTGAGGCGGGCCAACGACCCGGCAGCCGGCCAAACAACTACAGGTTTGACGCTTTTCCAATCCGGCCTGGGCAGAATCCCGAACTCGTGGGCGTCGGCGAACACCACACGGCCGGTGGAATCCAGCAAATCGTAGTGCAGCTTCGCGGCCGTGGGGCGAGGCAACGCCGGCAGTTTGCTTGTCACGATCGCTTCCTGATGCGTTGCCGACGGCACGTTCAGCCGCAGTTCTCCCCGATCCAATACCCGGCCGTCCGCGTCCGTCACCCGCCACCGTAGAGCGCCCTTCAGATCGGTAAAGACGTCGTTCATGACGATCAGCGCGCGCCGATACGTCTCGCCCGCCCAGGCGCCGCCGTAATACTCCTTCGGGAACACGGCCTGCGCGGCCCAGGCCTGATTGGCCCACTTCATCATGTCTTGATCGGCTACATACTTGCCCGTTTCGATGTCGCAGTAGGAGTAGAGGTCTCCGAGCGCCAGCACCGTGCAAAAATACGGCTGTCGGCGGTGCTCGATCATCGCCATCCACAGGCCGATAGCATCGCCCATAGTTTGCCAGTAGTTTCGGCCATCCGGCGCGTTGTCTCGGTGAATGTAGCTTTTTTCTCCAATAAAGTTTGCGCCGGCATGGATAGAGTTCGCATGACCCCATTCGTCGTCCACCCACGGCTTGTCCTTCTTGTATTCGTTCACAGGCTTATAGAAATAGGATTGCCAGAGTCTGCACTGGCGGGGATGAAAATTATCCGTCTCCGCGCACCAGCCGGTCGAGGCATCGAAGAAATCCAGAACGCCGCGGCGGTAGAGCGGTGTGTCGTGGCTGGAGGTGATCAAGGCGTCCGCCGCGACACATCGCATTTTCTTACCGCGTTCGATCAGGAACGGCAATGAGGGAGCCGCTTCTCCGCCGCCACCCCAGAAGGTGCCTTCATTGCAAATAGACCAAATGGCGATGGAAGGATGATTACGGGAAAGTTTCATGTATCGAAGCCACTGATCATCGTCGGATGCCCACACCTCTCGCCGCGATTCACCTGAAGCGCCTGCCGCATTTGGCGGCTGCATCACCAGGAAAAAACCTTTCTCATCGGCGGCGTCGAGCATGTACTGCTCCATCGGGTCACAATGCAACCGGGTGCCGTTTGCGTTCCAGAACGACGCATGCCCGTCCAGCTCTCGTCGCGCCTCTTCTTTGCTTCTGAAAATGCGGTGGTAGCGCGTAATCGCGGCACCTCTGATCACCAACTTGCGCCCGTTCAACTTTAGGTGGATGCCGTCCACGGTGTATTCCCGGAAGCCAAACCGCTCGAAAGCCACATCAGCTGGAAGGCTCTTGGGGCTCCATTCCATCTTGAGCATGTAAAGATGGGGATCATGCGGCCACCACAGCCGGGCATTCGGCCAGGCCCCGCCCGCGCTCACCACACGGCGCTCGCCGGGCTTGAGCGTAAGTTCTACCGCAGGCCATGCTCGAGTTTCGCGCCCAGGCATTCGACTGCCATGTTTTTCCTCCTCGTGTGCTGCTATGCGCAGCATGCCCGTTTGCTCCGCGTCGGTCGTATTGACCAGCTCCACCTCGGCGGCCAGCGTCATGTTGGAGACTGACGTGCGTACATATACGTCGGCCACATATACCGCCGGAGCAACTTCCACGCGCGCCCGTTGCCAAAGTCCAATGAGTTGTCCCTTGTTTCCCCATAGAGCTTGTTGCGATGTGTAACCATCCATCGGCCAGACGCGCGCGCCCGGATTGGCGGAACAACTCGACACGGCCAGATGCAGGCGATTGACGCCGGGCCGCGCCGCTTTGGTAATATCGAACTCCGTGGGCGCATAACCGCCGAA
>JADFCW010000217.1 GCA_017161705.1 Candidatus Sumerlaeota bacterium | reverse complement strand
GGCGTGGCGCAGCTTGGTAGCCTGCAAACCGCTGCAGGCTACCAAGCTGCGCCACACCCGGCGGCGTCGGCTCTGCCGGTTTGGGCGATTGGCTGGGACCACAAGTCGGTCTTGTTGAATGTGTGCGACGGCGGGCGCTGGACTCGATTTCGTCTGCCAAAAAGCAGTTATACGTATGACGCCGATCACGGCTGGTTCACGGAGTGGCCACGGATTCGCGACATCGGAGACGGGCAGGGACTTCGATCGGGAACGAGAGAGTCTCGCCCGCCGATGCTGTTGATGAACATGCACGGGATGTTTTTCGATTTTCCCCGAACGTTCAGCCTCGCCCATCGCGCAGGGATTCGGCCCATTTCCACCCATCACAAGATCGTGGTGGATTTTGCCGAATGGAACGGCGGCATTGTCATGGCATGCGACGATGCATCGAAAATGCACAATCCGCTCCTGGGCCGTCCGCAATCGAACTTATGGTTCACGACGGCCGCTCAACTGCGCGAGCTGGGCGCTCCGGCCGGCTGGGGCGGTGTGTGGCTGGGCGACCGCGTGACGGCCGGCGAGCCGTCGGAGCCATATCTGCTGGCGGGCTTCGAGAAGCGGGTAGTGCACCTGAGCCACGACAGCCCGTCGCCCGTTGAGTTCATCCTGGAAATAGACAAAACGGGCAACGGCCAATGGTCGAAGTACACCGCAATCACGGTTCCCGCGAAAGGCTATGCATGGCATGTGATTCCGGAACGCGTGCGCGGAGAGTGGATTCGCGCAAAGGCTGGAAGCGACGCAACCTCGGCCAGCGTCTATTTTCATTACGCATCGCCTTCGCGGGGCAAATATTCCGACGCACCGTTTTCCAGTCTAGCGCGCGCGGAAAAACCGGCGCGTCTTTCGGAAGGCCTTCTGCGGCCGCAGGGCGATGCCGCCATGACGCTTCAATTTGCAGCCGATAGTGTGGAGGAAACAGGAAAGGTTGTCGAGCGCGCCTATTATGTGATCGGGCAGGATATGCAAGTGCGCAAAGTCCAGGACCCGACCGCGGAACAAACGCTGCGAACCACTGCAACAATCCGACAGGATTTCGAGGTGGACGCGGCGTCGGTCATTATGAAGGACGCAAAGGGCAGGCGCTATCGCTTGCCCAAGGGGGCGGAACTGTTTACCGTGCTGGGGGCGGAAAGGCCGCGTCGCGGCATACGCGAGGTTGCTACCGAGCGGCATCTAATGAACATCCACGGCACGTTCTACGAGCGGCCGTGGGAGGCCTCGGGCGGCCTGGCGAAAATTCGTCCTCTCTGCACGCACAACCGCCTGATTCACGATTTCTGCTCGTGGCGCGGGATGCTGGTGATGTCGGGCAATCTGGCGGGAGAAAAAAGCGAAGGGCACTATGTCGCATCGGACGACGGCAAGGCGGGCCTGTGGTTCGGCAACGTGGACGATCTGTGGAAATTGGGCAAACCGCGCGGCGAAGGTGGCCCATGGCGCGACACGGCGGTCAGCGCGGGGCGCGCCTCCGATCCTTATCTCATGACCGGCTACGACAAGAAGTCGGTGCGGCTCCGTCACGATGCGCTGCGCGACGTAACGTTCATGATCGAGGTGGATTTCGCCGCCGACGGCTCATGGCATACGTATGGCACCATTGCAGTGCCAGCCGGCAAGACCATCACACACAGGTTCCCCGAGGGCTATTCCGCCCACTGGGTGCGAGTCCGCGCCGACGCTGACTGCAAGGCGACCGCGTGGTTCGTGTATGAATAGGCGCGAGGCGCATCTCCTGAAATCGGAAAAAGGGTTCGCCTGCCGAAAGTGATCTCCCGGGAGGGACGCCGTCCCCGGCGTCCAAGTGCATCGCTCCTTCGCCCCGCTCCCTCTTCATGGCTTTGATTTTGGAATCTCTCTTACATAGCGCCCGTCGCAGGGACATCCGCGCGATCCATGGCAACGCGACTCCGCGGGTAGGCAACCGGCGGCATTACCACCGTTTCAAGCGCCAGAAGAACAGCACAATGGCCATGGAAAACAAAGCCAGAGTCATGATAATCCAAAAAGAAAACACGTGTTCCTGAGAAATGGGCAAGGGAACATTCATGGAAAAGATGCTCACGACCAGAGTCGGCATCATAATGCAGATGGTGATGATGTTGAGGGTTTTCATCAGGACGTTGAGGTTGTTGCTGACAATCGAGGCGCGGGCGTCCATAAGGCTGGCGAGAATGTTCGAGAAAATGTCGGCCTGGCGGTTGCACTGGTTATTTTCGATGTAGATGTCGTCGAGGAATTCGAGTTCCTCGGTGGTAAAGCCGATGCGGCCCGCGTAGTTGCGCAGTTTTTCAATCAAGGCGCCGTTCGAGTTGATCGAGTTGACGTAATAAACGAGGCTTTTTTGCAGCGTGAACATGTTGAGCAGATACTTGTTGTCCATCGAGGTGTGAATCTTGTCCTGCAACTCGTCGGAGATCATGCTGATCACTTTCAGGTGCTCGCGGAAGTGGATGATCGAGCGCGAAATTAGCCGGAGGATAAGACCCGCCGGCGAGGTGAAGCGGCTGAATTGCGCGCCATCGAAAAGGGGCACGTCTTCGGGGATGACCACAACGAGACGGTCTTTGAAGAGAAAGGCTCCGGCCGAGGAGACTTTGAACAGGAACTGCTCGGCGCCGGAATAGTTGCGCGGCCGCTTGAAAATCAGCGCCAGGTGCTCCGGTTCAAATTCCAGCCGTGCCAGCTCGTCGGGGTCGAGCGCCGAATTGAGCGTGTGTTCGTCCAACTTCAATTGCTCGATCAGGTGTTTCTTTTCCTTCTCATCCGGATTGATAAAAACAGTAATAAGCGCGTTCTCGTTGGCGGTCTCGACAATCCGGCGGTCAACAATGTCATAACGCTTCTGCATGACCATTCCAAACCTCTTGCGGGAAAGAAGAACGATTCTGTTGGGGGAATCAAGCAAGAAATCGAAAGGATGGGCGCAGAGGACAACAGGAACAAAACGGACAAGGTGGACAGAATGGAGAAGAAAGTCTCGGTGCAGCCTATTTGTCCACGTCGTCCCCTTCGTCCATTCCCTCCCTCTGCATTTCGGCTCCCGTCACGGAAAGTTCGCCGGGTCCAGAGGATTCGTTCCCGCGCGCCGTTCTTCTTCATCCGACCATCCGTCGCCGTTGTCGTCAGGGTCGGCATTATCGCCGATGCCGTCGGCGTTGCGGCCTTTGCACTCGCCGCCGGTAGAAGTGCTTGACTTGTCCAATTTCCGGCGGCGAACATCCTATTGCCGTTGCCGCATTCAGGCGACGGCCGCAAATCGCTCCGGTATCACACAATCGCAACAGGGAAAGCAGTAGATGCTATGGCGAACTCGCTGAAAGACAAAGTGAAGGCACTAATTATCCGCCGGCTGAAACTAGAGATCGCTCCGGAGGAGATCGAGGACGATGCGCCGTTGTTTGGCGCAGGCCTTGGCTTGGACTCTATTGATGCGCTCGAACTGGTGGTCGGCCTCGAAAAGGAATTCGGGATCAAGATCGAAGACGAAGAGGTCGGCCGCGAGGCCTTTGCTTCGGTCAATGCACTCGTGCGATTTATCGAGTCAAAGCAAGGGATAGAACCGGCCTGATTGGCCGAAGAGACGGATCCGACGGATCGGTCGGATTGAATGAATCCAATAAATCGGACATATCTAATTGGGTAAAGCGGAAGGCGAGAGATGAGAAGGATCGGCGGTGGAAGTCGCCTCGCTGTGTGGGCCGCCGCGGTGCTCCTGGTGGCGGGCGTCGGCACGCCGGCTTGCGCCGCCGCCACCGACAATGCAACCACCGGGCCGTTGGCAGCCCTGTTCAGGCCTTTTCTTGCCCAATACGATCTTTCAATGGGGGTACTGGGCTGCGTATTCCGCGACGGCCAGACCGGCCGGCTTCTCTATGCACGCAATGCCGATGTGCCGCTCAAACCCGCATCCAATAACAAAATTTTAACAACTGCCGCGGCCCTTCATTACCTCGGGCCGGGCTACCGCTACGAGACCGTTCTGGCCGCCCGGGGAATTCAGCATGGCGACACGCTCGACGGCGACCTCGTGGTCGTCGGCAGCGGCGACCCCTCGATTTCCGGACGGTTTGTTCCCAATCATGATCGCCAAGCGATCCTGCGGCAGTGGGCGGATTTTCTACTCCAGCGCGGAATCCGCCGCATCACCGGCGACGTCGTGGGCATAGACGACGCCTTCGACGATCAGGCGCAGGCGCCCGGTTGGCCCGAAACCGAACGGGGCGAGTGGTATTGCGCGGAGGTGTCGGCCTTGGCGTTCAATGATAGTTGTGTGGACGTGCGATGGTCGGGCGCAGGGGTCGGCGACAAGGAACCGGCGCGCTATGAGATTATCCCTCCCACCCAGTATGTCCAGATCGTGAACTTCGTGACCGCCGTGCGCGAGAAGGCGCCCCACGAGCGGTATTACGAGCGCCCGCCCGCCCGCAATGTCTTCACGGTTCGAGGCCGGATTGGAACCGATGAAGAGGCGTTTGACAGCGCAGCGGTTTTCAATCCCACTCTTTATTTCGCAACGGTTCTGGCCGAGACCCTCCGCGAGGCCGGGATCGCACTCGAAGGAAAACCGCGCGACATTGACGAGTATCAGGACAAAAGCCCCTTTGACGGAACACTCGTGCGGTTGACCGCCTATGAATCGCCCCCGCTGTCCCGCCTCGTCGAAGTCGTGAACATGAACAGTCATAATTTCTACGCCGAGCAGATTCTGAAAACGCTTGGAAAAGAAATCGAAGGCCAAGGCAGTTTTACCGCCGGATGCCGCGTTGTCCGACGGTATCTCGAAGAGCGCGGAATAAATACCCGCGGACTGCATCTGGTGGACGGCAGCGGCCTTTCGCGCCTCGATCGGGTTACGCCGAATCAAATCGCCTCGACCCTCCTGGCAGTTTCCCGCACCAGCGACAGCGCATTGTTTTTCGCCACGCTGCCCCAGGGCGGCACCTCGGGCAGTCTCCGCAAGCGGTTTCAAACCACCGCCGGATTGCGTCGCATCGGGCCGCGTGTTCGCGCCAAGACCGGCTACATTCGCGGCTGCCATGCACTGAGCGGTTGGCTGGAAACCCGCGCCGGTCAGTCCGTTTGCTTTTCCATCTTGTGCAACGATCTCCCCATGACGGACGATCAGACGAAGCAATTCATCGAGCAAATGGTGGCGCGCGTGGCCGAAAGCCGCAAGCGGTGGTGAAAGATGAGGGATGAAGGGTGAGGGATGAAATTGAGAGCACGAGGTGAAATGTGGCGCTGCTCAGCATGACAGGATTTGGGAAGGCGACGGCGCAATCGCCGCTGGGAACGTTCTCGGTGGAGATTCGCTCGGTCAACAATCGCTATTTCGATTTTAATCCGCGGCTGCCGCGCGAAGCCGCCGCCGCCGAAATCCGCTTGCGCGACCTTGTGCATCGCCGCATTTCGCGCGGCAAAGTAGACCTGTGGATGCATTGGACCCCGCCACCGGATCTCCCGCTCGAAATCGAACTCAACGAGGAAATGATCGGAGAGTTTGTCCAACGATTCCGACGTGCCAGCGAGCATATCGGTGTGGCAATTGAAATCCCCTGGGGCGAGCTGTTCAAACTCCCCGGCGTGCTCGCCATCCGGCCGCCCGAACTGGACAGCGAGGCCATTCTGGCAGCCATGGAAAGTGTCGTAGTCGAGGCGCTCGACCAACTCGATGCCATGCGCGCGGCCGAAGGGCGCGCCATGCTCGATGCGCTCGAGATGCATTTAGGCGCGCTCCGCCGCCTGACCGACGAGATCGAAAGCCATCGCGGGCGGGTGCTCGAAAAGCAACGCGAACGCCTGCGAAAAATGGCCGAACAACTTCGTGCCGAGTTAGGACAGGCCATTCCCAATGAACGGCTGGAAACGGAGATTCTTCTTCTGGCCGACCGCGCAGACATCACCGAGGAAATCGTCCGGCTGCGCAGCCACTTCGACGGGTTCGAACGCCTGCTCCACTCGGACGCCCGCGAACCGGCCGGCAAGCACATGGAATTTGTCACGCAGGAAATCTTGCGCGAGGCCAATACCATTGGAAGCAAGGCGCGCGACACCGAGATCAGCGCCACGGTGATCGCCCTGAAACATGAAACCGAAAAAATCCGCGAGCAGATTCAAAACGTGGAATAGGACGGGTCTGTCGGATCCGACCGATCCGCCCCAGCCCGCTTGACGCATTCTCATGCTATGTGACCTTTGCAGCCGACAAGTCGCGGAAGAAAAGACGTTTCGTCTGCCGTTGCGCGAGTTGCGCCGGGCCGTGGACGCCGGCTTCGATCCCTTTCGTGCGGCGGACATGACTATCTGGAAGGCCATGCCGTTCAATGTGGGGCTGAGCGACGAGGATTTGTTCCGCGAATGGCGGCGCCGCATGGTCCAGGCCAAACGCGACTGGCAGATCTGCCCGCTGTGCGCCGAGGCGTTTCAAGGGGCCACGGGGCGCGTGCTGGTCCCGATCGGCCAGGCGGTGGGCCGCGAGGGAAAACCCCGGATGACTCTGGGCGAGTTCGGGCGGCGCCATCGCCCCACGCTCTATTTCGTATTTGCCATCACGGTCTTATTGGGCATCGGCGTCGAAGTCTGCCGCCGGTTCGACTGGTCGCGTCTCCATCGGGCAGAGTGGGAAAAGCGGCTGGCCATCATTGAAAAGCAGGTCCTCAAAGTGGTGCCGCAGGCCGACCAGCGCGTCTATCGTCTGGCAGCCGATGTCGGACGCTTCCTCCGCGACCGCTGGATGGTGGGCTATTTGTATGATCAGACGAAAGGCACGGAATATTTCATCGGGCGACCGTCGCCGGCCGATTTCCGACGGGCGATCGAAGCCCAAAAAGCGGCAATCGCCGCAGGCAAACCGTTTGACTCGGGCAAGATCCCGAAGTATCGCTTCGACATGGAATTCAAGGAGTTGCGCTGCCGGCTGGTTGTCGGAGCCGCCGAACCGCCGGGCGCCGATTTGGCTCCAAAATGAGCGGCAGGTTGTGAGTTGCAGGAAAGGAACTCCCTCCATCACGTCCATTATCCCAGGAGAGCCGACCGTATGATCAGCAAAGCCGTCATCCCAGCCGCAGGTCTTGGAACGCGCTTCCTTCCGGCCACCAAAGCCCAACCTAAGGAAATGCTTCCGATCATTGATACACCGGTCATTCAATTTGTCGTCGAAGAGGCGGTGCGTTCGGGCATCGAGGACGTACTGATCATTACGGGCCGCGGCAAACGGGCAATCAACGATCACTTCGATCGCAGCTTCGAACTGGAAGCGTATCTCAACCAACGCGAGCACCATGACCTGTTGCGGCAGATTCGGAACATCTCCGAGCTGGTCGAACTGTTCTCCGTGCGGCAGAAGGAACAGCGCGGGCTCGGCGACGCGATTCGCTATGCGCAGCAACACGTCAACAACGAGCCGTTTGCGGTGCTGCTGGGCGATACGATCGTCGAAAGCGACAACGACAAGCCGGTCACGCAGCAGCTGATGCACCTGTATGCGGATGTCCGCGCGCCAATTATTGCCGTCGAGGAAGTCCCTCGCGACAAAGTGTCGCGCTATGGCATCATCGCGGGCAAAGAAGTCGAAAAAGGGTTATACCGCCTCGACCGTCTGGTGGAAAAGCCATCGCCGGAAAAGGCCCCGACCAATCTTGCCATTGCCGGCCGTTATATTCTCACGGCGCAAATCTTCGGCTACCTCGAACACACGCCGCCCGGCAAACTGGGCGAGATTCAGCTGACCGACGCCCTCAATACCATGGCGCGCCACGAGCAGGTCTATGCGTGGCGCATTGCCGGCCGCCGCTACGACATCGGCAACCGCTTGGACTACTTGAAAACGACCGTCGAGTTTGCGCTCCGCCGCAAAGACCTGGCCGAGGACTTTCGGGCGTTTCTGCGGGACGTTCTCCGCGAGCCGCGCGGACGGCGAAAAACCCGCGCCCGGTCAGCGCCGCGTAAATAGCCGGCGACATACCTCCCACAGCGCCGGCGCGCCGCCCCGTAATTTCTCCCACACGGAAAAAAACTCGAAGCCGTTGTCGGCTCCGTCGCTTTCGTAGAGACATCGTGCGCGGACCGAAAGGACTTTCAAACTGGCCGAGAGGAATTGGCGAAACGCCTCCGAATTCCACACATGCGCATGTTCCCGCCGGAGTCGGGCCAGAGCTACGGCCTGTCGGATTTCCTCCGGACTTCGGCGCAACATCTCCGGATGTTCCGCTTCGATCAGATCCAGATAATGCTCATCGGAAACCGCAGACACATTCGCCCGGTATTCTTCCAAAAGATGATCGAAGGGCGTCAGCGGACGCGATTTGTCGCACGCATAGTTCTTGTCCGGCACAGTCAGGACCACCCGGCCACCCACTCGCGTGATGCGAAAGATTTCCCCGACCACGCGGATCGGATTGGCCACATGTTCGAGAACATGGTTGGCGATCACGAAGTCATAGGTCCCGTCGCGGAACCGCGCCAGCCCTTCGGTGTCGAGGTCGCACAAGTGCTGAACCTCCACAAGGTCGTCGAGAACGAGGTCGGAATTGCGCGCGACAGACTCCTCGCGCGATTGCACGTCGCAATACTCGACCGTGCAGCTGGGCGGCAGCGGCGCCGGACAGTTCAGCGCGCCGATCTCCAGGCCGTTTCCGCGCAACAACTGGTAGCCCTTGAGGCGATGCGGCCTCAGCGGGGGACGCATGTTCGCTCATCCTGCCCGAGCGAATGGGGCGGCAAACCCAATGCCGCCGTCGAAAGGGTCGGGCATTGCCGAATGCGTTGTCAAGACGCCTCCGTCGGATGGATACGACGAGGGAGTGGGAGCATAGGCTTGACTTCCCTTGACAGCACCGCTGTTTCCGCCCATCGTTGTCACCAGCAATCGCGGCGCAGTGGTTGCTTCGTTTCCACATATCCCATTTTCCTTGCCTCAGGGAGGAAGACCCATGAATCGCAAGTCTGGAAATGTTCGATTGCTCGGCGCTGTTTTGCTGGTTCTCTTTTCAGGCACAACCTGGGGCAAAACGCCGCGCAAGATCTACATCAACACCGACCTGGAAGGGATCAGCGGTGTCTATCGGTTCGCGCAAACACGCGAAACCACGACGCCTCTGGCCATTCAGGCGCGGGAGTTTTTCATGGGGGATCTGGCAGCGGTGATTCGCGGGCTGCGCGACGGCGGCGCCACTGAAATTGTCGTCCTTGACGGCCACGGCAACCAGGCCCTCCTGCCCCACCTTATGATTCCCGGCGCAAAATACATCACAGGCCGGCCCCGGCCCGGATTCCTCTATGGCCTGGATGAATCCTATGCTGGCATGGTCCTGCTCGGTTTTCATGCCATGATGGGAACGCCCGACGGAGTGCTCCATCACACCCAGTCCTCCCGGACCGAGAATCGCTATTGGTATAATGGCGTGGAGTCGGGCGAACTGGCGCAGAATGCAGCAATCGCGGGCCATTACGGAGTGCCGGTGATTATGGTCACCGGCGATGAAGCCACCTGCCGCGAGGCCGAAAAGTTCTTCGGCAAAACCTGCGTGACGGTCGCGGTAAAAAAGGGCATCGCGCGCGAAGCGGCGATCCTCTACCCGTTTGAGGAAACCCGCAAAGCGCTGTATGAAGGCGCCAGGCGTGCCATGAAGATCATTCCCCAATGTAAGCCATATAAACTCGAACTGCCGATCCAGGTAAAAACGGAGCGGTTGGTTTTCGACGCCTCGGGAAAAAGCAAGCGGGTCACCAGAGAAGGGACGGTGCCGGATCAGTTGCATATCCTGGACTTCTAAATGGAATCTCAACCGCCGGCAAAACCCGCAGGCTCTCGAAGACCTGCGGGAAAGATACCTGTCGAAAGGAGAAAACATCGTGGCGGGTCGAATCTATCGCCGCAAGTTCCTCGGCTCGGCAACCGCCTCGGCGGCCGTCTTTACCCTTGTCCCCCGGCATGTGCTGGGCGGAGCCGGTCGAACCCCTCCCAGTGAGAAGATTAATCTCGCCTATATTGGCTGCGGGACCCAGGGGTTGCGCGAGATGGCGGACCTGCTCGCATCGCCCGATGTGCAAATCGTGGCCGTTTGCGATCCCGTCAAGGACAGCAATGACTATGTGGACTGGTCCAAAGACGGCTTGCGCAATTCGAT
>JADFCW010000216.1 GCA_017161705.1 Candidatus Sumerlaeota bacterium | reverse complement strand
GCTCCGTTTTCGCGATGCCACCTCATCTCCCGCTTTCTCCTTGTCCGCGATCGTCACAACCTCACTCGCCGCACCCTCTCTTCCGTCCGCGCCATCCCTCGCAACGCCGTCACCCGCACGTCGGGGCACTCCTCCTAAATCGCCTTTACCTTGCTCTGCTCCTAACTAGTTTCCATTTCGAGACGACGCGAGGAATCAGAAGCATAATTGGTTATACCAGATTTTGTTTGGCTTCGATCATCCCAAGTATAGATAAACCCTTTTCCAAATCCGACTTCGAATAGCGGAATAGCCCAATATGGCCTGTAATTGCAACAGAACAATTCACGCAAAATGAATAAACTTTAAGACGAAAGATTCTATTGCACGATCATAAAGCGTAATTGGTATGACCAGAATTTCGGGAGCCTCGGCGAGCGAATTGTTTCGAGAATAGAAGCGAGAGGTTGGAGATTAGGAAAGCGAGGCGGTGGCGCTGCAAGCGCCTTCTGGGGCGGCGTTTCTGGGGTTGGAAACGCTCCGTATGTTCCCCATAGCGTGAGTTGCTTGCACTTCGTGTTCGCTGTAAAGCGCTACTGTTCCCTCCGGCCTTCGCGCGCCGGCAAAGCAGGAAGAATGGGCTTTTTTGCAGCGGTCGCTCCGCGATACGTGGTCGAATAGCGATTCTTGGCTTCGAGGCGCACCTTGCCGACGGCCAGAAAGCGGCCGGGCGGGTCCGCCTCCCGCACAGCGACAACATACATGCCCGGTAGCGTTTGGGTCGAGATGCTATTATAGGCTGGAACGCGGAGGGTGCGCGATTGCGGACCGCTGAGAAGAACCTCCAGCGGTTTTCCAGCCAGATCGGTTAGGCGCAGCTCCGCGTTGGCGGTGAAGACCGGGCCGATCCGCTCGATGCGCAGTTCGGCGGTCGGGCTGCTTTCAAGGGCCTGCGCCACTTGCCGGTCTATCAGCTTCTGCATGTCCGCCTCCAGCGGAGTCATCCACTGGTCCTTGAAGCGGATCAGCCCCTGGGCGGTCATGCGGCGCGCCTCGATGGCCTCGATCTCGGCGGGCAGCATCCAGCGGCCCTCGGGCTCGTAGAAAACCAACCCTTTGGCTTTCTGTTCCAGCGCGGTTTTTTCGGCGGGCAGCATCCAGCGGCCCTGATATTCGACCAGTCCCTTCTCCTTCGGGTCCACCCATTCGCCCTGGAACAGAACTAGTCCGCGCTCGCGCTGCATGGCCTCGAACCTCTGCCGCGTCGGTTCCAGTTGGAAATGCACGCGCTGTCGCTTCATGGGCCCCGGATCCACAAACACCGGCGTCACGGGGTGGTAGCCTTCCTTCTGGACGCGAATAAAGTAGAAGGGATCAGCCCTGACGCTGCGCGTTGCGGGTGTCTGCGCCGGTTGCGCCGATGCCGGAGGCCAGGGCTGCCACGGCCCCGTTCCCGTGCGCGAATAGAGGATTTCCGCTCCCGCCGGGTCCGATGTGACGCTCACCACCGCGCAGGAGCTGCAAGCTAGCGCTCCGGCCACAAGAACAAGTCCGCGAAACAGGGTCCGCGAAGCCCTCATGTCCGGTCTTCCTCCTTCGAATGAGGACGAGTATTTGCCGCCGCTTTCCCCAGGGCGGCCTGAAAAAAAGCCAACAGAGCAAGAACGACCTGAATTGCTCCAAACAGAATAAACTGGCGCGGAACCGTGACGTGCGAAATCAGATAAAATGTGGTGCCCAAAGCCCCAACGATGCTGCCGGCCGTCGAAAACGCATACAGCGCACCGACCTGACGGCCCAGGCGCGCCGGGTCGTCGGCCAGAAGCCGCACGGCATATGGCGAGACCATGCCCAACACAACGGTGGGAATAAAGAAAATGGCGAGACTGGCCAACAGCGGGCCGACGGTCTCGACCATGTCAATGTCCAGACGAACATGGAGCATATCGCGGATGGGAAAGGCATAAAAGCGCAAGGCGATCAGGAGAACGGCCGACAAGAGCAAGAGACTGCCGAACGCCGCAAACGACGTCTTGCGGTCGGACAGGTGCCCGCCCAAAAAGTAGCCCAGCGACAAGCCCGCCAAAAACACCGCGATCAGATTGCCCCACACATGAACCGAGCTCCCGAATTTGACGTTCAGGAAGCGTCCCGCCAGAATTTCGAGCGCCAGGACCACCCCGCCGCTGACAAATACAATCAGATAGAGAATCAATTTTCGCATGTTTGTGGAAGTCCGGCGCTGCTGGAACGTTCTTGCCTTTTGGCATCCGCAAGAATCGAAATGGGCAAAATCGCTATGCCGCGAAAGGAAAGCGTGAGGCTGTAAATTGCCTCGCGTTGGTCAAGCGGTCGTTCATACCCGCGCACTGCCTTTACATCGTTCCCGTTGTGGGCACGTCCTTCATTCGAGTCTCGAGTTTCTGAAGGGCCTGCGGTTTGTTTTGCTGCCGGTACACTTCCCGCAGCGTCTCGGCCGCCTTGTGCACCAGCGCGACCTGCTCCTGCGCCGCCGGCCGGCCGCGCAAGCTTTGGCCGATCCCGATGCATTGGTCGAGATACGAGATGGCCTCGTCGTAGCGCTTCTGAAGGAGAAGCGCCTGACCGAGTTCGTAGCGCGACCATAGATCGTTCGGCAATGCGGCTGCGCGCGCCTGAAGCAGTTCAAAGTTGAGAAGCCGCGCGATGGCCCGGTCTTCGGGGCAGATTTCCTGCGCGCGCATGTAAGCCCGCGTGGCCTGTCCCACCTCGTTCAGGCGATAGTGCCTGTGCCCCTTCAGGATTTCGGGAACAGCGGCCAGATACTTGTGGATGCGGGCCAGATCCTCGGGCCCGTAGCTGCCGGTCTTTAGATAGGTTTCGATCTTGCCCGCCTTCGAGAGCAGATAGTCAAGATTGTCGAACAACGGCTGCTCGCTGTAGCCGTAGAGCGGCGAGAAGAACTCCAGATAGGGGCGGTTCTCGCTGTTGATCGGAGCGTTTTCAAGGTCAGCGGCCAATGCGCGGCCGTCGGTCAGATAGCAGCTGAGGAGTTTGTCGGCGCTGTCGAGCAGAAGCTCGCGCAGGTCGGCCCCGACGGCCGGTTCCTTCAGACGCTCGACCATCCGGCGATAGTCAATTTGAAGCGGCTGGGCCGAGCCCGCCAGCAGAATGTAATGGGTCGGTTCGTTGTTCATATACCAGATGGAAAAATCCGGAAAGACCTTATGGAACGTTCGCAGAGCGCACCGGAACATTTCGGGCGAAAGCCCGCTGAGCGGCATCCAAACGACTACCATGCCGGCGGAAGTCAGGCGGTCGCGGCACAGCTGAAAATACTCCAGATCATACAAGTTTGCGTTGGTCTTGTAGCGCAGATCGGTGCAGTCGGTGGCAATGATCTCGTAGCGCTTGGGCGTAAAGCGCAGGAAGCTGCGCACGTCGTCGAGAATCACGGCATAGCGCGGGTCGGCCGGCGACCACGCCCCGCGCCGCGTAAAGTTGAGCACTTTGCCTTTGTTGGCCGTGGTCAGAAGAAAAGCGGCGTTGAGCACGGTCGGACAAATCTCCACGCAGTCGAGCTTTTTCAGCGACGCATATTGAAGATAGGAGTAAGAGGCGCCGCCGCTGCCGAAACCCACCGTCAAGGCCGTTTGGGGATTTTCGTGAATAAGCATGGGAATGTGCGCCAGACTTTTTTGATCTGTCACCAGAATCCGATCGGTGCCGGCCACGCCGACTTTGTCCACATACAGCGTGCGCTCGCCCATCGGATTCTCCGTCACGGAGACCGTCGCCAACGGCCCTTCTTCATAAAAGACCAAACGCTGCGTGGCCTCGGGCCGATGAAACACGGTCTCGAACGGGAAACGCACCAGAAGCACCAGTGCGCAAAGTCCGGCCAGACCGATGACAAAGTAGCGCCGCACGGGATGCAGGTGCGGAAGATTGAGCGTCAGCACAACGGCCATGGCAATGTTGCCCATGCTGAGCAGAAACAAGGTCCAGGGAATGCGCAGCGCGGGAATCAGAACAAAACCGGCGGCCAGCGAGCCGAGGATCGCACCGACTGTGTTGATCGAATACAGATCGCCGACCGTGCGGCCGACGCGCTGCAACGAGGGCACGCAAATCCGCGCGGCCACCGGATAGGCCATGCCCATTAGCAGCGTCGCGGGCAAAATCGCCACGGCGGTCTTGACAAAAATGTTGGCCACAGCGGCGGCAAAATAAATCTGCGTCTGCTCCTCGTTCATTTCCCGAAACGGTGCAAGGTCGGGAATAATCCCCCGGATGGCCACGAGCGAAAAGGCGCCCATCAGACCGATGCCCAATTGCAGGAGCGAAAAGCAGCGCACCGGTTCGGGCAGGCGATCCACAAAGCGCGTCATGATGGCGCTGCCGGCGGCCAGCCCCGCAAGGAACACCGCCAGCATGGCCGTAAAAGCGTAGGTGGTGTTCTTGAGAAGCTCGAACGAGAAGATCAACGACCGAGACCACGCCACCTGATAGGCGAGAGCAACGGCGCCCGAAATTCCGTAAAACCAGAAAACCATTTGCGCCGTCTGGGCAGTCACATCCGTCGGCCATCCGTCGTCGGCAATCGCCGGGGCCGCAGCGGGCGATGCTGCCGGCGCCGGTTCCACTTCGGCGCCGGGCAGCGAACTCAAAACCAGAGCCAAAAGACCGACGGCGGCGTTGATCGCCACGGCCACATACATCATGCCCGTAACGCCGAGCGCCGCGATGCCGTGAAATCCCGCCGTGTAGCATCCCAGCACGGCTCCGAACGTGTTTATGGCATACAGCACGCCGAGCGAAAGCCCCAGCCGCTCGCCCACGCGCGCATACCACTTCGACAGAACCGGCAGCGTGGCCCCCATCAGAGTCGTGGGCACGAGCAACACCGCGATGGTCAGAGCAAGGCGGACGAGCGTGATCGTGCGGAACGAGGGTTCGCCGTCCCGATAGAAACCCGCATAAATCGGATGGACCCAACGCAGCAG
Source organism: Candidatus Sumerlaeota bacterium (assembly GCA_017161705.1). Classification (GTDB taxonomy): domain Bacteria; phylum Sumerlaeota; class Sumerlaeia; order JADFCW01; family JADFCW01; genus JADFCW01. The sequence continues at coordinate 5,233 of JADFCW010000216.1, read as the reverse complement.
AAACGGGACGGCCAATGCGCCGGCGGCGATGCCCAGTTCGAGCAAGGCGTAAATGCGCAGCGGATTGCGGCGGCGGTCTACCCAGCGGCCGAACAGGAAACTGCCGAGGGCCAGGCCGCCCATGAACGCCGCCAGAACCGTACTCACCGCATACAGCGTGGCGCCAAACACATACGTCAGCATCCGGCTCCAGAGCACTTCATAGACCAGGCCGGCAAAGCCGGAAGAGACAAAGAGCAGCAGAACGAGAGAAGCGCGCGGGGGCGTCCGGCGTCGAGCCGGCGCGGGCGCTGTGGATGAAATTGCCATAAAGTTCCTCCCACCTCCCTGTGGAGTCGCGGCAGACTGTGGCGGTTCAGGTTTGAAAATGCAACTGGGAAAACAGGTGCAGGGGAGTACGAGAGTCTTGCGACGGAGCGTAGTCGAACCGAGGGTTGCCCGTGCGGCGATTGCGCCGCCGAATCCTAGCCGAAGCTGATACGTGCAGCCGCCTTATTCATCCTTTCCTTTTCAGCAACTCCCGCTTCAGAACTTTGCCCAGCGTGTTCTTGGGCAATTCGGGAATCACCTCGAACTCGCGCGGAATCTTGTAGGCGGCCATGCGCTCGGCGCACCACAACCGCAACTCCCGCTCGTCCACGGCGGCCCCTTCGTTGAGTACGAGAAACGCCTTGGGCATTTCGCCGCGCAGCGGATCGCTGATTCCCACGACCGCGGCTTCGGCAATCGCCGGATGAGTGGTCAGGATGTGCTCGATTTCCTGCGGGAAAATTTTCTCGCCTCCCAGAATGATCATGTCCTTTTTCCGTCCGGTCACATAGAGAAAGCCGTCGCTGTCGAGATAGCCCGTGTCGCCGGTTTTCAGCCAGCCGTCGGGATCAATGGTCTCAGCCGTGGCCTCGGGATTGCGATAATAACCCGCCATGACATTGTCGCCGGCCACATAGATATCGCCGGTAGATCCGGGCGGCAGGATTTGTCCGGCATCGTCGCGAATCTGCGCCCGCACGCCGGGAATCGGCTGTCCCACGCTCAGCGGCTTCCACGCCCCCGGATGGTTGGTCGCCACCACAGGCGAGGCCTCAGTCAGACCATAGCCCTGAAAAACAGGGAAGCCCATGCGGCGTTGAAATTCCTCGCCCAGCGCCGGCGGAAGCGGGCCGCCGCCCGATATGGCAATCCGCACGGTCTTCAGGCGCCATGGCTCGCGCGACCCTGTTCGCATCAGGAGTGCAAACATCGAGGCCACCATCAAGAGGCATGTCACTTTCTCGCGCTCGATCAACTCAACGGCCGTGGTCGGATGGAATCGCCGCATCAGAACGAGGCTCGAACCGGTCAGCAACGGCAGGAGCATGGCCGTGGACAATCCGAAACTGTGGAACAGCGGCAGTACGCTCAGGAAAACATCGTTGGGCCGGATTTCCAACACCCGTTGCATACTTCGGCAGTTGGCGACAAGATTGCGGTGGCTGAGCATAACACCCTTGGCCACGCCCGTCGTGCCGCTGGTGTATATCAGACAGGCCGTGCGATCGGGATCGCTCCGACCGCAATCCAGCATGGTCGGGTCGGCGCCGGCAATAGCAGCGGCGATCTGTTGCGGTTCGAGACCCGCCAGCATTTCGTCGAGATAGATTGCCTGAATGCCGCCCGCGCCGCTTTGTTGCGCGGCTTCGATCAGCGGGCGAAACGGCGAAGCGGTCAGAACCAGCCGGACCTGGGCATGATCGAGAATGAAGACCACTTCGGGCGGCGACAGCAGGCAGTTGATCGGCACGGCTGCGCGGTCGGCCGCCAGACAGCCCAGAAATGCAGCAACAAACCACTCACTGTTGGGCAGCACAATCCCCACATGGCCCGTCTCGCTCGAATCGCTCATGGCAATCAGGCGCGAGAGCGCCACGGCGCGTCGGAGAGTCTCGTCGAGCGTCAGCCGCCGGCTTTCCTCGATTACCGCTGGATTAGGACCAAAGGTTTTCCAGGATTCATAAAGCGCACGCTTCAGGTCCACGCCCATCTCCTTTCCGTTCGCCGCGTTTTGCGGATTACAGAAAAAGTGTCAGGGTTTAGGCCCACGAACCCTGCCATCCTCCCCTCGACTTCGCCGATCGAGGCGGCAGAGGTATCCAGCCTCGAGCGCCATCTGTACGATTGCCTTCGGGATTGAGTAAAACGTTTTTTGCAGCCCCATGTTCCAGTGCAACCACTTCTCTCCTGGTCGCGGACGATAGAATTTCTCGTTGACCGCCCGCGCAAAGCCTCTGCAGGATCGTTTCGTCATGACCGAACGGCTCCCGCCCCATTTGGCCAAACTGGCGAAAAGCGCTCTGCGTCTGCCTAAAACCGGCATCCCGCTGTCGCGCATTGTGGAGATTTTGGCACAGCCCGACGGCGACATCAGCACTGTGGCTAACCGACTGCCGCGCGTGGACCACACCGAGCTGCGGCAGGGACTGGCCGCTCTCGCCCGCTTCCTCCGCGAACTGGAAAGGCAAACAAATGCCGACACCCCGCCGCAACCCGACATTGCTTTGCCCACCGCGACCGAGGTCTTTCCAACCGACGCTCCAACCGTCGGCCCCGATGTCAAAATCGAACGCGTGAAAATGTTTATAGACGGCGGCTCGCATGGCAATCCCGGACCCGCGGCGATCGGTATCGTTTTCACCGACATGGCGGGCCGCACGCTTTGGCAAATCAGCCGGCGGCTCGAAGGCCAGACCACCAACAATGCGGCCGAATACGAAGCCCTGCGCCAGGGATTGCTCTGCGCCCTCGGCCAAGGCTGGCGCAAAGTGCATGTCTTCAGCGACAGCGAACTTCTGGTCAAGCAAATGCTCGGCCACTACAAGATCAAGAACGAGGGCTTGCGCCAGATCGCACCGGCCATCCAGCGTCTGATCCGGCAATTCGACACGTTCACCATCGCCCACATTGGCCGCGAGCACAATCGTCTGGCCGACCGCCTCGTTGCCCATGCGCTGAAGGAATAGGCCCCCGGCGCGCGGATTGCCCCTTACGCCAGTGCGGCAACCATCGCGTTGGTGATGGCGATCTCATCCACGCTGGCGCCGCGCGACAGATCATTGACCGGCTGCGCCAGACCCTGAATGATCGGCCCCAACGCGTCGCAATTGGTAAACCGCTGGACCAACTTGTAGCCAATGTTTGCCGAATTCAGATCGGGAAAAATCAGCACGTTGGCCTTTCCGGCAATCGGGCTGCCCGGCGCCTTGCGCTTGCCGACCGACTCCACAATGGCGGCGTCAGCCTGCAACTCGCCGTCCACGGGAAGATCCGGCCGGCGCTCTCTGACCAGCGCTGTGGCCTTGCGAACTTTGTCCACCATCGGGTGTTCGGCGCTGCCTTTGGTCGAGAACGACAGCATGGCAATGCGGGGATCAAAATCAATCAGGGTTTTGGCCGTATCGGCCGATGCGATGGCAATGTCTGCCAGCTGCTCCGGCGTGGGGTCGGGAAGAACGGCACAGTCGGCGAAAATATAGACCCCGTCGCCGCCGAGAACGCAGTTGGGCACCACCATAATAAAACAGCTGGAAACGGTCTTGATGCCGGGTTTCATCCCGACAATCTTGATGCTCGGGCGCAGGACATCGGCGGTGGCTGTGGCGGCCCCGCCGCAAATTCCGTCCACATAGTTTTTGTGCAGAAGCATGGCGGCGAAGTAAAAGGGGTCTTTGAACAGTTCCAGAGCCTGCTCTTTGGTAAGGTTTTCTTTTCGTCGGATCACATTGTATTCGTCGGCGAAATCGCCCAACCGCGGGTCCGTGGTATGGTCCACCTGAGCGAGATCGGACACATTGACGCCGGCTTCCTGGGCGACTTTCTGGATGTCCGAAGGCCTTCCGATCAAGATAGGGTTAGCCCAGCCCTGGTCGGCGGTTTTGCGTGCGGCCTGAATGACCCTGGTATCCATTCCGGCCTCTGGGATGGCGATACGCTTCTTTCGTTCCTTCGCCTTGTTGACAATTTTCTCGATTACGTTCATATTATAGCCCTCCTTTTAATTCATTATATTGTTTATTTGCAATATGATCTAATAGATTTTCAATGGCTTATTTCTGTTATTCATTATTTATAACTGTAGATGTGGTCTGATCAATCAGTGTATCCGATGTTGCTGCAACTGACTCCATGAGCCACTTTTCCCTCTCGAGCCGATATAAATCCATCGGGATTGCTATTGGCTCGACTTTCGATGCGATAATCTCCTCCCGCCCATATAGCAAAAGATTGCATTGCTCGACAAAAACCATGGCAAGAAACTCAGGTTGGAAAATACCGGAGGCCCGGGTTCTCGACTCGCGGTCGAACGGATACAGTCCTTCGGTAATTTGCTGCTCCGACCAGCGGACAGCCCGGCCCGACAATGTACTTAGCGCCGCACTGGTCAGGTGGATGTCTGGGCGGACAGCGGTTCGCGCCCTGAACACAATGGCAATGACATGGGTGTCGGACGCCGGGAGGGTGTTTGCCTTAGTTTGCGCGCCAAGGGGAGCCCGCACGGCCTGAGATGTGGTCTGATCGTCGTCGGCAAGCCATTTCAGCACGGTGTCCAAACGTGCCGGCTGATAGAATGGTTCGAAAGGACCGGTTCGAAACTCCCGCGCAAAAGATTGAATGAAGGCGATTTGTTTGCCGGCATCGGCTGAAAAAATCTGGCGATAAGACGAGAAAGCATGGAGTGCGGCCAGGGCGGCAAAGGCGATTCCGGAGACCTGCAGGGCGCGGCGACGGAGCGGAGCGGCTTGAATAGTCACCTGTTCCATAAATGCCGGCAGATTGTGGGCGCCGGCGTCCCGCAACACCAGCGACGCGGCCGCCAGGTCATGAACGCCCTGCTTGAATGGATGGAGAACGCACAAAAAAGCATTGGCAACAATACAGGCGCGGGCCAGACCGTTGGCGATGCCCGCTGCAAAAAATATCGCTGCCTGATTGCCGTGAAGCACCAAATGTCCTGTCCATTCGGTACAAAGAAACGGCACAGCCAAAATCATGAGAATGGCGGCGCGCACAGCGGACGCCGGAGCCGACAACGGTTCGCCCAATAAACTGGCGGTCCGAATGCCTAAAATGGCCTTCCCTACAGTTACTCCCTTGCCGACCGGCCCTTCTGCCAGAAACAGGTAGATGAAGGCAACAGCCACGCCGAGCAAAACCGACCATGACCCCATTTGCAGGGCCGGCGCTCGCACCCAGGGATATG
>JADFCW010000215.1 GCA_017161705.1 Candidatus Sumerlaeota bacterium | reverse complement strand
AGAACGGTTTTTCGTTGAGGGGCCATGGAATTGCATCCTTGGGCAAATGATCAAGAAAGCGCGGCGGACCCGCTCGGGCCGACGTCATGTTCTTTCAACCATCAGCTACAATCCAGTGTCAACCTTGGAATCATCCTGCCGGGGCGGGAGCAGCAAAGCAACGCACCTGACGGAAGCCGCACTGACTCCACGATTCATGGGAGATAGGAACCTACGCGCGCTGCCCGCGCGTCAAAAACCGCGCCAACGCTGCCTCGCTGGCCAGCCCCTCGGTCCACGCGGCGCAAGGATCGCACGCAACCACGCCGAGCGTTACGGCAACGGCGGCGGTCGAGAGAACATCCTGCGCGTTGTGATCGAACACCGCCGCAAGGCGCTCGGCGCGCCGCCCGCCCAGATAGTCGCGGTAGACCTGCGGGATGCGGTTGGATGCGATATCGTGGGTGCGCTGAAACCCGAACACCTCGCGCTCGATGTCCGTCAGCGAGCACGAGGCAACGTCGCCTTTCCACAGTCGCCGCGCCGTCAATAGCACATCCCAGTGTATTTTCTTCCACGGGGCTGCCGACAGCCGTTGCAGCGCAAATCGCCGACGCAGCAACGGCAGATCAAACGACCCGCCGTTGTAGGTCAGAATGGCGCCGGCCATGCGCATGCGGCACGCGAGAGCTCTCATCAGCGCCGGCTCGCTTTCGAAATCTTCCATGAAAAACTGCTCGAGAACAAAGTGCTCCGGCTCGAAAAAACCCAACCCCACCAGAAACGGCACTGTCTCCGGCTCGTCGAGCAGTCCTGTCGTTTCCGTGTCCAACACAACGATGCGGTGCGGCTGGACTCGGCCCAGCGAAGGCCGTTGGGCCGCCCTTGCCATCGCCCTCGGTTGGCAGATCGCAGTGTGGCCTGCAGCGTTGCCGCAAACCATGCCGGCATGTTCCCTCCGCCCGCTGCGTCGCGGGAACTGCAGGCCGGAGACGGCCTCTGCGGCCTCATAGGGCACGCGGAGCGTTAGATGCAGAACCCCGCCGGCTTCCGCGACGGCGCGCTCGCCGCGCACATCGAGCAGATCGAGCAGACGCCGCCTGCGCCGCGGCGTATCGGGTCGGTCCAGCAACTTGCTGGCGCGAAACACACGTCCGTGCATGCGCCGAAGAAGCTGTGTGGTTCGAGGATCGCTTTTCATGACTGCCGCAAGACCCTTGTCCGATCTGTCCGAGCCGTCCGATCTGTCCAACTGGTCCGGCGTGTCCAGTTTATCCCCCCGCCCGAAGCCGCCAGTGCCGCCTCTGCAAATCATTCCATGCGCGCAGCGGCGGCGCCAGCGCGCGTTCCAGTTGCCGGGAAATCTCGGCGATCCGCTCCCGCTTCAATCGCGGGTCTGCCACTCGTTCGACGCGAATCGGCGCATGGTACTTGATCGAGATGGGGCGACACCAGCGCGGCAATTTGCGCGTGCGCGGCCACGCCTCGAACGCCCCCAGAATAGACACCGGCACTATGGTGGCGCCGGTTTCCAACGCCAGCGCCGCCACACCTCCCTGGATTTTCCCCAGCTGCCCGTCATACGTGCGCGTGCCTTCGGGGAAAAGCACCAGCATCCCGCCGGCGTTCAGCACCGCAAGGGCCTGCTCGTAAGCGCGCAGATCGAACCGTTTTGTCAAGTCCACGGGAAATGCGTTGAGATAGCGGATGATCGGCCTTAGCGGAAATGTGAAATACTTTGCGCTGGCAAAATAATAGGCCCGCCGCCAGAGCGGCACCGCCACAATCGGCGGGTCATACCAGCTGGCGTGGCTGGGTGCCAGAATGACCGGCCCGCTCATCGGCACGCGCTCGGCGTGGCGCCAGCGGCACCCGTGAAACACGGTGTGGTAAATCCACAGAAACGCCCGAAAGAGATTGACGAACAGATTCCTTTCGCGCAACGGCACGCGAAGAGTGTTCGGCGGCGGGCTCATAAGAAAAACGACCGGCGCTTCCGGGCGGCTGCCCGTTGGGGATTGCAGCGAGATTAAACGCCTTCGACGTCGAGATTCTCTTTCTGAGCGGCGGCTTCCAGCGGCGTGGGCGGCGCCTCCTCGGCAACCGATGCCGCGGGCGTCCGGCGAAATACGATCGTTCGAACCACCACGGCTAAAACGCCGAACGCCATAACCGCCATAAAAATTGCACTGCCCTGATACAGCGCATTTTTGGTCTGACCCACCGGATGCGTCCCGAAAATCTCCATCAGCAATGCCATCAGCGTCGTCGCGAGCATCAGCCCCATCGGCACCAACGTGTAGATAAACCGCCGCCCGTGCACCATCAGCCACACCGTGATCACAATTAGCGCCAGAGCGGACACCAGCTGATTGGCCGTTCCGAACAACAGCCATCCGAGGTCCAGCTTGATCCCCGTTGCAAACAGCAACATCAGCGCGGCCGATAAGGATGCGTTAAACCAGTAGTGTTTGAGCATTCGCGGCACCCGATGACCGAAGATGATTTCCCACAACTCCTCGAACAAATAGCGGTTCAGCCGCACCGCCGTGTCCAGCGTCGTCACGATGAATCCCTCGACGGTCAGAATGCCCAAAACGCATCCGATCGCCAAAGGAATTCCGAACGCCTGCTGGAACAAGGTCCCCGCGGCCAGTGCAAACGCAAACACCGGATTTGCCCTGTTGCCGGCCTGCACCTGTTCGGCGGTCGGCCAGACGATTCGCAGATACTCCTCGCGCGCCAGACAGCTGCCCAGCGTCAGAAGAACGCAGACGGCCAGCAGGCTTTCGAGCAACATGCCGTTGTAGGCCACGCGCCGGATGTCACTCTCGCGCGCCAACTGCCGCGACGTCGTGCCGCCTGACACCATACTGTGGAATCCGGAGATCGCTCCGCATGCCACCGTGATAAATAGAAACGGCCAGATTAGGCCGATTTTCTGGGCGCCCAACGCATTCGACAACTCCGGGGGCGGCAAAAGCAATTGATTCGCCGCGCCGCCCACCAGCAGCGAGCCAAACAACAGCAAAATGCCCCCATACAAGATTTGCACGTTGATCACGTCGCGCGGCTGCAAAATGAGCCACAGCGGTACGCCCGCCGCCAGCAGCGTATAGACCGTCAAGACCACTTTCCACACATCGGGCGAAAGCGAAACAGGTTTCCAAAATCCCACGACAATCGAAAAGACGCAGATCGCTGTTCCCAGCAAATGCACCCATCGCATTTTGAGAATCTTGTGGCGCTGGATGTATCCCAGCGGAATCGCCAACAGCGTGATCACAAACACTCCCGTCGAGGCAATGCCGCCGATTACGCCCCGAACCACCGTTGTGCCGTCCGGCGCGGTCTCGCTCACCGTTCGCAGCAGTGTCTGATCCGGCGGCAGGCGCAATTTGTCGAGCGGGTATTTGCTGGTCAGCGCCGCCGCCGAGAGATTCAGAAACACCGACGTCACGAGCACAATCATCGAGAGGAAAAACAGGATCATCAACACGTAGCCGGCCTTGCCGAGTGTCTTGCGCGCAATCGTCGGAATGGACTTCGCGCCCTCCCGGACGCTGATAAATAGCGAGCCGAAATCGTGCACCGCGCCCAGGAATACGCCGCCGATCAGCAGCCACATCCACACCGGAAGATAGCCGAACACCAGCGCGAAAACCGGGCCGATGATCGGACCGCTGCCGGCGATGGCGGCAAAATGGTGGGCGAACACCACATCCACACGGGTGTGCACGAGATCGCGGTTGTCGTCGTGCTGCGCCGCCGGTGTCGGTCGGCGGTCGTCGGCCCCGAACACTTTTTCCAGATGGACCCCGTAGGTTCTGGAAGCAAGAATCAACAGCAGAATCGCCGGAATCAAAAACCATAACACGTTCATGGATGGCATCTCGCGCGGGAAAGTGCCGCCTTGTTTCGATCGCTGGCGGCTGATAACAAATTCTGCGCCCCACTTCACTACGTTGCAACGGGAAAAAGATCAGGCCTCGAGTAAGCAATGATACCGGCTCTTGGAAAAGTCATAGATTGTGCAGATTTCACAGATCAAAAAAGTTCCGAGGCCAGTTTGAGTCGGCGTAGTCCGTGCCATCTGCGCATGCTACCGTTTGGCCCTCCGTTGGAAATGCGCGGCGGCAATTTCGTTGCGCAACTGATTCGCCCGGTCGAGGAAAGATTTCAACTCCGTCCGACTCACCTTCTCCGCCAGCATCGGAAACCGATCCCAGTCAATCTCGCTATAGTTCATCTCGAATGCGCGCCAGTCCATGTCGAGCGAGACAATGCCTCGCTCCCGCGCCAGGTCCCAGTAGGGCGTTCCGGGAAACGGCAGAAGCGGGAAATAGCCGATGTCGGCAAGTTTGTCGCGGTTGCGTTCGATGAAATTCAGCGTTTGCTCCATCTCGGCGGCAGTCTCGTCGGGAAAGCCAAAGACAAACGAGCAGTTCACGAAAATGCCGTAGTCGTGGAGCAGGTCAATGGCCCGCTGATTGACGGCGACCGTCACGCCCGTCTTGTTCATGGCACGCAGCACGCGGTCGCTGCCCGACTCGGCGCCGAAGTTGACGTTCTCCACGCCCAGCCGCGCAAACAGTCGCGCACGTTCCTTGCTGACCAGATTGGAGCGGACGCTAAAGCCTAAAACGACCTTTTCGCGAAGACCGCGTTCGAGGAACAATTCCGCGAACCGCCGCAGCCGCCCCTCGTCGCCGATGAAAAGATCATCCCAGAAATCAAACCAACGCGTGCCGAATTCCGCGCAGCGCGACTCGATCTCGCGCACCACATATTCGGGTGAGAAGCACCGATAGGTCCGCCAGAACCGCGCCCCCGCGCAGAACAGACAGCGGTAGGGGCAACCGCGCGACGAATACATCAGCATCCGGCTGTGATAGTCGGCCTCCCAATGGCGTCCAAGCAGCGCAACATCGGGAAACGGCAAGTCGTCGAGGCGGGCCAGCGGCGAACGCGGGGCGGTTTGAACCAGCCGGCCGCCGTCGCGGATAACAAGACCGTCAATTGAGGCGGGATCGGCGATTTCGCCCCGCCGCCAGCGAACCAGATCCGCCAAGGTCTGCTCGCCCTCGCCAAGAACGCCGAAGGTGAAGGGCTGCGGCAAAGTCTCCGGGAGAAGGCTGACATGGATGCCGCCGAGAACAACAGGCGCGCCGCACACCGTCATCTGTCGCGCCATCTCGACCGCTATTGGGATGTTCTGCGTCACGCTCGAAATGCCCACCAGGTCCGGCTCGAACTGCAGGGCCTCTTGGGGCGAAAGGAAAAACCGCACGTCCACGTCGGGCACGCCCGCCTTTAAATACGCCGCCAAATATCCCAGCGCCAGCGGCGGGTGATGCCGTTGAAAATACGACGCGCGATCGAACGCCAGAAGCAGCGCAACTTTGGTCATGGCGCCTTCTTTACACCGCCGCGGTACCCCGTTCGGCGAGACGTTGGTCCGCTGTTCGGAGTTCAAACTTCAGTTTGTTCTTGACCACAACTCAACGTCTGCACCGTGAACGGGATGCCAAACTCCTGACACAGCCCTTTCAATTCGGCAACGGTCACCTCGTCAATAGGGATTCCCTTGCTCCGGTTTTCCAGCGCCTTGCGGTGCGACCGTTCGCCCGGAACGAGAATCTCCTCGACGCCCGGTCTGCGGCGGCACGTCTTGATGCGGTCAATCATGGCATCGGTCCGCCGGCGGAAAAGAGCGGGGTCCATGAAGGCGGCAATATCGAACAGACAGAAGAAGTGGCCGACATTCTGCTCGCGGTCCATGTGCTTATACATCGAGCCGATTTCCTGGCCAACCGCCGCGCCCGACAGCACGCTCGAAAACATCTCGACCATCATGGCCAGTGCGACGCCCTTATGGCCGGCCATGGCCAGAACGGTGCCGGCGAGGGCAGCCGCGGCGTCGGTCGTCGGATTCCCCTCGGGATCCAGCGCCCAGCCTTCGGGAATCGGGCGGCCGGCCTTGTGCGCCGCGATGATGTTGCCGCGCGCGACGATCGAAGTGGCCAGATCAATTTTGATCGGAAAGCCTTTGCCCGTGGGAAACGAAGCCGCAATGGGATTGGTGCCGAAGAACGCCTCGCACGCGCCTTCGGGCGAAATGGCCGACTCGCCGGTGGTCATGGCGATCAGAATCATATCGCGTTCGGCCGCCCAGTTGCAGTAGAACGAGAGTGCGCCGAAATGCTGCGAGCGTCGAATTGTGGCCGAGGCCACGCCGTATTCCCGTGCCAACGGTTCGAGCAGCCGCAGGGTCTTGACAGCCTGTACCTGGCCGAGGCCGTTGTTGGCGTCCACCTCCAGGACAGCCGGCCGCCGGCGGTTGACCACCAGATCGGCGGTCGGGTGGACCAGGTTTTTCTGGATGCGGCGAATGTAAATGTTCAACCGTGAAATACCATGAGTCGAGACGCCGTGCAGGTCGGCATCCATCAATGCAGCGGCAAGGATTTCGGCGTCGCCGCGCGCAACCCCCGCCGCAACGGCAAGGTCCGCCGCCAGCTGTTTCACTTCATCTACTGGATAACGAGTCATCGTAAAACCTTCCCGTGAAAACTTTCTCTCACGTTCAACCTGTCCATCCTGGACACTGTATCCACCTTATCCACTTCTTTCGTTGCCTCGTCCTTCTCGCCGAAACACCCATGCCTCGCCATGCTGCAGGATCTTTCGGTCCGCAGTACCCAACCACACATCGTGGCGTGTCAGCATCCAGCGGCCAATTTCGGGCAACGGCTCCGCGCGCCAGTTGCTGTTCTGCCAGAGCGCTGAAGAGCCCAACACGCCGCTGATCCGCACCCCAAGGACCACATACCGCTGAACCGATTCACACGCCATGACTGTGGCGTCCACACCGGAATCCCATGGAACGAAGGCGCCCAGCACAACCGCGGGCCGATAGCGCCGAAGCGCCTCCGCCGCAGAGGACTTGACCACCGGCCCGCGCGCACGAGCCCGACCGCCGACAACCTTGGCATCCGTCGCTACAATAGGCACTCCCGCCGCTGCCAACGCTTCCGCCAATTCGCCGCGGCCCGCGCAGACTTCGAGAACCGGCTCGGCGGTCCATGAACACAGCCGATCGGCCAGCGTCGCGACCAGTTCGCGGTTGAGCAGCAAAAACCGTCCCGCGTCTACGCACGCCGAAAGCCAGCCGCACGTCTGTTCGGCTGCTTCGATTTCGTTCAGACAAACCTCGAATGTAGGCAGGAACTGCAACCCCTTCGCCGCACGGCGCGGGGCCGTGCGCGGCCGGCTTGGCAGTCGGGTCGGCGACACAAAGTTCATTCCCTTTTCAAACGCTGGGGCCGCAGCGGTTGATGGCGAAGCCGTTGAACTCGCGCATCGCCTCGGCTTTGGTCATCTTGCCGTTGCAGATATCCAGCACTTCATTGAACAGACGCTCGCCGGCCTTGTCCAGCGACGTGCCGCGGAACATGTCCGACACATCCACTTCCATCGTGTCGCCCATCTTTTTCCACGACTCGCGGTTGCCGGTCAGGCGCATGGTGATCATGAGCGGGTGGTTGATGGTGTGGCCGCCGCCGGTGGCAAAGCTCATCACCTGCGCGCCGGCTGCGCAGATGCCCGTGATGCTTTCGCCGCCGTGGCCGGGCGTGTCCATGACCCATACGCCGGGTTCCGGGCCGATGGGCTCGGCGTAGCCGACGGCGCCGACGATGGTCTTGGTTCCCCATTTTTGCATCGCGCCGATCGCCTTTTCCTCGATGGTCGAGAGCCCTCCGGCGATGTTGTCGCCCGTCGGCTGGCTGCCGCGCATGTCCACGCCGCAAGCAAGGATGCTTTGCTCCATCCGGTCAATCATGTCGAGGATTTTGCGGGCAATTTCAGGCGTCTTAGCTTTGGCGCGGATCAGAGCCTCGCCCCCCATCATCTCGGTTGTTTCGGCCACGAGCGCGCGACCGCCGGCCTCGACAATCCGGTCGGCCACCCAGCCGACGCACCGGTTGGCCGACAAGCCGCTGGTTACATCGCTCGTCCCGCAATTGATCCCGTAGATAAGTTTGCTCAACGGCACCCGCTCGCGCTGCTGGCCGCTGATCCTGCGCTGAAACTCGACCGCAGCGCGCAGCGCGCGAGCCAACGCATTGACGGCACCGCCTTCCCGGCGGATGTTCACCACCTCGACGGGCTTGCCGCTCCTGGCGATTTCGTGGGCGATCTCGTCGGCCGTACAGCCCTGCTCCTTAAAGTGGTCCACGACAATCACCGCGCCGGCGTTCGGATTCAGTCCGTGGCCGACCAGGGTTCGTTTGGTTTGCGCCAAATCCGGCGCAATCTGGCAGCGGCCCAGAGGATGAACAATCGCGAGGGTGTTCTGCACCATGTACGCCACGCGCTCGCACGTGGGATTGGCATAAAGCGTGCCGCTGAGCATGAGCACATAATTACGAATACCCGCCTGGCCGTCGGGCCGGGGATAGCCATAGAAGTAGTCTCTCACGGTATTCCTCCTGAAGGGGATGATAGAGGGTCATCGGGCGGTTTTGGACTTTGCCGACGTTTTTCGCCGAGACAGGGAAGAACCCGCAGCGCGGCGTTTTCCAGACAAATCACCCCGACCGCGGTTCGATTCGATATTGTGGACGTGAACATACTGGCCCTTTCGAATGTCGCACGATGCGCGGCCGATGTTCAGACCATACTTGATGATTGCATCGCCGGCTTTGATGTCGCGGACGGCAAATTTGTGGTTTGCCGGAACATCCTCCAGCAGCCGGATGGCGAGTTGCTGCGATGCGCCCTCCGTGGCGCACACCACCGATTGGCCCTTTTTCCCGGCGCCAATCAGGTTGGCCACATTGTCATCGCGATGAACAATCAGGGCTGTCAGGCTCATCGGATTTCCTTTCTGCAATCGAATTGCGCGCTGAAGTTTTCCGCTTTCCTATCTCCGCCGTTCCTGCAAAGCGAAACGGACTTGGACAAACGCTAGAAATCCGCTCGAAAAGGTGTCAAGACTCAAATCGGCTCATGCATCCCTAAATCCTGTCGGAGAACCCTCGAAAAATCGGTTGACACAAAAACCGCCCGCTTGCCACGTAATGAAATGCGGATAGTGCAAGAGAAAACAAGGAGAGCGAGCAAGAATTGCGATGAAGCCAAAGGCGCGACTTCGGCTATATGCGCGGCACGCCGCATTGTTGCCGCCGCGGGACATGCGCCAGTTGGCGCGCTTAGGGCTTTTGCTTCTTTTCCAATCCCTCTTTGCGGTATTGGCTTCTGGCGCCGAAGCACCGCCGGCTCGCACCAGCGCCGCCACCTTGCCTCTTCCTCCCGGCTACGTCGGTTCGTCGCAATGCCGCGAGTGCCACGAGCCGTTCTATGAACTCTGGTCCACCTCGCACCATGGGTTGGCCATGCAGCCCTTCACGGCCGAGTTTGCCCGCAAGAACCTCACGCCGCAAACCGACGATATTATCATCGGTCAGTATCGCTATCGCGCTGTCATCGAAGGCGAACAGGGCTGGGTGGTCGAAAAAGGGCCCGACGGCGAGAAACGTTATCCCATGCATCATGCCATGGGCGGCAAGAACGTGTATTATTTTCTCACGCCGATGGAACGCGGCCGCCTCCAGGTCCTCCCCGTCGCATACAATGTCCGCACCCGAAAATGGTATGACACGACCGGCAGTATGGTCCGCCACTTTCTCGACCGCCCCGACGCCCCGCTCCACTGGCAGGAACGCCTTCTGACGTTCAACTCCGCCTGCCACGGCTGCCACGTCAGCCAACTTTCCACAAACTATGACTTCGCCACCGACACCTATCGAACCGTCTGGACGGAGCCGGGCATCAATTGCGAGACCTGTCACGGTCCGGGCGACGCGCACGTCCGCGCCGCACGCCAGCTGCCCCCCGGCCAGCCTATGAAGGACCTCAAACTGATTAGCACGAAGAACTTCTCCCATGAACAGATCAATTCACTCTGCGCTCCCTGCCACGCAAAAATGCACGCCCTGACCGCCTCGTTCACTCCCGGCGACCGCTACTTTGACCACTACGGTCTGGTAACCTTCGAGGATCCCGACTTCTATCCCGATGGCCGCGACCTGGGCGAAAACTACACTTACACGCTCTGGCGCATGAACCCGTGCGCCAAATCCGGCCGTCTCGATTGCATGCACTGTCATACGTCGAGCGGCCGCTATCGGTTCGCCGAACAGGCGACTGCCAACAACGCGTGCCTACCCTGCCACCAGGAGCGCGTCGAAAAGGCGGTCGAGCACACCCATCACAAGCCCGACAGCCCGGGC
>JADFCW010000214.1 GCA_017161705.1 Candidatus Sumerlaeota bacterium | reverse complement strand
CAATGCCGGTTGCAGCCGGAGTCTTTCGATCGGGCGTTGGCGATTGTGCGGGATTTTGCACGGCAGTCTGGGCTCCCCGCATACAGTCAGCGCCGGCACGAAGGATTCTGGCGACATTTGATTCTCCGCCACTCCGCGGCGGACAATCGCATGCTTGCGGTATTGATTACGGCGTCGGGAGCGCTGCCCGGGGTCGAGCGTCTCGCCCGAGAACTGGCGGCAGCGGATATCGGCCTGGCCGGGTTCGTGTGGGCGGTCAACGATTCGGTGGCCGACGTGG
This sequence comes from Candidatus Sumerlaeota bacterium, assembly GCA_017161705.1. Taxonomy (GTDB): domain Bacteria; phylum Sumerlaeota; class Sumerlaeia; order JADFCW01; family JADFCW01; genus JADFCW01. The sequence continues at coordinate 10,004 of JADFCW010000214.1, read as the reverse complement.
CGGCAGTCGCGGAGAAGAAGTTCGCGTGGGGATCGGATTCGCTGCAGGAACAGTTGGGCGACTTGCGCTATCGCATCTCGGCGATGTCGTTTTTTCAAGTCAATCCGGCAGCCGCGCGGGGTTTATATGACTGCGTGGTCGAGTTCATTGAGCCCAATCCAGCGGTCACCCTCCTGGATGCGTATTGCGGGACGGGCAGCATCGGCATTTATTGCGCAAGGCATTTCGGGCGCGTGATCGGCATCGAGTCGCAGCGCGAAGCGGTCTGGGATGCGCGGCAGAACGCGGCCCTCAACGGTCTGGCCAACTGCACATTTCTGTGCGGGCCGGTCAATCGAATGGTGGCGCTAGCCAAATCGCACGCGGCCGGGCGGTTCGGTCGTATCATCGTTGACCCGCCGCGCGGCGGGATAGACAAACGTGCGCTCGCCCAACTGCTGGAGTTGCGCGCGCCGGTGTTTCTCTATGTCTCCTGCAATCCGGCCACTTTGGCGCGCGACGTGGTCGCCGCAACCGATGCCGGTTATCGCATCGAGCGCGTCCGGCCGTTTGACCTGTTTCCCCATACGCCGCATATCGAAACGGTGATCAAGTTTGTGTTGTAAGTGCCGGGAAGGTCGTCGCAAAGTCTGTGATGCAGTCCGGACGTGGCTCCGCCGAATGAGGCAGATCGGCTTCTGCCGCGCGCGTCCGGCCCGAAAGGAAATCCGGCCATGAGCATCCAATCCCGGGAATCCATCGAGTTGCGCGCTCTTCTCGAAATCAGCCGCCGGATTGCGCTCGAACCGCAGTCCGACTCGCTCTTTCAGGAAATCCTCGAATACGCCGTACGGGTGACCGACGCCGAGGGTGGAACGATTTACTTTTACGACGAGGTCATGCAGGAACTGATCTTCAAGTTCGTCATCTCGCCGGATCCGGAAGTCGCCAAGCGGCTTCAGGGAATGCGGCTGAAAAAGGGCGCGGGCATTGTCGGGCGCGTCGCCGAAACCCTCAAGACCGAGCTGGTGGCCGACGCCCGCCACGACCCGCGCTTCGCCAGCGCCGTGGACCGCAAGTCCGGCTTCCGAACGCGTTCCATCCTCACCGTGCCGCTGGAGTTCTACGACACGGAAACCCAGGCCCAGACCCTCGTGGGTGTGTTGCAGGTGGTCAACAAACGGGAGGGGATTTTCGACCAGAGCGACGTGGAAAAGCTCGAAGCCTTCGCCGGGTTCGCCGCCAGTTTGCTCACGCGCGCAAAACTCTTCGAGCGGTTGCGCCGGCAGTATCTCGGCACCATCGCCTCGCTGGCCGAGGCTGTGGATGTCAAGGACCCCTATACGCACGGCCATTCGCTCCGCGTTTCGGCCTATTCGCAAATGCTGGCCCAGGCCATCGGCCTGTCGCCCGCCCAAACGTTCCACCTGCGCATCTCCTCCTTGTTGCACGACATCGGCAAGATCGGCATCCCCGATCCGATTTTACAGAAAAACGGGCCGCTCAATGACGAGGAATTCGCGCGAATCCGAACCCATTGCGACGAAGGAGTGAAAATCCTCAAGCCCGTTCGCATGACCCCTGAAATCTATGAAGGTATTTACCACCATCACGAGAAATGGGACGGCACAGGATACCCATCCAAGCTGAAGGGCACGGACATTCCGCTGTTTGCGCGGATCATTGCGTTCTCCGATGCCTGCGATACGATTACCACCGAGCGCCCCTACAAGAAACCCAGGAGCTTCGCGCAGGCCCGCGAGATCATTCTGAAAGACACCGGCTCGCATTTCGATCCCGAACTAGCCCCCGTGTTTTGCGGCCTGCCGCTCGAAGAAGTCCCGACTACCCATCCCGACGGCATTCTTTCACTCCCATAGCCTCGAGCACATAAGGGGAAAGGAAATCTGCCATGAGAAACACCGTTGCCCCTTCAATTTCCCGGCGGGGATTCCTGCGCGCTGCGGGCGCCGTCGGCGCCGCCGCAGCCCCGCGCATGGCTCGATCTGCCGCTCCGTCCGAACGGCCCAACAGCCTGTTTCTCCTCTCCGACGACCACAGCGCCCCCTGTCTCGGCTCCTATGGCGACAAGGGGATCCGCACGCCGAACCTCGACCGGCTCGCTGCCGAGGGCATGCGCTTCGATCGCGCTTCCACCGCCTGTCCGCAGTGTGTTCCCTCGCGCGCATCGCCGATGACCGGACGCTCGCCCGTGGCCATCGCCATGACGCGCTTCAGCGCCCCCCTGCCGGCCGAAGTGCCGGCATGGCCGCACTTGCTGCGCGAGAACGGCTACTTCACGGGCGTCTGCGGGCGTTACTCCCACCTCGACGGTCCGGCGACCGAAGGCGACATCGTGCAAGAGGTCCTTCAGCGCCACAATCTAAAGGCCTTCGGAGAGCGGTTCGACCGTTTCGAAATACGCGGCGGACGCACCGCCACACCGGCGTGGGTTGACAAGTTCTTCGATGCCAAGCCCGCGGGCCAGCCCTTCTGGAAGGAATTGCAGCAGATGCATGCGGAAGGCAAACTTGCGCGCGAGTTCAGCCGGCTGTATTTCTCTCCCACGCGCCCCATGTTCGAGTTGTATGCTCTGCGCAATGATCCGTTTGAAATGAACAATCTGACCGGCCGGCCCGAGGCACGGGAGATTGAAACGCGCCTGTGCAACGCACTGGAAGTAGACGGCCTTAAGGTCTCTCAGCGCCTGCGGCAGGACAGTCTCTCTGGCGAAAACAACGCCGAGACCCGCCAACGGACCGAGACATCCCATCGCCGCTCTGAATCCAAAATCGGGTCCAACGATCCCTGCCCTTGCGGCAGTGGGAAAATATAAAAAAGCCGGGACAAATTGCAATAGGCCGGCAGACAACATCGGAGGACAACCCCATGAAACGACGCGACTTTCTCACACATGCCACAGCCGCCGCAGCCGCTCTGGCTGCCGGAAGCACGGCGTTTTCCAGCCGCGCGGCCAACACCACCCGCCCAAATTTCCTCTGGCTGATCGCCGAGGACTTCGGCCCCCATCTCGGCTGCTACGGCACCAAAGAAGTTTGGACGCCGAACCTCGACCGCCTGGCCGCCGAGGGCGTCCGTTATACCCACTTCTTCACGACCAGTCCCGTCTGTTCCGCCAGCCGCTCGGCCTTCAACACCGGCATGTATCAGATTACTATCGGCGCCCACAACCACCGTTCCCACCGCGACGACGGCTACCGCCTGCCCGACGGCGTGCGCGTGCTCAGCGACTGGTTCCGCGATGCCGGCTACTTCACGGCTAACATCGTCAACTTTCCCGAATCCCTTGGCATCCGCGGCACCGGCAAGACCGACTGGAACTTCTCGTACGACGGCAAGCCGTTTGACTCCAACAACTGGGCTGATCTCAAGTCCCGCCAGCCGTTCTATGCACAGGTCAATTTCAGCGAGACGCACCGCGCTTTTACCGCGCCCAAAAAAGCCGACCCTGCTAAGGTCGAAATCCCGCCCTACTATCCCGATCACCCTGTTACCCGCGCCGACATGGCCGCCTATCTCGACGAGGCCACTGAATTGGACCGGAAGATCGGCCTCGTTCTCAAACAACTGGAAGAGGACGGTCTGGCCGACAACACGGTCGTCATCTTCTTCGGCGACAACGGGGAAGCCCATGTTCGCGGCAAGCAGTTCTGTTACGACGAAGGGCTTCACGTGCCGCTGATCATCCGCTGGCCCAAAGGGATTCCAGTACCGGCCCATTTCAAACCCGGTTCGGTGGACGACCGGATTCTGGAGGCCATTGACCTGGCGCCGACATGCCTCGACCTGGCAGGTGTGCCGATTCCACCCAAGATGGAAGGCCGTCCGTTCCTCGGCCCGCATGTGGGCGCCCCGCGCGAGTATGCTTTCGGCGCGCGCGACCGCTGCGACATGACGGTTTTCCGCTTCCGCACGGCCCGCGACCGCCGCTATCGCTACATCCGCAACTTCACACCCGACCGGCCGTTCCTCCAGCGAAACGACTACAAGGAGCAAAGTTATCCCGTCTGGAATCTCCTGAAAGAACTGGACAAGGAAGGCAAACTCACGCCGCCGCAGAAGTTCCTCACTGCCCCCACGATGCCGGAAGAGGAACTCTATGACCTGCTGAACGACCCGTATGAAATCAACAATCTGGCCCAATCGCCCGACCATCAGGACGTGCTGAGGCGAATGCGCGCGGCCGTCGAAAAATGGATCGAGGAAACCAACGATCAGGGCAAGGAGCTGGAGCCCCCCGAACTGGCCGCCGCCGAAGGCTGGACCAAGCCCGAAAACGCTGCCAAGGTTAAGGCAGAACGCCAGGCGAAGCGCGAGGCTGCGGAAAAAAACCGCAAAAAGGGAAAAGAGCGATAACCTTGCGCGGCTTCTTCGCCGCACTCGTAGAGGCCAGAGGCCGGAAGGCAAAAGGCAGAAAAAACTTTGGCGGCGGTGCATCCGCCGATTTCAGCAGATGCACCGCCGCCCGACGAGTGTCCGGACTCACCGGCATCGCAGATCGGCTTTACGCCGCCTCGCCCAGAGCGAATTCGTCGTGGATGACCTTGACAGCGCGGTCCACTTCGCTCTCGCGGATGAGGCACGAGATCCGGATTTCCGACGTCGTGATGCTCTCGATGTTGATGTTGTTGCGCGCCAGAGCGGCGAACATGCGCGCGGCCACTTCCGTGTGGCTCTTGATGCCCACGCCGACCACCGAGACCTTGGCCACGTTGCTGTCCACGATGACATCCTTGGCCTTGAGCGCCTTGCACGCCTCGCGCGCAATCTTCAGCGCTTTCTTCTCTTCCGCGCGATCCACGGTGAACGAAATGTCGTTCAGGCCGTGCGTCCCGACGTTCTGAATGATCATACCGATCACGATGTGATTTTCGGCGAGCCGGCCGAAGAACTCGGCGGCGATGCCGGGACGGTCGGGCACGCCCAGCAGCGAGATTTTCGAGAGGTTGCGGTTGTAAGCAACACCGGAGATGACAATATCTTCCATAGGTTCGGCCTCCTTGACGACCAAAGTTCCGGGCACGTCCTTGAAGGACGAGCGGACGTGGATGGGGACACCGTAGTTAGCGGCGATTTCGACCGCGCGGCTGTGCAATACTTGCGCGCCAACGCTGGCCAGTTCGAGCATTTCATCGAACGTGATCTTCTTGAGTTTGCGAGCATTCTTGACAACGCGCGGGTCGGCCGTATAGACGCCGTCCACGTCGGTGTAAATATCGCAGACGTCTGCTTTGAGGGCGCAGGCGAGCGCAACCGCCGTGGTATCGGAGCCGCCGCGGCCCAGCGTCGTAATGTCGTTGTCGTCGGTCACGCCCTGAAATCCGGCCACGACAACGATTTTTCCCTGGCCGAGCGCTTCGCGCAGCCGCTCGTCGTTGATGTGGCGGATTCGCGCCTTGCGATAGACGCCGTTCGTGTAGATGCCGACCTGGGGACCGGTGAACGAAATGGCCGGCACGCCTAGAGTTTCGATGGCGATGGCCATGAGGGCAATCGAAACCTGCTCGCCGGTGGCCATGAGCATGTCCATTTCCCGCGCCGGCGGGTCATCGTTGATCTTGTGAGCTAGAGCGATCAGTTCGTCGGTCGTGTGGCCCATGGCCGAAACCACAACAACGACCTGATTGCCCTTTTTGTGTTCGCGCACCGCCTTGGCCGCCGCCGCCTTGATCTTTTCGGGGTCGGCCACAGACGTGCCGCCGAATTTCATAACTACGAGCGCCACGTGGGTTCTCCGCCTTTGTTGTCAGATGCGTCGCCGGTCTCGAAGGTTTTCACTCCGGCGAACAGTTGCGCCCGTGAGGATGGGCGACAAACAATAGGGCAAGAGAAGAAGTCCTGGCCAGCGGCCTGTCAAGCCTTTTCCCATTTGCACTCAAAGCCCAGGTAGCAGGAAACGACGCGTTGGACCATACCCGCTATAAAAGAAAAGTGGGATCGGAAATCGAATTTTTTTGGGGGAGGGTGACAAAAAAACCGAAATCCGATCCCACACTTGTCCGGCTAGTTTTTGGTCGTTTAAGGCGTCGTTTGCTTCAATCTCGCAGAATTGTTTTCGTCGGCCCTATGCAATTCACACAAACCAAATATTGTCTTGATACTGTATGCAAAGTCAAAACAAAAAACAAATCGGAATCATTTTTCCTTAATCTTCTGCAACCCAACGGCAAGAAATCATAAATTATTGATTAATAATGACATATGGGTGGCAGCTCAGCCGGTGGTTCATTGATTTCAATAACTCTTCTCGCGCACTGCGTGCGTCTCGTTCACGCCCTGCTCTGGAATGAAAACCGAAGAAATCTCAAGTTAGCTGATTGGATTAGCTGAAATATGGATGTGGTCCGCGATCCCCACGATCGCCGCATCCACCGGCAGGTCCTCACCTTGCAGCCCCGTAAAAACCGCATCGCCGCTTTCTACAAAAAACACCAGGTCGCCCAGGCCGCGCTTGGCCGTCGCGTCGGTCGCGATGAGGGGCTTGCGGCATGGTTTGCCGGTGTGATCCAGCGGCTCGATCACGCAGATCTTGCACGAGACCAGCGAGGGGTCTTTCTGCGTGGCAACAATGTGGCCGATGACGCGCGCAATATCCATGGCTCTCACACCTTGACGCTTTCCTGTGTTTCCGCACGCTCGAATTTGCGATACCGCAACTCGTTCTGGATCTCGACCGAGTCCACGATCGCGATAATCGCAGCGTCCACCGGCTTGTTTTTGGTTTGCGCCGTCAGGCGCGCCGAACTGCCCTGCACGACAATGACCATCTCGTCGTAGCCCGCGCCGACGGCATCCACGGCCACGATGTAGGATGCCGTCTTTTTCATATCGAAATCCACGAGTTGAACGATTTGCATCTTGAAGCCTTCGAGGCCCGGATCCTTCTGCGTGGATACTACGGTTCCTGCCACTTTTCCCATGAGCATGGCTGCATGTCTCCTCTTCAAATCAAACCGCGGTCGCGAAGCCGGTCGAGCAGCTCGCGCGCAATTTGCGCGACCGCTTCCGGCGATGGATTGGAAGCAATGTCTGCGCCCCGCCGGGCGTCAGGCGCACCCGCCGCGGGCCGTCCCGTCCCGATGCCCGCATTTGGCATCGAGCCCATCGCGCACGTTCCCGCGCTTTGCATCGCGCGCGGCGGCGGCACATCGCACCGGGCCGCGTGGGGGTCGCTGAGCCGGCGGTCGGGAAATCCCAACCGCTCCTTCAACTGAAACAACTCTTTCATATGGCGGTCGGTCACTTGGCTGATCTCGCCCAGTTGCCACGCCAACAGGATCGTCTGGCAGTAGGCATCGAGAATCTCCATGCGCCAGAAAGCCTCCAGCACGCCGCGGCCCAGGGTCACCGCACCGTGATTGGCCAGCAGAAAAACATTGAAGTCGCGGATCACCGGCAGAATCTTCTCCGACAGGCGCGGTGTTCCCGGTGTTTCATAGTCGGTGATCGGCACCTCGCCCACGAAAATCTCTACCTCCGGAATCACGCACTTCGGCACCGGCGTGTTGGTCACGGCAAAGGCGCTGGCATAGCGCGGGTGAGCATGGACGACGGCGCGCACATCCGGGCGGTGGCGGTAAAACGTCAGATGCATGAGAATCTCCGAGGTCATCTTCCGATGCCCGCCAATCTGGTTGCCCTCGAGGTCCAACAACACCATGTCGTCGGGTTCCATAAACCCTTTCGAGATCATCGTGGGCGTGGCAAGAATCCGACCGTCGGCCAACCGATAGGAAAAATTGCCTCCGTTGGCCTCGACAAAATTCTTGGCGTAGCACCGCCGCCCGATCTCGCAGAACAACTCGCGCGCGCGCTGCTCGCTCAAATCTCCCTCGTCCATTGGTGAACCGTATGCGCTCATTCCGTCTCCGCCCGCCTGGCGTGCGACACACTCGGACTTATAAGTGCCGACGCGCGCTGCCGTCAATAGCAGAATCACCCTTGAGATAACCTTTTGAACGATCAATGCTCTGGCAAGTTCACCTCTCGACATAGGGAAATGCACCCGTCGAAAAGATAATGCTTGCAAAACAAAGGGGAACTAAGGTAAACAGCGCATACATTGATACCGCTCAGAAGGAGCGGACATTTTTCTTTTGGCGAATACGGGAGGATCGCCGCAGAGGAAAAGGAGGACAGCAGCATGACAACAACATGCACCAAGAGGTCGGGAGGATTCACCTTGTATTGAATTGCTGATCGTCGTGGCGATTATTGCAATTCTGGCGGCAATTGCCATTCCAAACTTTCTGGAAGCGCAAACGCGGAGCAAGGTGGCGAGAGTCAAGGCGGACCTGCGGTCGGCGGCAGTGGCAGTGGAGGCCTACATTGTGGATAATAATGTGCCGCCGGTTATGATGAACGCAGCCCTCGCGGGCAATCCGCAAAAGAACCGCGGCGCGCTCCCCAACTTCTGGTCCTTGTCCACGCCGGTGGCCTATCTGACCACGTGCGACATTGTGGACCCGTTTTCGCCTATTCAGCGGAGGTCGTTCCGCTATAGCACGGACTATGATCGCTACGATACGTCGCTGTTCATCTGTCTGGTGAATATCCACTCGTATCGCAATGAAGAGTATCCAAATCGAAACTACACGGGTGCGGCGCCGGCGATGTTTTGCGTTTTCTCCGAAGGGCCGGATTATGTCCGCGGTCCGCGGCCCGATGGAAGCCCCGGTTTTCACGGCGATTATGCCAACCCGTCCATGATCCCGGGCGATACGTGGTTTGTTACCTATCAGTATGACCCGACAAACGGGACGATTTCCAACGGCGATATTCTCCGCTGGCCGGGCGGCAACTAACTCCGCTTTCGCATAAATGTTCCGGTTGCTTCTAAAGCCGCCGATCTTAAAGGGCCAATCGGTTTGGGTCTGCTTTTCGCGGATCGAGACGGAGGTCTTTCCAGATTGGCGGCTGCATGTTTTTCGAGGCGTCAGCGCGATGCGCATCTCGCGGCAGAATCAGCAGATGCTCTTCGCAGTGCTTTTGTGCGCGGCCATTGGTTTGGCGACTGCACACCTGCTGGAAAAGGGTATCGGCGCAGCGGGCGAAAAAGACCGCGTGCTGAAACTGGCCGACACGCTGAGCCGCTGTGCAACGGTCGAGCAGTATCTATCGGTGCTGGAGAAGGAATACCCGCCGGAATCGCCCCTGTGGCAATCGCCGGCGTTGCACATGGCGGCAGACAGCGAACCGTCCAGCCCCGTGATCGAGCGCCTAGGCCGTAGACGGTTGCGGGCGGCCGTGGCCGTGATGCGGCCGGAGCAATTGGCTGAGCGCAACGCGTATCGGTATGTGCCCGCGGCTCTGCTGGCGGAAGACGGGCGCAGATTCCATCTGGAAGATATACGGTTGAATGCGCGGGGCAACCAAATCGTCTTCGAGTACTACTATCGCGAGGAAGAGACGAAGAGCGGATCCGGCGGCCGGGCTGTGAGGTTCTGTCTGGGTCGGCGACAGTGGACACTCCAATTTCCTTGACAACGAGGCCGTTCTGCATAAGCCTTGATTTGTTTCCGTCACAAGCAGGAGGGCGCGAAGAATGGCCAGGACAATTCTAGTTGTGGACGACGACGAAGACGTTTTGCGGATCCTGCGGTTTTCGCTCGAGAGGGCCGGGTACGCGGTTCAAACTGCATCGGACGGTCAACAAGCGCGCGATCAGATAGACCGGCAGCGTCCGGATCTGATCGTGCTGGATTTGAAAATGCCCCGCCTCAATGGCTACCAGTTGTTTGCTCAGCTGAAAAGCGACGAAAAGACCAGGTCCATCCCTGTTCTGGTGGTGACGGCGCTGACGCAGGGCTCGGATCTCAGCGACGAGGACTGGGCGCGGCGAATGGGCGCCGAGGGATTTCTCACCAAGCCTTTCGATCTCGACGCTTTGGGCCAACGGGTCAATGAGTTGGTGGCGGCGATGGGATAGGCCCTTGGACCAAAAGATCTAGCCCGAAGGCAACATTTTGGAGTGCGGCAGCCATGCTGCCGCTTTTCTGTAACGC
>JADFCW010000213.1 GCA_017161705.1 Candidatus Sumerlaeota bacterium | reverse complement strand
GCATTGCGCCAGAGCCCTTGGTCCAACGTCGTTTTCTCAATGCAGGATTCCCAGCCGCCGCAAAGCCGCGTGCTGGCGCTGCCTTCCGCTACCGTCGGGGCGACCTTTACGCTGCAATGTCAAGCCAGCGACACTGCCAGCGGGGTGCGCACCGTGTGGTTATGCTACCGGCGCGGGACCGATGGTGCCTGGCGGCAATGGCCGCGGCCGTTCGAGTCGGATACCCTGGTCTTCAACGTGCACGAGGCCGAAGGTTACGGGCTGTATCAGTTTTATTCTTACGCGCAGGACCATGTGAACCATCTCGAAGCCGCCCCGCCGAACGCCGACGCACAAACCACCGTCACTGTCCGGCCCACCGGCTCGACTTCATCGCTTCGCTGGCCTGCTTACCGGTAGTCTGTCAATTGACTTTCGTTCGATAAACCTTGCCCTACAATCTCCACGCAAGGCGGACGCGCATAAAATGCCATTGGCTAAGGCCTGTCTCTCTGTCGTCCGATTCGCCTGAGATCAAACGCTGTTACGGGGGATGACGAGCACCTAACACGACTATTGCCCGCAACCAAAAGATTTTCGCAAGATAGCGAGATCTCACGATAAGAGAGTCTGAAATGGAGTGGGCTGTAGGAATCCGAATTAGTACCCGCGATTCGTGGTTTATCCCTGAGGGGCGTCTTCGGCAGACGCGTTGTCGGCCTGCTCAGTATCCGGCGGCGGCTCGGCTGGCACCTCCCGAAGCGGAAGCACCAGGGTGAACCGAGCACCCTCGCCCTCGCGCGAGTCCAACAGAAGATCGCCTCCGTGCTCGCGCATCACTTTCTGCGCGACGGCCAGTCCCAAGCCGGTTCCTTTTGAACCCTTCGTGCTGAAAAACGGCTCGAATATCTTTTTCTGGATGGCCTCGGGGATTCCCGGTCCGTTGTCCTGGATGACCAACGCGATCCGGCTGGCGGCCGGATCGAATTGGCTGGCGATAATGACCTTGCGCGGCTCCGGCTGCTCGCGCACGGCGTCTATGGCGTTTCCAACGATGTTGAGCGCGGCGTCATGCAGGCGGTTGACGTCGAACAGCGAGTCGGGCAGGTCGGGAGCCAATTGCAGCTCCACCGCCACGCCGCTTTCCGCCGCACTGGCCTCTACCATGCGATGGATGTCCTCAGCCAGCTCATTCAGGTTGCCGCGCGACAGCTCCGGCTCCCGATCCTTGGAATACGTGAGCATATCCTGAACGAGACTGGAGATTTTGGCCGTGCTCCGCTGCAAGATTGGCCAGGCCTGCTTGACCATGTCGAAGTTGTTCGAACTCAAACCATATTCAATGAGACTGGCGCTGCCTTTGCTTCCGGCCAGAATGTTTTTCACATAGTGCGAGATGCTGGCAACGGCCTGGCCGAGAGCTGCAAGGCGCTCGGCACGCGTTTTGGCCTCGACCAAAAACGCGTTCTCGATGGCGATGGCGGCATGGTCGGCCAGAAACTCGAGCACGCGGGCATCGGAGTCCGTGAACGGCTGACCATGAAATTTGTTGAGCACTTCGAGCACGCCGATCAGGCGCTCGTTGCGAATCATCGGCGCTGCGATCAGGTTGCGCGTTACGAATTGGCTGACCTTGTCCGCTTGCTTGAAGTGCCGCTGATCGCGGTCGGCATCATTGACCACGATGGTGCGGCGCTCCTTTGCGCACGTTCCCGCAATGCCCTGCCCCATCTTGAGCCGGATGACCTTGACCTGTTCGCCGCGGTCGCCCAGGGCAATGTCAAAGTAAAGTTCATCGGTTTTTTCATCGTACAGGATCAGGGAGGAGGCTTCCGCCCCTACTACATCTTTGCTTTCTTCCATGATCTGGTGCAGCAAATGTTTGAGATCGGTGACCTCGGCCATCAGATTGCTCACGCGATAGAGAGCGTCGAGGATGCGGCGCTGATGAGCCGGGTCATTCTCGACTGCGCCAAAAGCGGCGGGTCGGACTTCTGCTGTCGCCGCCGACGATTCACCGCTCTCCGATCGTTCAGCCGACGGACTCATGTGGGTTCGCCTCCTCCGGCCGCACCAGGGCAATGGGCGTTTGCTCGTCCTTCTGGCCGTAAGGATTGTCGCGCATGATCGCTTCGATCAGGGCGCGATCCATACCTGCCGAAACACCCAAAGCCCATGACCCGCCGATGTCATTGATGTCCATGACGGCAGTTTCGCACCCGGTGGCCGCCCGGATGGCCTCGGCCACTTTGGTCGGGGCTTTGGGTCCCAGAATCACGCAATCGGGTTGAAGCGGACTGGTGTGAGCGGCGTCAATGGTAGCCGCCTGCATGCCGGCCACGCGATAGAAATCGCCGCGCCGGCCCAGGAGTTTGCCGATCGCGCCGATGGCGGCCGCCAGAAGAATTCTCCAGGCGCCGCATTCGTTGATCGCGCATTGCATCGAAGTAGGGCTTCGCAAGCCGATTCCGTAGGAAACCTTTCGAACGCCGCGCCAGAGCAGCCGCGCCAGCAGGCCCACGCGGATCCGGCTTTCCGGAATCGCGCGGCCCTGACAGACCGACACAACCTTTGAACTGACAACGATCCAGTCGCCCGGCCGGCGATGCGGCCGCGTATACTCCTCGACCACTTTGACAATGTCGTCGCTTGCGGTCAAGCGGTGCGTCCGAATACAGTGCCGGCGCCATTGCCGGCCGCCCACTGCGACTACTTCCGGTCTGTTCTTTTTGGCCACTTGGTGAAACCCCGCATCCAGCGCGCGCGCAATTCGCGTTCCGGAAAACCTCTCCTTGCCCGGGCAAACCATCCTGCCTTCCTTGTACTTTTATGGATGGCAGGCCTCCACTTCAACCGAAAAACCTTCCGTGCCTCCATCCAGTCAAAATTTCACTTGCAGAATATTTGCGTCCAGTAAAACTTTTCCAAGAGCACGTGGAAGGGAAGTTTCGTTTTCCGACCCATACCATAGGACAGGGGAGAAAGGGCCGAACCCGCAAAGCTTACTTCGCTCGCGGAGGGCACGTCATTCTCTTTTCATCATTATTATGACCGCGAGCGGTTGCCGGCCGGTTCGCCGGATGACAAATCCGTTCCTGCGTTTCTTCCCTGTCGGGGGAGAACATGCAATGCCATACACCATTGCATTGATCCACACGCGGCTGCGCACGGTGGACCTGCTCAACCGGGAGTTCAGTGTTCACTTGCCGCATGTCCGAAAGTTCAACATTCTGGACGAAACGATTTTCTTCGAGGCGATCCAGAACGGCTTGACGCCGCGGGTTCTCAGCCGGCTGAACCAGCATTTCCTATGGGCCGAGCAGATGAAAGCCGACGCCGCTTTATGCACGACTTCAGCTCTCGAACCGGCCATCTCGGTCTGTCAGAAGTTTGTCCACATCCCGTTGCTGCGACTGAATGAGCCGATGTGCGAGCGTGCCCTTTCTGAAGGGCATCGGATTTGCGTGATTGGAACACTCAACCCGGCCATCGCTGCTGTCGCATCGTGTCTACAGGACGTGGCCGCGCGCCGATGCCATACGCTGCACGTCATTACCAAACATGTGCCCGAGGCTGCCGAGCAGATGGATATGGGCGATTGGGACATGCACGACCGCCTGTTCATTCAGAGCATTCGTGAAGTGTCCGGTGAGTGCGACGTGGCGGTGATCGCCCAGCTGTCGCTTCTGCCGCTGCTGCCGGCTCTCAATTCGATTGCCGACATTCCCGTGCTCGGTAGCGCCGAGCCGATAATCCAGCAGATCGGCCGTCTGGCGCGCGCCCGGATTCCCACCCCCGTACCTCGCGTCACGCAGGCCGATGATACAGCGGAGGCTATCCAGGTTTGAATGCCCCCTCCGGCAGCGGCCCCCCATTGTCGGCTGTGCGAGGTTCATTTGTGCGCTTTGGCGATCTGGACATCGAGATTCCGGAGACCGTTCGCGGCTGCAAACCAGGCCACGAGGTTGTGCTGTTGGCAGGTGCGGCGAAATTACGCAATGGGCAACGCGTGGCGGAACTGGGTTGCGGCATCGGGGTGTTGACCCTATGCCTGGCGCAGCGTGCGGCTGTCGCGGCCGTTGGATTTGAGATTCAGCGGGAGATTGCCGAAACCGCGCGCCGCAATGCAGAGCGCAACGCCGGCCGGCTGCGCGGCCGAGTGGAATATGTATGCACGGATATTCGCCGCCTCGGCGGGACGCCGTGGGAAGGCCGGTTTGACGCGGTTTTTGCCAATCCGCCATTTTATCGTGCTGGAGCAGGCCGCCGCAGCCCCCACCCCATGCGCGACCTGGCGCGGCACGAAGGTGAAACCGCGCTGGCGGATTTCGTCCGTGCCGCCTCGATCCTGCTCCATGCGCGCGGGCGGCTGTATTTTATCCTTCGTCCCGACCGCTTGCCTGAACTGGTGAAGCGGGCCGCAGAGCACCGATGTCCGGTCAAGACGATCACTCCCGTTTATACGCGCGCGGGTGCCGACGCCGAATGGCTGATTGCCGAGGGGATAAAGGGCGGACGCGGAGGGTTTTCAATTGCGGCAGCCCGGTTTGTGCAGGACCAGCGAGATCTTACCCTGACTTGAGCACGGCCAGGAAGGCTTCCTGCGGAATTTCGACCTTGCCGATCTGCTTCATCCGTTTCTTGCCCGCCTTTTGTTTTTCCAACAGCTTGCGTTTGCGGGTGATGTCGCCGCCGTAGCACTTCGCCAGAACGTCCTTGCGCAGCGCCTTTACGGTTTCGCGGGCAATAATGCGTCCTCCGATGGCCGCCTGGATGGCCACGGCAAACAACTGCCGCGGGATGGTCTCCTTCAAGCGCTCGGCCATTGAACGTCCCCGCGACTGGGCATGATCGGCGTGCACCAGCATCGAGAGCGCGTCCACCGGCTCGCCGTTGATCAGAATGTCCAGTTTGACAATGTTGGACGGCTGGTAGCCCTTGAACTCATAATCGAACGACGCATACCCCTGGGTCAGCGATTTGAGCCGGTCGTAAAAATCCACGATGATTTCGTTGAGCGGCAATTCATACACCAGCAGCGCGCGTTTCTCGCCGACAAATGTCAGGCTCTTCTGCACGCCGCGCTTCTCCTGGCACAATTGCATCACGCCGCCCAGATACTGCGACGGCAGGATCATCGTCGCCGTTACGATCGGTTCCTCAATCCGGTCAATGGCGCTGACATTGGGCAGCTTGCTTGGATTGTCTATCTCGATCCGTTCGCCCGAGTTCAAATACACCTGATAGATAACGCTCGGGGTCGTGGTCAGGATGTTGACGCCGAATTCGCGGCTCAGGCGCTGCTGCACGATCTCCATGTGCAGCAGCCCAAGAAAGCCGCAGCGGAATCCGAAGCCGAGCGCCTGCGAGGTTTCCGCCTCGTAAAAAAAAGCCGCATCGTTGAGGCGCAGCTTTTCAATCGCCTCGGCCAGCCGTTCGTAGTCCTCCGAATCCACCGGATAGAAGCCCGCAAAGACCACGGGATGAATCGGCTTGTAGCCGGGCAGCGGCTGGGCGGCGCCATGGCGCGCGTGCGTGATGGTGTCGCCGACCGTGACCGCGTGGATGTCTTTGATGCCGGCGATGACATAGCCGACCTCGCCCGGACCGAGGGCGTCGCACTTTTTCATGCGCGGCGAAAAGTAGCCGACCTCGTCCACCTCGTAAGTATCACCGCGCGCCATCAGCCGCACCAAATCGCCCGTGCGCAGTTCGCCCTCCCGCACGCGGACATAGATCACCACGCCGCGATAGGCATCGTAACTCGAATCGAAGATCAAGGCGCGCAACCGCGATCCGTCCTCCGCCGCGCGCGGCGGAGGAATCCGCTCCACGACCGCCTCGAGCACCGCCTCGACGCCTTCGCCTGTCTTGGCGCTTACGCGCAGCGCATGATCGGTTGGCATGCCGACAATCTCGCGGATCTGTTCGAGCGTGCCCTCGACGTCCGCCGCCGGCAGGTCTATCTTGTTCACCACGGGAATAATTTCGAGGTCGTGCTCGATGGCCATGTAGGCGTTGGCCAGGGTTTGTGCCTCGACGCCTTGCGAAGCGTCCACCACGAGGAGCGCCCCCTCGCAGGCGGCCAGACTGCGCGAGACTTCGTAGGTGAAATCCACGTGGCCGGGGGTATCAATCAGGTTGAGCTCATACGTCTCGCCGTCGCGGGCCTTGTAGGTCATTCGGACGGCTTGCGCTTTGATCGTGATGCCGCGCTCGCGTTCCAGATCGAGCGTATCGAGGACCTGATCGCGCATTTCGCGCGGTTCGATCGTCCCCGTGAGTTCGAGCAAGCGGTCGGCCAGGGTGGACTTGCCGTGGTCTATATGGGCGATGATGCAAAAATTTCGAATATGCGAAGGGTCCATGCGATAGTCCCCGTTTCATTCCTCGACAAAATCGGAAGGATAGGGATGGCTCGAGATTTTTCAATGGTTTAGTGGAGGCGACTTCCCAACCGCAAAAGTGCGAATGCAGAAAGGAAAAAGGATGTAGAATCTTTGCGGCCGGCAATGGCGCGCAGGACGACAAAGCCCACAGCCTCGCCTGTCAGCCGCACAACAACGAGCAACACCCTGACAGGCCCTCTTTATTTCACTCGTTTCACATCCGCCCAGACGGGGAAATGGTCCGTCGGATAACGGCCGAGGTATTTGAACTGATTGATGCCGGCGGCCAGAGGCTCGAACTCTTGCGAACAGAAAATGAAATCAATCCGCCGCTTGCCGAGTGTGCCGTCGTAGCCATGGAATGAGCTCGCATCGGCGGGGGCGTTGGGATTCGTCGCGGCAAAGGTATCGGTCAGGCGCAGCGCATTGATCTTCGGATCGGTCAAGGCCACATAGGGTGCTGACCCAGCCGTCGTGTTGAAATCGCCAGTGAGGATCCATGCGATGTCCTTGCCGTATTCCGGCAGGCGTCTGCGAACCAACTGGCCGCTCTTGGCGCGGGCTTCGGCATTGACATGATCAAAGTGGGTGTTGCAGACGCCGACCGTTCGGCCGTCGGTGCGGTCAATCAGAATAGCCACTGTGGCGCAGCGCACGCACGCCCCGCCCCAGGTGTTGCTGCCGGCAATTTCGGGCGTGTCGCTCAGCCAAAATGTTTCGGCGGTTTTCAAGATGAAACGGTTTGTGCGATAAAACAAGCCCATCGCCTCGCCGGCGGTATGGCCATCGTCGCGGCAGCGCGCGATACAGGCATACTCCGGAAGGCGGTCCATGAGATAGAGCAACTGGCCGTACTCCGCCTCTTGCAATCCGAACACATCCGGGTCCATGTCTCGCAGGGCCGCAACGACGGAGTCGCGGCGGTCGGCCCAGGGGAACTTCTTGTTGCCCGCATACAGGATGTTGAATGAGACGGCGCGGAGTGTGGTTTCCGGCGCGCGCGCAGGAACCTGTCGCTCGAGGGTCGGCGGCGCGGCTGTCTCTTTGTGCAGATACGCGCACGATACCCCACTCAGGGAAAGCAGGATCAAGACTCCCATCGCATACCAGCTTCGCATTGGACTTCTCCTTCGGCCAAAATCAAAATGGCGGAGCCAGAAATCGCCCTCGTGCGGCGCCGGCTTTGTCCGCAATCAGCACTTCCGCATGGTTCCTCCCGCCGTGTCAAGTTTTCCGATTCCGGGAGATGCAACCAAACGAACCGCTATTTTTCGGCGGATTTGGACTTGACCTTTTGGCTCGCCGATTTTGCCGCTGCTTTGGACACGGTCGGTGTGGTTGGAGCGTCCGCCTTCGCCTTTGCGGCCGGTGTGGTCGGAGTATCCTTGGCCGCGGCTGTTGCTTTCGGCGGCGGGGGAGTTTTCTCGACCGCTGTCGGGGTGGATGGCCTCGCTGTCGCAGGTATGCTGGCCGTTGTGGAACTTGCAGCGGGGACGGTCGCGGGCGGGAGAGGCGGCGCGGCGGGAGTTGCTTTCAACTCGTCGCTTTTTTTGAGCAGATGGGTGAAGTAGAACTCCGCCAGACGATAGACCTGCGGATCATCGGCGCGTTTCACGTAGTATTCCTTGCGCTCGTTGGCAATCCCGAAAATTAGCGTCTGCGTGGTCCCATCATCCAATCCCAGCGACAGATAGGCGGGCGACGCCGTCAGACCATAGGAAGTGAGCGTATCGGTGGTAGCGGGCGGCTCGAGGTCCTGCGCATACAGCATGCAGATTTGCTGAAGCCATGGCTGCACTTTCTCCGCGCTGAGCGGTTCGGAGGTCGGACGGATCAAATGCCATGGGGCGCCTTCCGATTCCCGCGCAATCGCATACGATTCGTCGGTCCGATTGACCGCCACCCGCCGCACCGACGCCAAGTCGATCCGGAAGATATTGCGGTCGCGCCAGTCGCTCTGCTGCAGGATCATCCGCAACATGCCGCGAATCAGATAGACGTTGTTCGATTCGGGCTTGCGCACGGGGGTATGGAAAAAATCGCGTTCCATTTCCCCGACAATCAAATCCACCTTCCGCGCGTTCTGCCGGTCGTATATGCGGACGCTGATTCCCTGAATTTGGTCCACTTTGAAATTGATAAATGCATCGGGGCTGATCGAGACAAGATCAGGCGGGCCGGCTTCCTTGAGGACGTTGAGGATTTGCTGGACGCGCTCGCCGTCGGCGCGATATCCCTCCTGCGTGAACCATTGATGGTCCTTGCGCACAAGCGTGGTGCTGGTACCCATGCCGCGCAACTCGATGCGCGCGCAGTCGGCTTCCTCCGGCACGACAAACAGCTCGACCTGTTCGTCAGGATGCGGTTTGCGTTCCGGTTCCTGGAACGGATTTTCAAAGATCAGCAGCGCCGCCACGAGGACCGCCGCTACTGCGAGCATGATGATCGTTTGCTTGTTCATTGGTTTGCAGGATAAACTTCGGTTTGCTGCTTGCTCTTTCTACCTTCCAGCCCTTCGCAAAAAGGGCACAGCCTGCCGACATTTCCATTCATTGCCCGCGGGCCAGGAGGTGTGCAGCCAACAGGCGTCGCCGCCGTCGGCGCACCGTATTATACAGCACGCCGGCCACAACCACAAAGGCGGGCATGGCGAACGTCCCCAGAATCTTATACCGATTGCGCAAGGCGGTGTTTGCCTCTTTGAGAATCTCCGCATTCAACGTCCGGCTCAGCGGATGCCGCACCCGAATGTCGCTCAACCCCTTGCCCAGGGCCATCCATTCAATGATATTCTGGAAAAAGGGAATATTGTTGTTCTGCTCGAAACACATGCGCAAAAAGCCGTCCTGAAGAAAGAATGCGTTCCCTACCACAACCATTTGGGTTTCCGGGCTGAGATACGTGCGGTCTTCCGGGCGCGTCCGACCTGTCTGCGGGGTGGTCGTTCCCGCATCGAGCGGATACGAGGTGCCCTCGGCGAAGTAGCTGGGGAATGTACCCGTCAGCGCGGCAATAAGGGTATGCGTGGCGCCCTTGGTGGATTGTTCCGTTGTCTGCGTCTGCGGGGCCGGCGAAATCCGGTTCCCCCAGCGTACGATGGCCCGCGGCGACGTCCACGCCAGCGGCGTCATCTGAACGCCCGCAGGCATGGAGGTTGCCGCCTCGAGCGTCTGCGTCCATGGCAACGTAATCCGATCCAGCCGCGCCATGGCCGGGTGTCGGCGGTTCAATCCCGGCCCCATGGCGTTCACCCAGAATTCATAGGGCATGGGGAAGCGGTTGATGGGTGCCAGAGCGCAGAAGGGATAGCCGTCCAGCGCCACTTCGTTTTTTACCCGAACGCCGTATCGTTCCAACAGCTGGGTGATGTTGGCCGGCCGCAGCACCAGAGCTTCGAGGCCTTCGTTGCGCAACTGGCGGTTGTAGGTTTCCACCAGGGCCAGAAGTTTCCCGCCGCGCATGACGTATTGATCAATCTCGAACAGTTGCGCCGGTGTTAAGTCCTTCGGTGCGGCCAGCACCAGCACGCTCACGGTGAACGGAATTTGGTTCGGCGGATCGAGCCGCACGTCCAGAACATCCCACTCACGCTGGACCTGCTTGCGCAGGAAGGCATAGTCGCGGTTCCACTGAATGTCCGGCGAGTTGGTGGCCCAGCCGATGACGTCACGCCCGGTGCGGCGGACTTTGAAAATCTTCGACGTCAGCAAATACTCGAAGTTGCTGATCAGTTCGCTCTGCTCGCGGCTGCCTTCGTCCAGCAGACTCGGGATCAGTTCTTTCTTGTCCTGAAACTGCACCACGATGCTGTTATAGACATCCACCTGCGTTCGTTGATCGCGCTTGAGAACCAACACCCCCTGGGGCCGGATGCCCTGAAGCATCAGCTCCCGCTGCATGACCGGATCGTTGGTCGGCGCGATATACTCGATGCGCAGCTTCCCCCGTCCGTAAGTTT
>JADFCW010000024.1 GCA_017161705.1 Candidatus Sumerlaeota bacterium | reverse complement strand
TTAAGAACCTCGTACTTGGCTGTATTGCCCCGAATGACATGGTCATAGAAATACTCAAGACCATCCACGCCCTGATTCTCGCCGGTGTCATCGAAGCGAACGTAGCCGAGGACGTGGGAAGCGGTGCGGCCGTTGGGATAGAATCGTTTTGTTTCCCGCTCGAAGTAAAACGCCCCCGGCGGAAAAGCGTCGCGGAGAATCATATTGTGCATGGCGTCGGAGATTTCGGGCGGCATGACCCGATAGAGAGGCGGGCAGCCGCCGCGCCGCAATTGCGCCAGAATCCGAATACGGTTTTTTTGAAGAATAGACTCCAACTTATCCGCCAGCGCCTCGTAAGGAATGTTGTGCTGCTTGAGAAGATAGGTGTTAGCGTATAGGCTATCGCGGAGGCTGCCGGCGGCCAGGGCGCGGCGGTTGCGGTCGTAAATGTTCCCGCGCTGGGGGCGGATGGGTTCGTTGCCGATTCGATAGTAGGAGGCGCGAATGTTGTAGTATTCGTGCCGGACGATCTGGATCCAATACAGGCGCGCGATCAAGCCGGCCAGAATGAGCGCCAAAACAGCGCCCGTGATTTTAATGCGCAGATAGAAACGGGAATCCAACATCGCGGCACCTCTTGGAACGAACAGTGCGGCGCGCCTTTCCTACACGCAGGTTGTTGCGGAGTTAACCCCTACGAGGTTCCTGCAAAACTCACCGCGCGTCAGACTTTACGATCTGCCTCCGACCTCGGCCTTCTCGGGCATCCATCCCTGATGTTGAGTTTTGCACGAGCCTCCGTCGCTCGCTTCAGGCGGCGGTTTCGCCGCTCGGGTTCGATGAAACGCGCCGACTTTGTGCGAAAAGGAAAAGGGCCGAGCCAACGCACGAGGACAGAGGGGGACGGCCTCGTACCTTCTACAAGGATCGCTCAGCGGAGAAGAACGGCCAACGGGAGCGTCAGCGAGGCAACGGTCAATGGGAACAGGATCTGCGGGGACAGGAACGGGTCGGCTTCAGCCGGCAGCTCGAACAGGCATCAGACACTTGATCTCGTTGGCCCGGCCACAGGATATGTCAGTGCAATCGAGAGTGATACCGCCTCCTTCAACGTTGGTTCACCGCGGGGACCTTCGGCGCGGATGGCTGCGATCCCGGCGGGAAAATGGTTGCCAACATGCGAATGAACCAGGGATCGCGCGTCCATTGACTTTCGGTATCGCTGCCGCGCGCGGTTTCGATTTCCATGCAAACCTGGGCGACACGCTGCTCGATCTCCAGCGGCACTTCCCACACCACTTGCTGGTCCGGCGGAACCGGCTGGAGAACCACCTTGTCGAGGACGAAATCCTGCCGACGATGACCCGACCGCAATTGGCTGACTTCCGAGCGCAGTTCGTTCTCGCGCGCCAAAAGATCCGTGGCTTGAGCCATCAGACGGCTGCGTTGCATGTCCAGGTCGCGGATCGTCATCGGCAGCCACACCTGGGCGAGTCCTAGAACAGTCAACACGGCGGCCCATCCTACCATGCATGCAATCCGTTTGAATTCCCGGACACCCTGGCTGCCCCACAGCTGGATGCGCTCGGTTAGAACGGTGTTCATTTTACCCCTCTCCCCTCGGTGGAGCCCTCTCCCGACTCGTGTGCGGGTCATCCCACTCTGACCGCGGCCCTCAGTTTGGCGCTGCGGGCGCGGGGGTTGCTCCGACATTCAGCCTCGCCAGGGCGGACCGGCTTTCGAGTGAGCAGCTCGAGAGCCGGCCGCCCTGCGGCTTCTCCCGGGTCGCCCTTTACCCGAAACCGAATGTCGAAGGTGCGAAACGTCTGCTTGACCACGCGGTCCTCGCCTGAGTGAAAACTCAGAACGGCGATTCTGCCCCCGATGGCCAGGCATTCGATTGCTTCCACAAGTCCTTTCTGAATGTGACGGATTTCATCGTTGACCAGCATCCGTAGGGCCATGAACGATTTGGTTGCTGGGTCAATCCGTCTCCATTCACGTGATTTGGGGATCGCCGACCGGATCACGCGCGCCAGCTCCACGGTGCTTCGGATCGGTCCTTGATCCCTTCGTCGGAGGATCGCGCGTGCAATCCGGCGCGCGAACCGCTCGTCGGCGGCGCGAAGCGCTTGTTCCAGATCGTCGGCGCCAATTCGCTCCAGTCGTTCGCCCAGGGTTGGAATGGCCTCCGCGCGCGAGAATCGCATGTCCAACGGCCCGTCCTGCACGAAAGAGAATCCCCGCTCTGCAGTCAGTTGATCGCTCGACAGGCCTAGGTCGGCCAAAATTGCGTCGAAGCGCTCGATGCCCAGGCGGGCCAGATGGAGTTTCAGATCAGCGAACGAACCGCAGACCCATCGGACAAAGCCTTCGGGAACGCCTCGTTCGGCAAACCTCCTTTGTGCGAGTGCGAGCATTTCGGGGTCGCGGTCCATACAGACCAGCGTTCCAATTCCCCGCATGGCTTCATAGAATTTGATGGAGTGCCCGCCTCCACCACAGGTGGAATCGAGAACCAGCTTTCCCGGTCCAACTTCAAGTATCTGGAGGAGCTCACTCGGCATGACGGGCTGATGAGCGGCGGGCACATCCCCGAGTGACTGATGTAGTGTGCAATCCACATTTTCCTGCTCGCAACTGGCGATGGGCGCTAGGCGCAGCGCCTATTCCGCAAAGCCTTCCTCTTTGCAAATGGCATATCGTGGCTCATCCCAGATCTCGATGTGGTCTTGCACTCCGACCACGGCCACGCGGCCCCGCAGAATCAACTGGGCGGAGCGAATTTGAAAATCCGTCAGGCGCAATCTTCCGGCCTGGTCTAATTCGGCATACTCGCCGCCAGTGACCAGACGTTCACGCAATTGCTCCGGGAGCCGAGCGCCGTTGCCCGATTCCGCAAGGCGGCGCTTCCATTCCATTTCGGGAAACACGAATACGGCCGCATAACGCCCGCGCTTGGCTACGTTGATGTAGAAGCGTCGAGAGCCGCCGTAGCGCGGATGTTTGAGCACTTCGCGCAGGTCCTTCGGAAGCATCACGCGCCCTTTTTGATCCAGAGCCACGGCTTCGACACCAAGAAAACTGTCGGTCGGATCGCCGGACGGAAAAGGAGGGAAGCCGTCGGTTTCCTGGGTCGCTGCGCCTTGTGGTTTTTCGCTCATTTTGGCTCTCGACCACGGCTCGAAAAAGGCGTTATCAACACTGCTACAATCAACTTAGTCTACGTTTTACCACAATTCAACACATTCTTGTCAAGAGAAAAATTTCTTTTTTTTGCGATTTTTATCTGTCTTAATCTCTTGCTGCCTCTAATTTTCTTACATTGCTACCACAACATGACCCAAATAAATCCGCAAGCACAATTTTTGTGCAAATAGATCCCTACGTTTTTCGCAGCCGAGCCTGCGTCGCAAAATGACTCGAAAGATCTCAACTTCTCTCAGCACCGCGCTTTGGGCTTGCTATGGCCAAACAGCATTTCGGATGATTCCGCCAGGCGGTTGCAGACGATTGGCAGTCTATCCACACGCAAAAAATGTTATTCGGAATGAGGGAGCATGAAGACAGGAAGTCTGTTTGCGCTTGTTGGGACGATTCTTGGACTTTTCCAATCGGCCAAACCACCTTCAAGTTCGACGGTCGAGCGCCTGGGCTATTCGGCCGACGCCAAGCTGCTCATCATCCACGCCGATGATTTCGGCATGTGCCACAGCGTCAACGCGGCCACGGTCGAGGCGATGACGCGCGGGTGTGTCACGTCGGCATCGGTCATGGCGCCGTGCGCGTGGTTTCCCGAAGCAGCTGCGCTGGCGCGCGAGAATCCTTCGCTCGACATCGGCGTTCACATTACGCTCAACAGCGAATGGCGACGGTATCGGTGGGGGCCCGTTGCGCCGGTCTCGGAAGTGCGCAGTCTGGTGAACGGCGATGGGTTTCTCTTGGACACCTACGTCAAGTCCTGGGCGCACGGAAATCCGGCGGAAGTCGAGCGGGAGATTCGCGCCCAGGTCGAGCGCGTGCTGGCGTTCGGCATCCGGCCGACGCATCTGGACTCGCACATGGGGACGGTGTTCATGCGGCAGGAGTTTTTCGATGCCTATCGCAAGATTGCGCATGAATATAAGCTGCCCTATCTGCTGCCGCGTCCGACGGGCAACCTGCTGAAAACGCTGGACCCCCGCCTGAAAGTGTCCACCAATGGCACTTTCAAAGCAGTCCAGGAATCCGGCGACGTGGTGATTGACAACCTGATCATGGGAATCAATGCGCCTGCGGACAAGCGCAAGGAAGCGTATCTGCGCTTGATCGCCGACCTCAAACCCGGTCTCACGCAACTGATCATTCATTGTGGAACAGACAGCGAGGAACTTCGCGCGATCACCAGCAGCTGGGCGCGGCGCAACGCCGACCGGCAGGCTTTCACAGACCCTGAGATCAAGCGGGCGCTCGACGCAGCCGGCGTCCATCTGATCGGTTGGGCGGAATTGAAGAAACTGCAATATGGCAGCCGCTGATGAATGGATATTCTTTCGCCTGACATGGCCTGCGGCCGCAACCAATAATCCGCAAGATGGCCAGGTTTCGAGATGAAAGGTTCGATGGCGGCCGCAACATCCAAGGCCATAGTTTGTCAACCGATGAATCAATAAGGCAAAGCGGCAGCAGGGCTGCCGCACTCCAAAATTTATGCCGTGATGCTGCAAAGCGGAATGCTTTTGCTTTGGACTGCGGCAGCATGGCTGCCGCTTTTGCCCGACAAGTTTCCCCGCACCTCACGCGGCCTGCAGCCCGAACCAAGCATGGGATGTTCTATGATGAAAGCGGGGGACAATGTTTGGTTGCAGCAACAGGCCGCGTCGGGTCATCTCTCCTGAAAAAAATCACGCATGGTGTGAAACACCTCGCGACGGGGGGCGGCAAGGACACGGCGCACGGGCAGCGACTGCAGAAACGTCCGGCCATACCGCTTGACGGCGACCCGGCGGTCGAAGATCAGCACAGCTCCGCGGTCGGTTTTGTGGCGGATCAGGCGGCCAAAACCTTGTTTGAACTTGATCACCGCCTGCGGCACAGTGTAGTGTGCGAATGCGTCCACACCCTGTTTCTGCAGATGTTCTACGCGCGCCTGAATGATGGGGTCGGTCGGCACGCGGAACGGCAGGCGTGTGAGAATGAGACAGACCAGCGCCTCGCCCCTGACGTCCACGCCTTCCCAGAAACTGGATGTGGCAAAGAGCACGGGGGCGCGCTCGCGGCGGAATTGCTGGAGCAGAATGTGGCGGTTGGTCTCGCCCTGCCGCAGCGGCGTGAAGCCGGCTTCGCACAGACGCTCTCGGAGCGCGTTGTATAGCCGGCGCAGCAGGCTGTAGGAGGTGAACAGCACAAAGGCGCGGCCCCGGCTGATGGTTACCGCTTCGAGAATCAACGATTCCAGATCGCCCGGATATTCGGCGCTTTCCGGATCGGGAATATCGAGGGGCACCGCCACCATCGCCTGTCGGTCGAAGTCGAACGGCGTGTCGAGAATGAGCGTGCGGAGGCGCTGCGCGAGGGCTTCGAAGGCCTCGTCCGATGCGCGGTCAAGTTGGATTTCCGGCAACTCCGACTCTTCGAGCAATGCCGGTTGCCGGTCGCGCTCGGAGGAATTTGTCGGCCCGGGCTTCTGGAGACCGAGCCGCTCGAGCAAATAGTCGAACCGGCGTTCGGCGGTCAGCGTTGCCGAAGTCAACACAATGGTCGGGCACTTCTCAAACAGCGTCTTTCGCAGCCCCGGTCCTACTTCCAGCGGCGCCGAACACAACCGGACAATGTGCTCCATGCGGCTCGCGCGAACCTCGAGCCAACGACAAACCCCTTCGGTGTCGGTGAGATAGCAGGCAAGACTGGCGGCCAGCGCGAGAACGCGGTCGCGGGCGGCAGCGACTTCGATTCGAAGGTCGGCGGCCGGTTCGCCCGGCGGATCGCAAAGGTCTTGGAGCAGATCGGCAACTTTATCGAGCGCCTTGGCCAGTTCGCCGAGGCCTGCCGCGAGGGCTCGAAGCGATTCGACGAGCACTTGATTGTAAAAGAAGGATTGTTCGATGTCCGGCGTAATGCGCAGCGCCCTCTCCTCGTTGTCTTTCAGCGCGCTGCAATTGAGGCCTTCGAGAACGCCCTCATATAGTGCGTCACATTCGCGATCCACGCGATGCCGAAGGTCGTTGATGAGCGGGATGGTGGTATGCGTAATCGCGTTGGCCAGTTCGGCCTGCACGGCCGGGTCGGCTTTCCAGTCGCAGGCTGCGAGTTTGCGCAACACAATGGCCAGAATGCCGGCGGCAGGCCGGTTGGGTGCTGCGGTATAGATGCGGCCCAGCATCTGGCGCATGCCGCGGCGTGTGATGCGCAGGCCCAGATACTCCGTGGCCACATCTTCCAGATTGTGCGCTTCGTCGAGAACGAGCCGCTGGAAAGGCGGCAGGATTGCCGCCGCCGTATAGTTGCCTGTCTCGCGGCGCACGGCCAGATCGGCCATCAGGATATGATGGTTGCAGATGACCAGTTGGGCGCGGCTTGCTGCGCGGCGTGCTTGATAGAAAAAACACCGCGCATAGTAAGGACATCGGGTGCGAATGCAAGTCTCGGCCTCGACCTTGATGGCATCCCAGGCCTGTTCGGACGGCTGGGCAGCGAGGTCAGCCAGACTGCCGTCTTCCGTGACCAGAGCCCATTCGATCAGGGACTTCAGTTCCGTGCGGAACGGCTCGAATTCGGGCTGCGCGACCTCGCCCCGGACGGCGTAGACGCGCCGAAGGCACACGTAGTTGTGCCGGCCCTTGACCAGCACCGCGGTGAACTTGAGGCCGGAATGCCGCTGCACCAGCGGGATATCCTTCCGCAAGAGCTGTTCCTGCAAATTGATGGTATTGGTCGAGATCACCACGCGCTGCTTGTTGGCCAACGCCCAGCGAATGGACGGTAGAAGATAGGCCATGGACTTGCCAACGCCGGTGCCGGCCTCGATCACGGCGATCTGGTTGTTGTTAAATGCCTCGGCCACGGCCAGCGCCATTTCAACCTGCTGAGGACGATGCTCGAAATCTTCGAGCGAGCGGGAGAGGAAACCTTCGGGACCAAGGTCGCGGCGGATTTGTTCGAGGTCCAGCGGTTCGAGCGTTTGCGGACGGAAGGCGCGAACCACGACGCGAATGCGGGTGCACGCATTGTCCACAATATAGCAGCCGACGCCGGCATCGCCAAGGGTCGAGGCGACGGCCAGATCGGGACCCGACGGTTCAAGATCGCCCGACGGATGGTTGTGCAGCACGACATCGCCGTATTGCGCCTGATGGATAACGGCGGGCACCGCACTGTCGGTCCCGAAGGCAAAAGCCTCCACCTCGGCAATGCGGCCCGCCTCGTCGGGCTTGCCGACGAAAAACACCTCGCGCCCGCCATTGGCGGCGATGATGTCGGCGATTTGCTGCCGGCAGTCGTCGTGGATCAATCCTTCAATGTGAAAACCAGCGACAGTTTCGGTCATGTGGCGGCAGTAAATTTGCACGACGCTCTACGGACGCCAGAAGGGCGAATCGAACATCACACACAGGGTGGCCGGGCCTTCGGGGATTGACAACGAAAAAACTCCGGCGGAATATCGCAATGTTTCTTGAAACGCAAAAAGTCCGGCAATGAGGTGGGGGTTTTTGGACAACAAGTTGGTTCAAGTGGTGGATGTCCAACATGCCTATGCCGGCGAGTCTGCAGGCGACAGCTGGGTGTTGTGCGGGATAAGCCTGACGGTCCACCAGGGCGAATTTGTAGCCATTCACGGAAGGTCGGGCACGGGCAAGTCCACATTGTTGCATATTGTCGGAGGGATTCTGGCGCCGCGGCGCGGCCGCGTGCTGATCGGCGGACAGGATTTGTTTCAACTCGGTGACCGGGCGCTCTCGCATTTTCGCAACCGGACGCTGGGTTTTGTTTTTCAAAACTACTATCTCGCACCGAGCCTGACGGCGCTGGAAAACGTCATGGTGCCGGCGCTGCTGTCGGGCGAGCCGGTGCATCGCGCGCGACATCGGGCGATGGACGCGCTCGACCAGGTGGGGCTGGCGGCCAAGGCGAAAGCCCGGCCGGGCGACCTGTCCGGCGGCCAGATGCAGCGCGTGGCCATTGCTCGGGCGTTGGTCAATCATCCGGCGCTTCTCCTGGCCGACGAACCGACGGGCAATCTGGACGAACAGACCGGCGGCGAAATCATGGATTTGCTGGCTTCCTATCAGCGCGCGCGGGGTCTTACGATCCTGATGGCCACGCACGATCCGAGCGTCGAATTGCACGCGACATCGCAGCTGTATCTGATCGGCGGGAAATTGCAGGCAGGAACGGGAGCCGTCGAGTCGGCCGCCAATTGAGGCGCAACTGAAAAGGGTGTTCTTCTTCCGGCTGTGCAGGAAATTAGAGCATGAAACTGGGACAGGTCATTTTCTTTTTACGGCGAAACCTGAAGCGGCGGCGAGGGCGGACTCTCGCGGCCATCGGGGCCGTCGCTGTGGCCATCGCCGTTTTCCATCTGGCCGCCGCGTTGGCTCTGGTATTGCGCTCGGATGTGCTGAACAAAGTGGAGCGGATTTTTCCCGAACGCACGATGATTGTGCGGGCGCGCGCCATCGAGCTGGGCCCGCTGGCTTTTGCACCTGCCTTGCTTACGGCACGCATCACTCCGGAAATCGCCCAGCGGCTGGCCGCTCTGCCCGGCGTCGAGTCGGTCTGGCCGCAGCTGCCGTTGAACATGCCGGCGCTGGCCACGGGCAGTCTGGCCGGCTACGAAGGCAGCACGGATATTGTGGCTTACGGCGTGCCCCGCGAAATGGTCGCCGCCGACGTGATCGGAAAACGGGGCTTTACCTATTCCGACTCGCCGACCAGTCCCATGCCTGTTATCGTCTCCCGCTTCTTTGTGGATATGTTTAACCTTGGACTGGCCGAAGGCCAGGGGCTGCCCAAATTGACGGATCAAGCGGTGATCGGCCGCCACTTTCAGATGGTGCTCGGCGCTTCGCTTCTGACGGTCGAGGCGCCAGCCGACCGTGTTCGGAAAATCGAGTGCGAGATTGTGGGATTGACGGACAATCCGTCGCTGCTGGGCGTCACGGCGCCCATTGAGTATGTGCGCGAATTCAACCGCTGGTATCAGGGTGAAAAGGCGGCCGAAAACTATGCGCAATTGCACCTGACGCTGCGCTCGATGGAGCACTACGACGCGGCGGCAAAGACGGTGGAGTCGTTGGGTTTGCAGGTGGTCGGCCAGCGGGAAACGGCGCGGCGGCTAAGGCTGGCGATCAACGGCGCGGCATTGGTGCTGTTGGCATTCGGCGCGGCGATCTTGGCGCTTGCGGCAATCAACATCATCAATACATTTGCGCTGATCATGCTCGAGCGGCGCGGCGAAATCGGGCTACTCCGGGCTGTAGGAGCGACGCGGTTGGGCGCAATGGCGCTGCTGGTGGGCGAGTCCGTGGTTTTGGGTCTGGCGGGAGCGACAGTCGGCTCGGGCGCAGCCTGGGGGATTGCGATCGCGCTCAACCGGGCGTTGGCGCGCTGGCTGCCGCCGTTTTCTCTGGCGCCCAGCCGGTGGCTCGACGAACGCGCGAGCCTATTTCTTTTCTGTGCGGCCCTGGGCCTGATCGGCAGCGCACTGGCCACGGCGCCGATGGTCTGGAAAGCGGTGCGGCGCTGGCCGGCGGATTTATTGAGGGAATAGCGAATCGAGGAAACAAGAATCCGTACACGGCAGTTTGTCCATGCCGTCCCTACTGTCCATTTCCCATCACCAAGGAGACCGTATCCATGCCCGAAGACTTCTATGAGCAAATGGCTGACGAATACGCGCAAATGACGGACGAGCCGGCGCGGCTGAGCCGCGAGATGCCATTTCTGCTTCGTGAAATCCGGCAGATCGAAGGCAAGGAAATCCTCGACATCGGCTGCGGCACAGGTGCCCACGCGCGCGCACTGGCTGCCGAGGGTTTTCGCGTACTGGGGATTGATACCTCGCCGGCCATGATCGAAAAAGCCCAGTCGGCTCCCCGTGTTGAGGGTACAACCTTTGAACTGGCCACGATTGGCGATCTGGCCGCCCGCGCCACACAGCGGTTCGATGCCATTCTGTGTCTGGGCAACACTCTGCCGCATCTGGTCACGGAGGACACCTCGCTGGCCAAAGTGTCGCGCCAG
Source organism: Candidatus Sumerlaeota bacterium (assembly GCA_017161705.1). Taxonomy (GTDB): domain Bacteria; phylum Sumerlaeota; class Sumerlaeia; order JADFCW01; family JADFCW01; genus JADFCW01. Next base: position 26,949 of record JADFCW010000024.1, on the reverse strand, counting down.
ATCGCGCCGCTGCTTCGCCGCGGCGGCATTGTCATCGGACAAATTGTCAATGTCTCGTGGGTCGAAGCCGAGGGGGTGCGGCTCCAGCCCGTTCGCTCTTGGATCGAGGCCGGCCGCGAGGTCCTTTTGACACGGCACTTCATCAATACGGGCGGGAGCGATCTGCTGATGCTGGTCAGCCGCATGACGCGCCGCCCGAGCGAGACCACATGGAAGGCCGAAACCTTCTATCAGTATCTGCAGAAAATCATGCCGGTGGAAATCGAGCGGGCTTTCGAGAGCGGCCCGTGGGGCAACTATCGCGCCTACGGGGGCTGGGCCGGCGAACCGCTGACCGATGCCAGCCCGTCGGTCGTGTTTGTCACCAGCCGGCGGTAGCGTTCATTTTCCGTGCGTCTCCGCGAAAAACCACTTCGCGTTAGATTCTCTTGCTTAAAGTTCTAGCCCAAATGCATGTACCTTTTAGAATATCCCATGTTTGGTTATGGCTATAGGCTGCGTTGGGTGCGGCGCAACTTGTCGGGTAAAAGCAGCAGCATGGCTGCCGCTTTGCACTCGTGGCTCATCGCAAGGCAAACGATTGACCTTAGCGTTTGCGCCCGCCCTGGGATCTTTCACCGTGAAATCGAGCCATCTTGCGAAAATCTTTTGGCTGTGGCCAAAGGCAACATTGGATTGCCCACCTTGCTTACCGGCACTTCGACCGGTATACCAACCCGCGTAGCCGGTGCCACGCGCAATTTGCGGCCGAACAAGGCGACCCCCGTCGCTGCGGCCGACTCGAAAAAGTTGCTCCTGCCAATCAGTGCTCCCGGCGCGGCTACGTTGTGGCCGAGACGGAGAATTTTCATCACCCCGCGAGTCAGCGAGGAATAGAAGCGGACCTGAATCAGGAGGAAGATGGCAATCAGAATGACATGAAAAGAGCGCGCCGTCATGTTTTCGGCAATGATGCAGGACGGTTCTTGTTCATTCATCCGGCAATTTTGGCGTCCGTAATCGAGAGGTTTCTGAGACGCCTTTTTCCTGCTGCCGTTAATATTCTTCTCACTCTCTCTACCGACTCCGGCTTGAATTCAGACAGATCCAGGTTCTTCTCCATTTTCATCAATATGGCATCCAGTTCCGCATAACTTATACCCAGGAGGAATTCATCCGTCAGCCCCGGCAGGAGATCCGGCGATGGGGCTTTCATCCGGATACGGTCGGGTATCTCCAATTGTTGCGCGAGCTCATAAACCTGGCATTTATACAGATGGAGTATGGGCTCAAGGTCCGCCGAATCGTCTCCCCATTTCACGTAAAAACCAGTGAGGGCCTCCGTGCGGTTAGTCGTCCCGAGGACAGCGAAATTCCTCTTCTCCGCCTCCAAATAAAGGCAGACCATCCGGATTCTGTGCTTGGCTCTATAATAAGCGATTCCCCGAAAAAAGGCAGTATCGCCATCACCGCGAAGGTCCTGCAAGAATATATCATCTTTCTCCATTTCCTTGAGTTTTTTCATGACGTACTGTTCCTGTATTTTCCTTGGAACAAGAAAACTCGGGGGCTGGAGTCGGTAAACGCCCATGGATCGCAGGATCCGCGTAATCGGTTTGGTAATTCGCGTAATGCCAAGGTGGTCGCAGACCAGAGAGGCGTCTTTGGTGGTTTCTGGCGCCGAATCTCTTTCGGGCATGAAAAGGCCGAGCACCCGTTCTGCCCCAAGAGCCTGAACGGTCAAAGCGGCAACGACCGCAGAATCAACGCCGCCACTTATTCCGATCACGGCGCCCGCGTAGCCTTGATCCCTGATCGTTGACTCAATGAAGCGGATAATCTCAGATTTCACAAACATTCCTCCGCTCGCCCGGACAACACCCGCTGCTTTGCCATTGCGCCCTCGCATCCAACCGGCTGCCGCGGTTCAGGTAGCTTTGCGTGCGCCTCAGGTGGCGGCCCTCTGCCAGCACCTTCCGCCAGTAACGTGTCGTCCAATGCCATGACCATAGACGCCTCAGGAAGCAATACACCCTGAGCAACGCCAACTTCCATCTCGGATAAGATCGTCGCCACAGCCGGGCGATTTCTTTGTAGAACTGCGGCAGAGGGAGCCGAGTTGGAAGCACGCTATGGAACAAATCAAACAACTCATAGTTTGCCGTAACGAGCTTGTCCATTGTCTCCTCGAACAAAGTGGTGCCCGGCAATGGCGTAAGCACGGTAAAGGCCGGCATTCGCAGCTTGAGTCGCCGCACATAATCCCGTAGAGCCCGAAAGTCGCCACGGTCCCAATCGGGGTCCACGATGAAGGATGCCACCGGTTCGATGCCCACCTGTCGCAAAACCTCAAGAGCTCGCTCGTTGTGTTCCACTAAACTGTGTTTGGCCACTTTTTCTAGTCCGGCTTGATCGGGCTTCTCGAAACCTATAAAAACGCTGTGGAGCCCCAGCTCGCGCCACTGAGCGAGAACCTCGGGGCAGCGCGCGATGACATCGCTGCGCGCCTGGATGATATACCCCTTGCGAATACCCCGCTTGCGGATCATGTCAGCGATCTCACGGGCGTGGCCAATGTCGGCCAGGAAGTGGTCGTCCGTGAAGAACACCTCCGGCTGCTCGATATTACCCAACTCCTCGACCACTCGCCGACAGCTTCTGAACCGCACTCGTTGCTGATAGAAACGCCATACGGAACAGAAGCGGCAATGGAAATGACAACCTCGCGTCGTCTCGAGGGCGGCAATGGGGCCCGTTGCCAGAAGATGATAATACTGCCGATAAGCCCGCGTCAGAGAGCGATCCGGGTCTGGTAGTGTATCGAGGTTCTTGACGAGCGGCCGGGGGGCGCTGAAGTGCTGCTGCTTGGGTCGGTTCAGCACCAGGCCGGGAACGCGGGCCGGATCGTCTCGGGCCGCCAGACACTCCGCCAATTCTTTGACCGTGAGTTCGCCTTCCCCCACAGCGATGGCATCCACTGCCGGGTGGCAAAAGTCTACTGGACGCAACGAGGGGTGGTGGCCGCCTACGAGGACAAAGGTATGCGGGTTATTCGCCTTGACGGTCCGGGCTACGCGCAGAGCCTGATAAGCATCTACCGTGAACGTGGAGCTGATGCCAACCAAGTCCGGCCGGAAATCGAACAGGGTGGGCAGAAGCGCGTCGTGCGCAAAACGCAGATCCAGCAGCAACACTTCATGTCGGTCTCGGACAGCTCCTGCGATCATTTCCAGACCCAGAGGCTCGAGGCGCGCCATTTGCTGCAGCCCCATGCTCTGGGGTGGATCCGGTTGTACCAGCAAGACACGCATGGGCGAAGCACCTCCTTATGTCCCGCTTGTGCGGACCAGGAGTCGCCCTCTAAGCCTATCTATCGCCCGCTGAGCACGGTGTTGCCGTCGGCCGCCGCCAGGTACTCTCGTTCCCAGACGGGGTCGAAAATCTCGCGGAGGGCCTCGTCGTAAGACAGGAGCCCCTGGCGGTATGTCTCGTCCCTCAATGCCGTGGCCGCCGCGTCGTCTTCCGGTTCGGGATGGTATCTCTCGATGGCTTCCCGACCCCACGTGTAGTGATCCCGCAGGGAACAGGGAAGCAGCCAATTCCCGCATTTTCCTTCGCGATCCGTGCCCAAAGCATAGTCCCATTGCCACTGTCGGATAGCTTGAAAATATGGCAGATCATAGAGGCTGTCCAATGTGCCGCCACGCGCCCAAATGGTGCGAATATTGACGGGCGAATAAGGCACAAACACGCACGGCATTACCCGGCCGTTCCAGTCTATGTAGAAATAACCGCTCCCCGCGGCGATGCAACCGGCGGAAACTGTGCCGCAGTTCCAGAAGTCCGCCAGCATGATTTGGCGCTCGCGGATAATCTGCCAGGTGCGCCGCCACATCCACAGGCGCTGTTGGGGCGTTACGAGCAGGTCGAGCGTGTAGCCGCGCCCGATCGGCATATACTGGAAAATCCAGCCGAAAATGGCCTGCTGCTGCGTAAAGAAGAAGTCAATAAACTCGTCTGAGAGGATTTCCTCGGCATTTTCGCGCGTGGCAGTCACTGAAATGCCGAAAGGCACGCCCGCACGCCGCAGGTTGTCCATGGCAGCCAGGATGCGTTGGAAGACACCCGCGCCGCGCCGCTTGTCGGTCCTTTCCTCGAGACCCTCGACGGAAATAGCCGGAATCAGATTGCCCAATTCCGCCAACCGCTCGGCGGTCTCCCGATCAATCAGGCAGCCGTTGGTGTACACCTGGAAAAAGCACCTCTCGTGATTGGCAACGATGTCCAGCAGCCCCTTGCCATGTGACCGGTAGGTTAACGGCTCCCCCCCGGAAATGGTGATGAAGCGGACGCCCCACAGATGCGCGGCCTCGGTGATGACCCGATCGAGTTCGTCCCATTCCAACCGCTCAGAGGCTGGTCCTGAACTGGCATAACAGCCCGAACAGCAGAGGTTGCACGTGTTGGTAGGGCTGATAACCAGAAACAGAGGGGCCGACTGGCCGTTGTGTCTTTCGGCGAATCGTTGCGCGGCGATTTTTGCCTCCTCGTCTCGCTTTAATACGATGTTGGCCAGCAGCGTTTTCAACAACCGATGCAGAACCTTGCGGGAGACTTGCCTGCGTTCCAAAGCCCGGTCGGCGGAAGCGAACATTGCCCGCACCATATCGGCCTGATCCTGATGCACACGGGCGGGCCATCGGGGGTTGACCGTGCTTTCCATCTGGGCGATGAAGTGTTCCTGGATTTTTCTTAAAACCACGCGGCGCAGACTCTTGCGGAGGAAAGCCTGTTCGGCGATGGATGAGGCAAGGTCAACGGCCCCTTCCAGGAGTGCTTGCGCAAGGCCTCCTGGCTCGGATTCTCTGATCATCCCCATCGTGATCCTCCTTTTCCGTCATTCCGGATTAGTAGACGTGCGTGTTCTGTGGAAACCAGTGACGCGTGAGGTTGCAGACCTTGCACACCGACAGCATCACCGGCACTTCGACCAACACTCCCACCACGGTCGCCAGCGCCGCACCCGAGCCCGGGCCATAGAGTGCGATGGCGGTGGCGACCGCTAATTCGAAGAAATTGCTTGCCCCGATGAGCGCGCCAGGCGATGCCACGTTGTGGCTCACCCGGAAGAGTTTCATCAGTCCATACGTCAACGAGGAGTTGAAATAGACCTGGATGAGGATCGGGATTGCGATAAGCACAACATGGAAAAACCGCGTGGTGATGTTCTCGGCCTGAAATGCGAAGATAAAAACCAGCGTGGCCAGAAGTGCGATCACCGTGATCGGATGGAAGAACGGCAGGAATTTGTTTTCGAACCAGTCGCGTCCGTAGGTTCGCACCAGCAGCGTCCGCGTGACCGCCCCTGCCGTCAGCGGAATCACGATGAAGAAGATCACCGCATAAAGCAAGGTCATGAACGGAACGGTCAGCGAGGAGGCGCCGCTCACCAGGAATTTCACCACGGGCGCAAAGGCAAACAGCATAATCAGATCGTTGACCGACACCTGGACGAGCGTATAGGCCGGATCGCCGTCGGTCAGATAGCTCCAGACAAACACCATCGCCGTGCACGGCGCGGCGGCCAGAATGATCACGCCCGCAATGTATTGGTCGGCCAGTTCCGGTCCGATCAGCGGCAAAAAGATATGCTTGAAGAACACCCAGCCGATCAGCGCCATGCTGAACGGCTTGACCAGCCAGTTGACGACCAGCGTGATGATCAGTCCGCGCGGGCGCTTGCGAATGCCCGCCACCGACGCAAAGTCCACTTTGAGCATCATTGGATAGATCATCAGCCAGATCAGCACGGCGATGGGGATGTTGATCTGGCTGCCGCCAGCGAATTCCATCTCGCGCAGCCGGTTGGTCAGATCGGGCAATGTCCTGCCGACCAGCACGCCGACGATCATGCACACCGCTACCCATAGCGTCAGATAGCGTTCGAAGATATTCAGACGTTTCTTTTCCCCTATGTGATGAGAATCTTCGCTCATTGAACACCTCCGCTTTGTTCAACTTTCAGTGGCAACAGCAAGTATTGGAATTGGACTGGTTGCCGATTTCCCGCTGGATGAGGGCCAGAATATCGCCGGAACAACACCGCCCTTTGGGATTTTTCTCCTCGCATTGATTCCCTGTGCAGGCCTTGGTCGCCTTCTGGATGGCGGCAAGCGTACGGGCGCCGTCGCGGATCGCTTTGACAATGGTGCTTTCTTTTACGTCCATACAAAAACAGATGGTTTTGTCTATCATAGGCGCTTCCTTCAATGGCTGATTGGAAGTCATGGTCTTACCGGCTGTCATGGAGAAGCCTGGTATGTCCCCTCCTTTGCTGCTAAAAGAGAGCGCGCGTCAAAAACAGTGTCGCGAAGCGGAAACGGCGCCGCGCACTTTTGAATTCATTCCTCCAGTTATTCGCCTTTTGGCGGCGGGCCCTGTTTTGTTCCCGGTTGATTGGAAAAATCATAATAGGGCGACGGCCAGTTATCAAAATTCGTAGTCTTATTCAGAACCGTCCGACAGAATGGACAGTGACCTGGGCCGATCCAATAAAGGGCCTTTTGCCACCAGGGTCGGCCGGCGATCACCCGCGGATGGAAAATCCGCCAGATAACCCCATGGTTCTTGTAGTAGTCGTCGGCTGCAATGTCATCGCCCGCTCGTTGAGCTCGGGTTGTGGCACAGCCGATCACTGTGGCCAAGAACGAAAAACCGATAATGCCGAGTATGAGATACTTAATCATTTTGCTCCTCTCCTTTTCCGGCCATCCGCGATGGCCTGGGTTTCCATTGCGTTTTAACCGGTAAATGTTTTGCATCTGTTGCATCTTTCTGCCCAACAATGTTTACTAGCAACACGGCCAGTAGGGTTTGCGGGCGCATACTTCCAGACTGGTGATATAATCCGACGGCCTGGCATCCGGAGGAAGATGGGCCATCATGTTTTGATACAGGGGGTCGTCCCACTGAGTCATGGATTCGATGTAGTCGGATTTGCAAGCAAGCACAATCTCCGTCAACCCGGCAGCCTCGACCATGCGCCGCGTTTCTTCGACCCGCACGGCGCCCGCCACACATCCCACCAGCGCTTCGACCCTCTGCGCAACGGCGTCGGGCAGCGGGCGGAGCAATGCCAGGTCGGAGACGGCCACGCGGCCGCCGGGTTTCAACACACGGGCGATTTCGCGCCACACCTGCTCCTTGTCGGGCGAAAGGTTGATCACGCAGTTGGAGATCACCACGTCCACGCTGGCGTCGGCCACAGGCAAATGTTCGATTTCGCCCAGGCGAAACTCGACGTTGCGCAAACCAGTTCGCGCCGCATACGATTCAACATTCCTGCGCGCTTTGGCCACCATCTCGGGCGTCATGTCCACGCCGATGACACGGCCGGCCGGCCCCACTTTTTGCCCGGCGATGAAGCAGTCGAAACCGCCGCCGCTGCCCAGATCGAGCACGACTTCGCCGGCCCGAAGCGAGGCCAGTGCACTCGGATTGCCGCACGACAGGCCCATGTTTGCACCTTCGGGCAGAACGGCAAGGTCGGTTTTGCTGTAGCCAAGACGCTCCGCCAACTGATCCGGCGCAGCCGTGCCGCAGCAACAGGACGAGGCGCAACACGAGCCGCCGCTCCGGGCGATCTTTGCATAGCCTTCACGGACCTTGTCATGTATTTGTTCTGATTGATTTGTCGGTTCCCGCATCACCACTGACTCCATTCCTTCCCAGCGAATGACAACCCCCGCACGCGAATACGGAAAGCTAAGCAACACCCATCGGACGTGTGGTGCACGCAGCACATCGCACTGGATCGAGACAAATGCGTAGAACGGTCATCCGCAACAACCCGGGCCGGCCTGCGGCCCGCAGCACGTGGAAGGACCGCCCTGGCCCCGCGAGGCTCCCGTCACCGTGAAACTTCCGAAGACTCGGGCGGTTTTCCTGCTGCCGCACTTCGGGCAGACGACCTTTAGCCCCTTTTCTTTCTCGGCAATCGTGGCTTGAACCTCGATCTGCTCGCCGCACGCGGTGCAGGCATATTCGTAAATCGGCATTGTCGTTCCTCCTTACTGCTGGGCCATCGCTTCTCTGATAGCCGCAACAGCCTCTTGCGCTGTTGCATTGCCCATCGAGACAACATCCTCGTCAATCGTGATAATCGGCAGGGCCGCCGGGCCGAATGATTGGAGAAGACGCACCACGCCCGGATGCTTCACGGCTTTGTCATACTCTGTGACGTTCACAATTTCCACCGGGCATCCGATGTCTTTTTCAATTGTGTCGGTGAGTTCCCGGATCTCTTCCTCCGATTGTCCGACGGGGCCGCAGCACGAAGATCGCGGACCACAAGGAAACTGCTGGGGCATCGTGAACAATCTTACGGTGTGGCTATTCGTTGTCATGATCCACCTCCTTCTTCACGCTTTGCATCAGGTCTATAGCCGCTTCGTTGATTAGTTGAGCGGGTCTCTGTTTGACCATATTGGCGATCTCAAGGATTTCCTGGATTTCCTGTTTCGTACAACCGGCCTTCATCGCTTCCTTGAAATGGTACCTCAAGCACGGTATGCAGTTTCCCGCAACAGAGGCCGCAATGGCAACCATTTCTTTTGTTTTTGTGTCCAACTCAGGCATCCCGTTTATCTCCTCTCCAGTGATTAGAAAAACAGATTGAATACATACCCCGCTATGATGCAGCCGACAAAACTCAGTCCGATGTAAAGAGCCAAAAGTCTCCATCTCAACACACCGGACAGCATCACGATCGAAGGCAAGGAAAGACCTGGGCCGCCAAGAAGATAGGCAAGAGTGGCACCTTCTCCCATTCCTTTGCTGATCAGCGCCATGGCGGTGGGAATCTCCACATAGGTACACACATACGCAAGGACGGCAATGAACGCCGCAACTACGACGGAGTTGAGGTTCTCGCCTCCCACAAGATTCACGACAACCTTCGTGGGGATCAGCACCTTAATGGCGCCGGCCATGACAACCGCCAGAACGAGGTAGTAGTTGAGCTGGAGAAACAAGTCCCAGGCAGTCGCCACGAGTTTTTTCATTCTCTGCGCGAAATGCAACGCCGCATCGCCCGTGGGGAGGACGAAACATGCTCCCGTAGCATCTCCCGAGACCTTGCCCGTTTCCGGCAAAAACCACAGCCCGTTCCGGTCACGATCAAGGATGCCGGCCTCTGCCAGAAGGAAGAGTTTTTCTTCTTCTCCCGGAGCCAGTTTCTCGGTCGGTAGTTTTCTCGGATTCCTGGAAAGTGCCATGCCTACCTTGAAGGCAAACTTCTGGACATCGGGCGAGAGATTGGGTGTCAAGGCTAGCCTTACGAATCTTCTCAAGAACCTTTCCTTTCGCTGCCAGTAGGAGACAATCGCACCAACACCTATGGCGATAAAGTAGGTGCCGAGCAGCCTCCCCAACGCTAATGGCCACCCAAGAATTCCCGCGGTGATGAACACCGCCGCCACATTGACCATCGGCGCCGAAATCAGAAAGGCCAGCGTTGGGCCCAAAGGAATCCCCGCCTCTACCATTCCCGCGAGCACGGGAACGATTCCGCACGAGCAAATCGGAATAACGGCGCCGGCTGTAGTGGCCGCAAAAGTCGCTCCCCATCCGCCATAGCCCATCCTCTTTTTGATCTTCTCCCATGGCACAAACACAACCAATGCAGCGGCGATGAACATGCCCACGACCCAGTATTGGAACAGCTCGACGAGTACCGCAACGCCTTTGATGAAGACAAACCACAGGACTAGAGCGAGGTTCCAGGAAAGCGGGGTTTCAATATCAACTAATCTGGCCTCCTCGCCGGTCACCCCTTTTGGCTGCAGGAGCCCGTACTTGAACAGAGCGCCGAAGGAAAGATCCTGGGCGTAAACATACAGAATGCCCGTGAGATAGAACAAGATCACGACAACGAGATAGATTGTCTCCGTTTTGTTCGGTTTGCGAAACATCATACCATTCCTCATCCTTTTAATCCTGTTATGTCAACGTTTTTCAAAACGCACCATCTTGCGCCACAAATACTCCGTGAAGAGCGCGCCCGCCGGGCAGGGGTCGCAGCCTAAACACCTATGCATCCTCTCGCGCGGACACTTCAGAGGATCGGTCAACTCCGTTATGTCGCCGGCGGCGTCCAGCTCCAGTTGGGCCAGAAATCCCTGGAAACAATCACAGGCGGCGCATTCCTCCCTGCTGGCCGACTCTTTCAATCTTTCCAGCAGTATCCGCGTCTCCCTCGCCGACAGAATCTGCTCCATTGGCACTCTCCGCTCAGATCGTACCCACCAAATAGAATCCCGCGCCGAGAAGAGCTAGTCCCGCGACCACTCGGATGACCTCCAACGTTCTCTTCGCCTTCACCGCCAGGCTCCAGTACGAGACTCCTAACATGACCGCGCCCAACGGAAGACTGAATCCGACGGCGAAAGCACCCAGCGTGGCCATCGCCCATAGCATGTGGCCTTCCAGGACGGCCACTCCCAGGACAATGATAATCCCAGGGTTGCACGGCAGCGAGGCGACCGCAACGCCGCCCCCCATGATCAGACCGCGACCACTCCGCCGTACTTTCCGAAAGCAACAACACAGGGGGGCGGAACTTGCATTGCCAGCCGTGCCTAGTCCGCCGCGCTTCTCTCCAGAGTGAATGGCGCGATGCGATAGCCGCGCGACTCGATCTTTTTCACCGCCACTTCGATGGCTTTCCCCACAACTTCTGCGCTCCGACGATTTTCACCCGCGAGAAGAACAAATACCGCGTCGCGATTACCAGCCATCTGGCCGAGCGAAGCGAAAGAAGAGAGCATGGCCCCACAGCGAAACGGTGCATTTTTGTCCTTCGCTTCTGTCTGCGTTGCGTCCCCCTCCGGTCGGCCAACCTCAGCATGATCTCCGTGGCCTTGGAGACTGGCAAGGCGCTCTTGGCCGGTATTGGCCGCAGAATCGGATTTCCTCATCAGGGCATTGGCCAGCACCAGGCCCGCGGCACCTATAACAAGGACCGACGCTGCCATTTTCCACCACGTCCACGCCTCTCGCGGTCGCGCAGCAGTCAGGGAGGCCTCATCGGACTGCACACCAACGGGTTCGACCGATGGCGCGGGACAGGGTCGGTGTTCCCCTCTGCTTTCGCTTTTCTGCTTTTCGTCCATGTTGAGATGCTCCTTTCTGGACGCCGGCATTTCTATCGAGTCATCGCTTTTGCTTTCGAAGCTTGTTCTCAATCCGCTCGTTCCGTGCCTTTCCTGGCAGACCCGGAAAATCCCCCACCTCACGGCGTCTGCATAGCGGCTTCTGCCGCGGGCAGGCCCGGTGTTGGCTCTTCTGGTTTTTCATGGGGAGGGATTTCCTTTTTTCCGCGTTGTTCACACGTTGCTATAGATAGGCGTTTCAGATCAGATTGAACCGTCGGATGGCCTGCCATACATTCGCGCAAGCACTCGAGCAGACGCTCCTCGAGCGGTGTTCGGGCAGCCGAGAGCCGGTAGAACATCCACGTGCCCTCACGCCGAGCCTCGACCAACCCTGCTGCACGCATGATGCTGAGGTGACGCGAAATCTTGAAGTCCGGGACGCTAATGGCCTGCGCCAGTTCGCACACGCAAATCTCAGTGTGCAGTGAAAGCAGGACCGCTAGGCGGAGTCGTGTGGGATCGGACAGGACCTTGAAAATCGTCGCTTCATTTTGCATGGATAGACATCATATTCCTGCGTATCTGCGCAACAATGCATATAAGATACTGAAACAAAACTTCCATCTGTCAAATGGTTTTTTTCTTTTTTTATAACCAGAGGCGCACTGCAACATTGTCCTGGGCATCTTGCCGCACAGCTGTGTCTTCAAAGGAGTTATAATGGGCCGACTTCTTGTCCTGCCTTTTGAGAGCCATTGGCCACTCTAATGACTCGAAGCCTCTACAAAGCATTGTGAGGCCATAGTTTATGGATGTTTTGTGTACACCGCGCCTCGGTTATGCGTGGACAGTGCTAAGGTGCGTGCTTCTACACTGCCGTATAGATTAGATACAGACCGCCCAGAATCACCAGAGCGCCGCATATACGTTTGAGAATCAGCGCGCCTTTCGATGTCTCGTTCCAGTTCAAGTAGTGCTGCACCAACTCGGCGGACGTTCCCGCCAGCACAATCACCGAGCAGTGCCCGATGCCGTAGGCGAGCAGCAGGATGATGCCGTAGAGCATCTGTGTGGCGGCCAATTTGAACGTCACGGCCAGCATCGGCGCCATGTAGGCGAACGTGCACGGTCCGATGGCCACGCCGAAAATCAAACCGAGCAGAAAAGCCGCCCACAGCCCGCGCCGCTTTGTTTGCGTGGCATTGGGTGCCGACCATGGCATCGGAAACACGTCGAACAGATACAATCCGACGGCGAAAAAGATTAGCGCCACAAAGTAATTGGCGTAAGGCCCCAGATCGCCCAACATGCGGCCCGCGGCCGCCGTGATCGCGCCGATCAGCGCAATCGTGATCAATATACCGCTGGCAAACAGTGTGGAAATCCAGAATGCTCTCCGCGCGGTCATTTGTCCCTGCGCGTCAATGAAACCCACAATCAGCGGAATGCTGGCCAGATGACACGGGCTGAGAAGTATGCTCAGGATTCCCCAGACAAACGAGGCGGCCAACGCTACCGCCGCCGTGCCTTCAATGGCACGTGTCAATACGGTGAACAACTGCTCCATCGCCTACTGCACCCCCATCTCGGCCATTTTCTTTTCGATTTCGCTCTGAGGATAGAATCCCACATGCCGAAAGACTTCCTTGCCGTCTTTGTCGAAAAAGATCTGTACCGGGATAGACTCGATGCCGTATCGGGCGGCCAGGATTTGTTCCTCCTGGACCTGGACGAACAGTACATGGGCTTTGCCTTCGTATTTCTTTTTCAGCGTTTCAAGGATGGGCGCCATCATCTCGCAGGGTGCGCAGCCGGTCGAACCGAAATCCACGAGGGCCGGCTTGCCGCTGGCGCGCGCCTTATCCACGGGATTGTCTCGGGCGAGCACGGCCTGTTCCGCCGTCCACGCTGCGGACACTTCAATGGCCATGCGCTGGCCCAATGATCGCACGTGATCGCGCACCGCCTTTTGCTGCTTTTCCTGGAGCACGTAGTTTTTCAGTCCGTCTTTGATCTGCTCGAATTTGACGCCGCCGAACATGTCCTGATTGGCCTCGAAAAACGCTTTGGCCTCGGCATCCGTGACCTGGATGTTGCCGAGCATTTTATCGAAATAGGCTTGAATCAGCTTGGCTTCGTCCTGTTGGGTGCGGGCGGTTTTAAGGGGCTGGCCAAGCGCTTGCGCGGCCGCGGCCAGAAGCAACCGTTTGGTTGCCAGATTTTCGAGGAGAAAAAAGAGATTTTTCTTCAGTTGCGCCTGAAGCGCGGCGGGAACACCGGCAAGTTCGCCATCGAGATCCGACGCGCGAATTTCCAGCGTGCCGGCCCGCAGCAACACGCCGGCCGGCAAGTCGGCCAAGCGCGCAAAGGTCAATACGCCGGAGGCCAGTCCGGGATGAATCATGTCCACTGTTTTGTTGCTCGTCCCCGGTGCCTCTCCGGCCTGTCCCGCAGCCAACAGGAGAAGAAGTCCTGCGCAGAAAAGAGCGACACTGTTTTGCTTTTTCATTTTTTCCTCCTTTTCTCGATCCACGAAATATCAAGAGTTCGTTTCTTTCTCTTCGGGTTTCCCTCGCATACATCAGACGAATCTTTTATGGCACCTTTACGCCATTCATGGTTCTCCCGGGCGCCGCAACGTATAGGCACGGCATCAGGAACAAGGCGACAAGCATCTCCATGAGCAGGCCGCCGATCGCGGCGGCCGCCATGGGCTGGAGCATGTCCCCGCCTTCTTCAAAGGCCAGTGCCAGGGGAACGAAACCGACCAGCACCGTGGCGGTGGTCATCACGCGAGGGCGGAGGCGGATCTTGGCTGCCCGCGTGACCGCCTGACGTGGCGTGAGTCCCTCGCGTTCCTGCAGTTCGTTGGCGAATGTCAAAAGAAGCACGCCGTCATTGACCGTCGCGGCGACAATCACGAGCAGACCGATGACAACCGTCGCGCCCAGGGGCAGACCCGCGATGTGCATGATGAAAACCAGGCCGGCCAGACAAAACGGAACGCTGCCCAGGATCATGACAGGCAGTCTCAGGCTGTCGAACTGCACGGCGAGCACGATAAACGAGAAAAAGATCGCAAAGGCCAGAACCGCGAACACGGTTTGCTTCATCTCGGCCATCATTTGCGCCTGGCCGCCGAAGGAGAAATTGTATTCGGAGGGGCGGGGAATCTTTTCCAGAGAAGCTTTAAGTTCTGCCAGCGCCCGGCCGACGCTGACGCCGGCGGCGTCGCCGCGGACGATGACCTCTTTTACTTGGTCTTCGCGGACGATCTCGACGGGGCCGACCGCCTGGCGAACCTCGGCCACGTCCTTGAGGCGCAGGTAGCCGCCCTGGGCGCATTCCAGGGGAAGGTTTTCCACGTCCGCGCGTCCGACGATTCTGTTCTCGGGAATCATCACGCGGATGTTGTAATATTCATCTCCTTCACGAAAGCGGGTCGCAATCGCGCCGGTGATGAGCGAACGCATCGTGTCGGCGATCTCGCCGATGGAAACCCCCAGTTCCGCCGCGCGCGCCCTGTCCACGTGTACCTGATACTCAGGCTTGGTCATGTCCATCGAGACATAGATATTCGTGAAGTGGGCCAGTTCGTTCATTGCACTGGCGGTCTGCCGCGCCAGATCGTACAGTTGCGAAATGTTCTGGCCCTTTATCTTTACTTCAATGTCCGCTTCGCCCAGTTTTCGAATGCCTTTGAGCTTCATCTGCATGACCATTGCCATCCCGCCCGGAACGGGGACCTTACCGACAATCGGACGCAGATACTCGACATATTCGCTGGTGCTGATCGTGCGGGCATGACGGGGAACAAGCTGGATATTCAATTCCCCCTCATTGGCGATCTCGTATGTGTATAGTCCCCATACCTTGCCGCCGACGAGCGTGAAAAGGCTCTCGATCCGCTCGTCTTCTCCGATGCGCTTCTCGATTTCCGCCAGGATACGGTCGGTTTCCGCCAGAGAAGCGCCCGTGGGCAGCCTGACCTTGACCATAATCCGGCCGTCGTCCATCTGAGGTAGGAACTCGCTTCCCAGGCGACCGGTCAAGAAAATCGCGGCGGCCAACACGGCGCAGAATCCCCCAAAAACGGCCCAGCGGCCGCGAATCGCTTTGTCCAACAACCAGCCATATCCGTCCGTTATGCGGTCAAACATGCGCACGAAACGACTCGTATGATGCGCTTCCGGCTGTCTGCCCAGAACGATCGCCGCGATCATCGGCGTTACCGATAAAGCCATGAGCAGGCTGATAATCACGATGCCGGCGATGACCAGAATCAACTCGCGGAACAGCAGGCTGACCAGCCCCGGCACAATCAGAAACGGGACAAACAGCGCCAGGAATGCCAGCGTGGCGGCCAAGACCGCCGGTCCGACCTCGCCCGCGGCGTCCACCACGAGGGCATTCGTCGCGGCGCCTGGATGTTCGCGCCGATGGCGGGTAATGTTTTCGATAACCACGATCGAGTTGTCCACCAACACCCCAATGGCGATCACCAAGCCGCCCAGCGAGAAGATGTTGAGCGAGAACCCGGCCACCTTCATCAGGCCAAAGTTCAAGAGCAGTGTCAGCGGCAGAGCCAGCATGATGACCAGAACTTGCCGCCAGGAGCCAAGGAACAGCCAGACGATCAGGATGACGAGGATCGCAGCCTCGACCGCGGCATTTCGCACTCCGGCCAGCGCCGCTTCGATGTAATCGGCCTGATTCTCTACCATGCCCAGCGAGACCCCTTCGGGCAGGCTCGGGCCGAGCTCGGCGATCCTGCGGCTGACGGCTTTCGCCACTTCGACCGTATTGGCGCTGGCTTGTTTGAGCACGCTCAACTTCACGCACGGATTGCCGTTCAGACGCGTGATCACCCGCGCTTCCTCGTGCGAGTCGAGTACCTCCGCCACGTCGCGCACATAGACTTTGGCCTGGCCTTCGCGAGTCAGAAGAACGTTGCGAATCTCGTCGAGCGATTTGTATTCCCCCATTGTGCGGGCGATGATCTCTTTCGGGCCGACGGTGACGCGTCCGCCGAACTGCTCGATGTTCTCATCGCGGAGCCGTTTGAGCACCTGCGCCAGGCTGATGCCGTATTTCTCCAGCGAATAGGGGTCCAGGTGAATGCGAATCTCGCGTTTCAGCCCGCCGACAATCTCCGTGCCCGCCACGCCCGGAACGGCCAGTAACTGGTCTTGCAGCCACTCTTCCACCCAGGTGCGAATCCGCACCAGGTCCCATTGGTCGCTGCTGATAGTCAACTGAACAACGGGAAGCTGCGACGGATCGGCCTTGACCACAATTGGCGCGTCAATATCCCTGGGCAATTCGCGCGCCGCCCGCGCCATGGCCGCCAACGCATCCTGATACGCCACATCAACGTCCACACCGTAGCGGAAGTTGGCCAGAAGCGTATACATGCCTTCGATGGAGGACGATTCGAGATAGTCAATATCGTCCACCGTGGCCATCTGCCGTTCGATCGGGTCGGCGATGCTCTTGTCAATTTCCTCGGGCGTTGCCCCGCGCCACCAGATATGGACCTTGATCATCGGGTAGGTAATATCGGGCAGGAAATTCACGGGCAGATGCCACAGCCCATACAGCCCAAGCACCACAAGCGCCACAACGATGGCGCTCGTGGCCAGGCGACGATGGACTGCGTACTGCGTCAGTTTCATCGAGAACTTTTCTCGGCCTTGTTGGGGTTTTTCGGACCAAGAGCCTCGGCGGGCGTTCCCTTGGGCTGGCTTTCCTTGGCCGGGACGGGAAGCCGGATTTCCGCGCCGTCCTTGAGTCTTTCCTGTCCCGAGACGATCACCTTCTCGCCCGGTTTTAGGCCGGAGAGAATCTGAATGCGACCGCCCTCCTCGATGCCGGTCTGGACCTTGCGCTGGACGGCTTTGCCGTCGGCGGCAACAAATGCCATGCGTGCGCCTGTGGGCGAGACGATCACCGCGTGGACGGGTACTGTGACTGCATCGGGAACGGATTCGAGGATCAACCGGACGCGACCGAACATGCCCGGGGCCAGCGCCCCATTGTCTTTGGTGGTCAATTCAATGGTCCGGGTCCGCATCCGCGGGTCCAGTTGGGGAAAGACGCGCGTCACGCTGGCTGGCAAAGTCTTGCCGGGCAGGGCATCGAGACGCACTTGCCCCTTCATGCCCGGAGCGACCTTGGATGCGTTGGCCTCGGGCACCGCGCAACGGACAACCAGCGAGGACAGGTCGGCCATTTCAAGCAGCGGGGCCGCCGTGGCCGCCTTGGGCATGAATGCCATATCGCCCTTGCGGACATAGACCCTCGTAATGATTCCGGTGAACGGCGCGGTGATGACGCATTCATTGAGGCGGGCCTGGGCCAATTTGAGTTGGGCCGCCGCTTGCTTGACCACCGCTTCCTGAACGGCGATCTCGGTGGGCCGGAAACCTTCTTCCAGCATTTCCAGTTGCCGACGTGCGCTCTTGAGTTTCGCCTCGGCGGCCACCAGCTTGACCCGCGCCCTTTCCAACTCCTCCGACGCAAGTATCCCTTTCTCGACCAATTGAACGACGCGTTTCATATCCGCCTGTTCGAACTCCGCGCTTTGCTCCGCTTCGCGAACAGCCTGCCGCGCCTTGTCGATTTCTTCGGGCCGCGAGCCTGCTTTTAGGTCATCCAACTTGGCTTGAGCAATTGCCAGAGCGGCTTCCGCCGCTTTGACCTCCGCTCGATACACCTCGCGGTCAATTTCGATCAGTTTCTGGCCCGCCTCGACACGGTCCCCTTCCCGCCACGGACAAAATCCAATCGGGCCGTCAACGGTCGAGCTGATTCGTATCGCCTCGACGGGAACGACCTCGGCGGTCAAATCAATGGAACGCACCAGTTCTCCCTGCATTACGGTTTCAACGGACACAAGGGGGACTTTTTTTGGCGCTTGCTGGTCTTTCGGCTCTGCACCGCCGCAGGCGCTCAGAAGCAAGAGAGCAAATGCGACCCCAAAGGCCCCGGCTGCGGCACGGCAAGCGATTGCATATGGATTCGTCTGACCCATCTGTTTCTTATCCTATGATGGGGCGCAATTAACCCTGCCTGGCCATCAAGGCCCGTTACGCGCCAGATCAAACTGACATGCGTGTCCGTTCATTTTCCCGCATCTTTCGTGAAATCAAAACCCAGTTCTTTCCATTTGGCCAGAATATCATCTTTGGAGATGAACCCCTCGTGGCGCCACAGTTCTTTTCCCGACGGATCGTAGAAAATCTGTGTGGGAATGAGATTGATGTTGTACAAGCGGCCAGCCTCCGGATGTTCGATCAGATCGATCACGACGACATCCATGCGTCCCTCGTATTCTTTTTTGAGGCCGTCCAAAATGGGCGCCATCATCTTGCAGGGAATGCACCGGCCTGCTCCGATATCGAGCAGACGAGGGAGCGTGGTCGAGGGCGGCGGGAATTCCCTGCGAACGGCCGCCTCGGCGCTGCTCGACAGGCTCTGTCGTTGCGCCTGTTTCATGGCGACTACAAGTCCGACAGCCAGGATCACCGCGGCGACGGCGATTGCAGCTTTGGGTTTCATAACTGACTCTCCTTCTCTCAACCGCCCAAAAGCCCTTTGGCTTTTTCGACGGCGGCATTGATGTTGTTATACGTTGCCGGCGATTTCCCCTTTTCCATCCCGAGGTCACTCAGACGCAGGTGCTGGAAGGCGACAAACCCAGCGTGTTCCAGCGTCTTCCGGACACAGTCGACATCACAGCCGTCTATAGCCAGAATGAGCGAGGCTTGTTGGGCTTGCTGGATCATGTCGGGGATGTGGCTGCCGATGGCAGCCAGGCAATACATTTTGCCGGCGCCGGAGTGCATCAGCCGTCGGGCGGCCCGATCGGTGATTTCGCCGAGATCCGAGGCGCCCGAGCATGGCAGGATCAATTTGGGGCCTCCGCAGCATGAGCAGGCAGTGGTTTGATCGGTCATTTTGACCTCCTCCTTTATGGGGTCTGCTCGCGGGTTGTTGGGCTTTTGACGCGAGCTAAAACTCATACATCACTTGAAGGCACGCCCCGAAAGCGCTTCGATGCGGCCCGGTGCGCTCGATGTAGCTGCCGGGCAAAAACATGCCGACGATCCCGATCAGCGACGTCCGTTTGTTGATTCGATAGCGTGCCGTCAGATCCACTTCATGGCCGAGTGCGCGGCCGGAATCGCCCGTGGAATCCCGACGCAGCGTGCTTCCGGGGCTGATATACCAGGAATCTCTGGCGGCGGCCAGGCGAAAATAATGATAGTCCAGCCGGGTTTCCAGACCGTCGGCCGGTTGGAGAGCGAGGCTCAGTTGGTAGTCCTCGATATTGGACCAACCGAACAAATTCAGCCGTCCATAGAGCGTGTCGCGTGCGCCGAACACCCCATCGAACGTGTTAATGGTGCGGTCGTTCGGAGAACGGTCGCCCGACCCGTAGGAAAAATCGGCCCCCAGCCGCGGTTTCCAGGGATGATCGAACGTGTACCCCAACCCGGCGTGCATTCCCCACGCCCGGATTGAGTAGCCGCCCCAGGAGCCAAACTGCCCGGCGAGGGTTCCCGCATAATCGAAATGGTTCAGAAACCGCCCGGAAACGCGCATAGCAAGCGTGCGGCGGATTTCGTGCTCGATCGGCAGGAGTTTTCCTCGCGCGGCATCTCCACGCTTCTCCACATAGAACCATTCGGGGTGAAAGGGGACGTTTTTGAGAGTGGCGTAGAGCCCGTAGGCGTCGAAATCGAAGTGTTTCTCGTCGAAGTTCCACGCCTCCGATTCGTGGAGCACGCGCCGCGCGTAAAGCGCCTCGACCAGCAGCGACCGCGTGTCATATTGGATTTTGGCTGCATCCCAGAAAAACGACCCGACATTACCCCATTCTCCAGGGCCCCAGATTCGGTTGTCTGCGTAGGAAATGGTCTGCCGCCCGAGTTTAAATCCCCACGGGCTGTTGCCGATGTGTTTCCACTCGAGGAAAGCCTGGCGGAGATCGAGGGGATTTTCATCGGGACTTCGGCCCTGGAAGTCTTCAATATCGAAATCCGAACCCCAGACTCGTGCGTCCTGCAGTTCGATGAATGCGCGTAGGCTTTCGCGCAGAACGTAGTCAAAGTTCAGGCGGGTGCGTCCCAAAAGAAAACCATCCCGTGTTCGCTCGCCGTAGCTCTTGGCATTGTAATGGTTCTGCCATTCATAACGGAAGCGCACGCTGCCCCCTATGGAAAGGCGGCCGGGTCCGAGGGGGATGTTCTTGAAATGGGACCAAAAACGATCCTCGAGCGTCTCAGTCGTCCGCGTG
The DNA here is from genome assembly GCA_017161705.1 of Candidatus Sumerlaeota bacterium. Classification (GTDB taxonomy): domain Bacteria; phylum Sumerlaeota; class Sumerlaeia; order JADFCW01; family JADFCW01; genus JADFCW01. The sequence continues at coordinate 6,516 of JADFCW010000024.1, read as the reverse complement.
TCTTCCGTCCTTGCGGTCGGTTCCTGCCCCGCCATTCCAAGTTTGGCCATCAAAAGTAAGAATCCACACATTGCGATCTCTCTGACTCCTGTACGTCGCAGCTGGTACCAACCGCGTACCACGGCCTCGCCTTCGGGTTCAGGGTATGATGCCACGGCGTCTCAAAGACGCCTCTTGCTCAACCGCTTCTGCAACGTCGCCCGCGCCGCCCCCGGGTTCGGCAACATAAGTCCATACCCTCGCGATCAGTTTTCTGGATCGGGACCGTGGAGGGCAGGACCCCGCTTCTTGTTTTCTTCTGTCGTCTTTTCTTCCAGAACGCCCGGATGGTGCATGGCGAGCCAGCGCCGGGGGACAAGACCTCCAAAAATGCTGCGAAAACAGCCAGGATTAGCCAGCAAAGAAAGATACATGTGCGCGATAACCATGAGAATCAGCACTAGCGCAGCCAGATCATGTATCGTGTAGAAGATGGAGAGATTCTTTTCGGGTCTGCTCCTTCCCACAAGCATCGTGATTCCGGTCGCAGCCAGAACAAAACCCGATAACAGGACCGTCCAGTAGTACACCTTCTGTCCAGCGTTGAATTTGCCGGTCCACAAATCTTTCGTTCCGCCAAAATATCCCCCCAGCACCCTCAGCCAAATGCGATCTTCTCGCTGGAAAAGCATATCCCGGAACCACAGAATCAGCGCTGTCAGCAGGCCGAGAATGAAAATGATTCCCAGGACGGCGTGAGCATTGCGTCCGAAGCCTCCCACAGGAAACCAGTGTGCAAGCAAATACAGCACGCCGGTGAGGCACAATCCCACAAACGGTACCATTAAAATAAAATGGCCCATGCGTTCGAAAAGCGCGAAACGAGTCACTGCGGTTTCTTCGTCGCCCAGGGGCACAGGGACCCCTCTGGGCCCAAAGACCGCATAGTGCAAAAGAAGAAGAACCGTCCAACCCAGGATAACCCATACGGCCGCAGGCCTCAGCAAGTCTTCTCGGAATGCGCCAAGCTGTACTGACAGCGATGAGATGCTCAGTATCTCGTGGTTCGGCACCCACACGGGCCGTGCATCGTCGGTTGCGAAGGGGTACAAGAGCACAGGCCCGGCAAAGAAAAGAGAACCCCGCCCATGACAATCGGAACATCCTTTCGCACCCAAGGCCGCATTGGCCGGATACACATCGTGGTTATACTTGTGCACGTTTCCGTAGGGAGAGGCTTCCCACGGATGTTTTTCGATTGTGCGGTATTGGTTGCCCGATGAGTATATGCGGTCGTTGAAGACCCACACCACACGCTTGCCTTCCATTGGGTAATTCGTGGCGCGGAGCATCGCGCTGACTGACGCGATCAGGGCGTCAATCTCTTCGGGGCGATTCACCTCGATAACGCCGTCGCCGTTGTCGTCCGTGATTTTGGATAGTTCGGGGTATTGTTTCGGATCCTTCTGGTGGCTGGTCCACATCGCATAGATATCGCTCATCTTCGGCTGCATGAGGCCGGGCTTGCCTTCGATCTCGATGCCGGGCCAGGCGGTGTGGACACGGTTTACCGGATAGATTTTCCCTTTGTAGCGAGCGAGAATCGGGCGGAAGGGTTCGGTCGGCTTGTCGTCGAACCCCATCATCGTCAGGTAGCCATAGTGATTGCGGTATGCTCCATCGGGTCCATAGAAGGTCCACAAATGCTTCCCTTTGCTGGGGATCTTCGTGCCGGGACTGAATACATCGCTTGCCTGGAATTGGATCGGCTTGACGACCCGTTCCGGAATGTGGCAAGTCTGGCAGGCGATCCGGTCCAGGTGGATGGGGGGCAGGGCGGGGTGCCTGGCAATTGGAGCGCCCAGATAGCCGGTGCTGTGGCAGCTGGCGCAATCGAGACACGTGTTGTCGAGATCATCGCGGACATGCCCGCCCGGATCGTCGCCTTTGCCAAATTGGTGTTCCTCTCGGGCGTTGATGCGCGAGTCGTCCGCGCGGCTGCCGGCCGGGTGGCAATCCACACATTTCAGGCCGGCGCGCAGATGGACGTCGGTGCGGGGGCGAAAATTCGCCCCACGCTTCTTCCACCCCGGCTGCTCATGACATTCCAGGCAAGCCTCGTTGCGCGGCTCGAGCACGATATGCGGCGAAACCGTGCCGTCCGGGTTGAATTGCTTTGTGTCATATACGACTTTGACCGGTTCGCCGGAGGCCACCGATCCGGCGACTATGGCGAAGCCGGCGGCTGCCGTCGGCGCCCAGCGGAAGTTCAAAGCGCCCATTTGTTTCTTGCGTTCGGCAAAGTTGTATTCCGGCAGATGACAGAGGAGACAGTCCGCTTCGAGCACCCCGGTCTCGCTCCAGCGCGCCTGGTAGTAATCACCATCGAGATGGTTGGCGCCGCCCGGCGCGAGACCGCTGGCCGGATCCGACATCCAGCGATCGTAGCGCCTGCCCGAACGGTCGAACTCGGCCGACCCGCCGCCGGGATGACACGCTCCGCAGCCGGCCGTGATGAAACTGAACGAGGTCATGTCCATTGTCCGCGACGTCGCATTCACCTGGGGCGAGAGATACTGATACAACGGAGCGGGCGAGCACCATGTGCCGCCATAGTTGCCGGGCGTCGAGGCCCACTGGCAACGTGCCGCTTGGTCTGCTGTCGGCGCCTCGCCCTTGCCCTGCATGAAGTGAAAGCCCTGTGTAATCTTTTGGTAGTCGTGGCAGGCTCCGCACGTTTGGGCCGGCGAGTAGGGCTTATCGGCGTTCTCTCCCCGGATCGGATTGATCACTTTTCCGTCCTCATCCTTGAGAAAAAACGGGGGACAGACGCCCAACACGGAGCGCTGTGCGGAGCCGTCTGCTCCCGGCACACTTTGGACAGCAATAACAAGGAGGGCCAAAAAACAAAGCGTGCAACCCGCAGAAGGCAGACAGAGCCATCCGTGAGCACTTCTTGATTTGCTGTCCGTTAAGTTCATGTGAGCCTCCTTTTGCGCGAAGGTGCCTTGCCCGCAGTCGGTTCACGAGGCAAAGATGCCGAAAACCAACCCGACGATGGTGGACATGACCACCGCCAAGGCGCAGAAGACCAATGTCTTGCGGGCGCCGAGGATTCGCCAGATCACCAATATGCTCGGCAGCGAGAGGGCGGGCCCCGCGAGCAGCAGCGCCAGCGCCGGCCCTCTTCCCATACCCAACCGCAGCAACATCTCGGTAATGGGAATTTCGGTCAGTGTGGCAAAATACCAGATCATGCCGATGAACGAGGCGATGAAATTGGCCCTCAGACTGTCGCCGCCCACCAGTGTGGCTACATACTTTTCCGGCAGCAGCGCCCCGATAAAGCCCGTCACAAAGACGCCGCCGAACAGCAGCGGCACGATCATCTTGCCGAAGTCCCACGTGGCATGGAGCCACTCCTTGACCTCGTCGCGGGTGAACCACGCGGCCAGCATTGCCAGCACGGCCAGTCCCATCGCGCCGGCCAGATACCATTTGATGCCATGGATGGTCATGGTCAGGCTGGGCACGGGGGTAATTTCGGCGATGTCGGCCCGGGCGATGCGTCGCGTTACGGTCGAGCGCGAGCCGTCGGGCTGATACTCCTGAATGTCGAGGGCGTCGGTTGTTTTATAGCGGACGTTAGCCGTGAGCGTCGCGCCGTCTTTCATGCGAATCGTCACGTCGTTGGTGTTATACCAGTCGCTGAACACCAGAAACAAGATCATACAGAGGAAATAGAGGGTCGTTTGCCAGAGACGGCGCCGCGGCCGGGGCGGCTCGGGCATCTGCATGGCGATGTCGAGTCGCTTTTGTTCATCGCGCCGAAAGATCAATGCCATCAACAGCCCGATGATGAACGCAAAGACAATAGCCCCGACGGCACGCGCAACGCCCAGATCGAATCCCAGCACGCGCGCCGAAAGAAAAATCGCCATTACATTGATCGCCGGCCCCGAATATAAAAACGCGCTGGCCGGCCCCAGTCCCGCCCCCATCGTGTAAATACCCGCGAACATCGGCAGCACGCTGCACGAACAGACCGCGAGAATGACGCCGGAAACCGATCCGACCGTATAGGCCATCAGGCGGGGCGAATTCGGTCCCAGATAGTGCATGACCGACGCCTGCGAGAGAAACGTCGAAATGGCCCCCGCGATAAACATCGCCGGCACAACGCAGGCTAGCGTATGTTCGCGCGCATACCACTGCAGCAGCCGAAAGGCTTCGAGCACGGCGTTCGAGATTTTTGGATTGCCCAGCGGCAAAAAATAGGCGACGAGAAAAATCCCTGCCAGCCACGCAAACGTTTTCCATTCCTGCTTACTCATGTCGTCCTCCATCCCGTCCATTCAGTCCGTTTTGTCTGCACTTTTCCCCATTACAGCACCGAAATTACAGCACCGACGTAATGGCAGACTGAATTTCCGCGGGCGAGGCGACCTTGCCAAACAGCACCACTTTGCCGTCTATGGCCAACGCCGGCGTCATCATGACGCCGAATTTCATGATCTCGCGAATGTCGGTCACTTTTTCCACCGGATCGTTCATTCCCAGAAGCCGGAGCGCCTCTTTTGTATTGGCCTCCAGCTGTCTGCATTTAGGACATCCCACGCCGAGAATTTGGACTTTCATTTATACATCCTCCTTGGCTTCATTGTTTTGTGCACTATCGAGCCTGGCTTCTTCGTTTTGTGTGCTATCGAGCCTTCAGCATCTCGTGCTCTCGCTGCACCCGCTCCTCCAGTATCTGCTCGATGCATGGAAGAAACCTGCGAACGCACGGGCAGTTGAGACGGTAAAACACCCGCAGCCCTTCTTTGCGGTCAGTTACCAGACCGGCGGCGCGAAGGACCGCCAGGTGTTTCGAGATCATTGTGCGATCGCCAGCGCTTTCGATATGCTCGGCGATTTCGCACACGCACCGCTCGCCCGATGCTCCCAGAAACTCGACTATGGCAAGGCGCGCCGGATGCGCTAGCGCCTTGAGAATGTCGGCTTTCATACGAATTAAAGTTTGGGGCACGGTCGTTCTCTCCGTCGAAATTCTTTTGGGACTATGTGACAGTATATTCACATAGTCAAGTATAAAATGCAGGTCCAAGCCCTCCCGCGCCGGACGCGCCGACGGATTGCCCAGCGAACCAAGCTTCCATTAGCGGAAGCCCTATTCTTTCAGATTTCTCCGGCAATACACCCAAATTCGCCCTTCGAGACCGGTGAACACGCCCACGCACTGCATCTGCGGCTTCAGCACACGCTCCAGTTCGCGCGGAATATATCCCCACGTCACATACCAGACCGTCGCGCTGCCGGTTGTGGCGCGAATTTCGCGCCACGTGGTTTCGGCCGACAGGCAGTTGCGGACGGTCAGCTTCGAAAGCATTTCGGCCGGGCTGTAGTAGAGAAGTGCCTGGTGAGTGCCCCACAGGCCGGTCAGGAGCGTGTCGCCGGGCTGTGTAAATTGCTCCAGGAAGCGCACCGTTCCCCGCCAGTCCTGCTTTTCGGTGCGGACGTGGCGGGCCAGGGTCGGCGCCAGCAGGGCGGCGAGACCGAAGCAGGCGGCAAGCACGGCGGCGGCTTGCGCGCGCTGCGGGCGGATCTTGCTGATTTTTGCAGCCAGCACCTGCGCCGCGGAAACAATTAGCCAGGCGTAAGCAATAACCGCAAAAAGAAGAAGGTGAAAAGTGTAGCGCGGTGCAGCAAAATACCGCGCGCTCGTTTGAGACATGACCGCCAGCGCCAGCCCAACCGACAGCACTCCGACGGCTACGAGAAGCGGTTGCCGCCGCCCCAGCAAGACCGCGCCAGCGCAAAGCCCCACGAGCGCCGCCAGAGAACCGGCCAGACCGGGAATCAGCAGTTTATCGAGAACGGCGATGAAAAAGCCCGCGCCGAGTTCTGCCGGCCATTGTTCGCGCAGCAGCTCGTAGGTTGCGCGTGCGGCCGGTGTAATGCGGGCCGCGCGAACGTCGGTATATCGCTCGAACAGGGCCATCACCGGATGGAACCAGAACGAGATCATGAGGCCGAAAAAGCCGGCAAAGATCAGAACGCCGATGCCATAGGGCCGCAGTGCGAATGCCTTGCCCTCGCGCCATTTGCGCCGGATCAGCCATCCTGCCAATGCCAGCGCCTCTCCCATCAGGACAAACACAGTCAGATACGAAAGATGGAAATTGAGAGCGTGGACTACGGCAAGCGCCGGCCACCGGAGCGGTTGAGCGGGCTTTTCGATTGCGCCGAAAAACAGAATCAGCGACAACGTCCAGAAGAACATCATCACGCCATACATGCGGGCGTCCTGGCTGTGGAAAATGTGCCAGGGGGAAATCGCCAGCAAGAAGGCTGCCGCCAGCGCCGCCTGGGACAGAATGGCACGCTCTCTTTCCGACGCCGACCCCTCGTCTGGATCCGGCGACGATGGGGCGCTCGGAGTCCGTCCAAGGCTCCTTCTTACCAGAAGCCACACCAAAGGAAGGGTGGCGATGGAGAACAAGAATGACGGCAGGCGAGCGAACAATTCAACCGGCT